>NZ_JABAZW010000158.1:0-28372 GCF_018608325.1 Brevundimonas sp. | reverse complement strand
GGCGCAGGACGTTGCCGCCCGTGTCGCCGCCTGGCCCTTCCGAGTTCACCTGGTCGATGAGGCCGAGAAATATGACGCCATGCGGGCCGCTAATGCGGCGCTGGCGACCAGCGGCACGGTTTCGACCGAACTGGCCTTGGCGGGGGCGCCGATGGTGATCGCCTATCGGATCGACGGGCTTAGCTATCTGCTGATGAAGCGGTTGGTGACGGCCAAGCATATCACCCTGTTCAACATCGCTGCCGACCGCCGGATCGCGCCTGAGTATATTCAGGACGAGGCGACGCCTGAAACATTGGCCAAGGCCGTGGGCCGGCTGCTGACTGATCCGATCGCTGCGGCAGAGCAGGCTGCAGCCCAGACGGCGGCTCTGGATCTGATGGGACGCGGCGGTCCTGACCCATCGGAGTTGGCGGCAGACGCCGTGCTGCGGGTCATCGCCACCAAGGCTGCGAGCTGAGAGCATGAGCCGCCCCTGTCTGGTGCTGATCCCCGGACTGTTGAACGACGACGAACTGTGGCGCGACCAGATCGAGGCGCTCTCGCCTGATTTCGATGTGCGGGTTGCAGACATTACGCGTGGATCGACGATGCCCGAACTGGCGGAGGCCGTTGTGGCGATTGCGCCAGAGCGTTTCTCTCTGGCCGGGTTCTCGTTGGGTGGATACGTCGCGCAAGAGGTGTTGCGCCAGGCGGCGCCGCGCGTGGAACGGCTGGCGTTGCTGGATACAGCCATCCGCGCGGACACCCCGGAACGTGCGGCCGAACGCAGGGCGCTGACGTCGCTGGCCCGCTCGCAGGGGCGGTTCCACGGCTTCGGCGACCGATTGATGCGAACCTATTTAGGCCCGGACCATGTCAATGATGCGCAGATGACGGGGCGGGTGCGTGCCATGACCCAGAGACTGGGGCTGGATGTCTTCCTGCGCCAGAGCATCTTGGAGCGCGAGGACGGCGAGGCTGTGGTTCGCGCCTATGCCGGACCAATGTTGGTCATCTGCGGGGAACTGGACGTCATCACGCCTCTGGTGGGGCATCAGGAAATCGCCGCCTTGGCGCGGGATGCAGAACTGATTGTAGCGGCTGGATGTGGCCACCTGACGCCTATCGAGGCGCCGAAGCTGGTCAGTGAGGCCCTGGCGCACTGGATGAGACGAACCTGACGATGGCGCGGTTGCTCAGTCCACGTCGTGCGTCGGAGGTCCGCGCGGCCCTGCAGATGGCGGTCGGGGCGACGGTCTCCCTCTATCTGGCGACGTTTCTGCAACTGCCGCATCCGTACTGGAGTGTGATCTCCACCATCGTCGTCATTCAGGCCAGCATCGGCGGCGGCGTGCTGACCGTTGCACGTGATCGGGCGCTGGGGACCGTGACAGGCGCCTTCGTGGGCGCGGCGGTGGCTTTTGTCCGACCGGCGGGCATGGAGGGGCTGGCCGGAGCCATAGCCGTATCGACGGCGGCCCTGGCCTTTCTGGGCGCCGGACGGCCCTGGTTAAAGATCGCGCCAGTGACGGCGGCCATCGTGATCGCAGGCGGCAGCGGCGTTGACGGTCCGGCCTCGCTGGCGCTGGATCGCGTCATGGAGATTCTGGTCGGCAGCGGTGTCGGCGTGGTGTCCATTCTGGCGCTGTTCCCCAGACATGCCCGTCAGCATTTCCGCCTTCAGGCGCGAGATGCGGCAGGAGAGGCGGCTGCGCTTCTGGCGCTCGTCCTCAAGGGAGACGATCAAGACATCGTCGAAATCCGCAAACGCCATGCCGACCTGAAGCGGCGTTTGGACAAGCTGGATACGGCGGCCAAGAATGTGATCGACCTGCCTGGACCACAACGTGAAACCGCCGACCGTGCGGCCCTTGCGCGGGCTTTCTGGCGGGTTCGAAGCGACATCGTGATCCTGGGACGCGGATTCCAGGCGGATGGGGCGGCCGGGCGGCTCGGCCCCTGGTCCAAGGACGCCAATCGCGCCGTCGAACGGCTGGAGGCCTTGTCGGTCGGAAAAGCGAGCGATCCGATGGGGCCGTTGGACGCGACCCTGGCCCTGTCAGTCGCGGTTGAGGGTGATGACATGGCGCTGGGCGCCGCAGCCATCGGGCTGGCGCACATGCACCGCGATCTGGATGACCTGGCCGAGCGGTTCAAGGATTTGCGGCTGGTCTGATCGTCGCCGCATATCACGCAAAGAAAAACGCCGGGGCTTTCACCCCGGCGTTCTGCATTTCTGACCTTGGCGGGTCGATCAGCCGCGCTGATCGATGGCCACGTAGTCGCGCTCGGTCGGGCCGGTGTACAGCTGACGCGGGCGGCCGATCTTCTGCGAGGGATCAGCCATCATTTCCTGCCACTGAGCGATCCAGCCCACGGTGCGGGCCAGGGCGAACAGGACGGTGAACATGGTGGTCGGGAAGCCCATCGCCGACAGGGTGATGCCCGAGTAGAAGTCGACGTTCGGGAACAGCTTGCGCGAGGTGAAGTATTCGTCCGACAGGGCGACCTTCTCCAGCTCCTTGGCGACCAGGAACAGCGGATCGTTCTCGCGGCCCGTCGCGGCCAGCACTTCATAGGCCGACTGCTGCATGACCTTGGCGCGCGGGTCGTAGTTCTTGTAGACGCGGTGTAAAACGCCCATAAGCTTGAATTTGCGATCCTTAACGCCCTGGATGAACTCAGGAATCTTGTCGGGCGTGCCGATTTCCTTGAGCATGTTCAGCGCTTCTTCGTTGGCGCCGCCGTGCGACGGGCCCCACAGGCAGGCGATGCCGGCGGCGATACAGGCGAACGGGTTGGCGCCCGACGAACCGGCCAGACGAACGGTCGAGGTCGAGGCGTTCTGTTCGTGGTCGGCGTGCAGGGTGAAGATGCGGTCCATGGCGCGAACCAGGGCCGGATCGACGTGATAGTCCTCGGCCGGCACGGCGAAGCACATGCGCAGGAAGTTCTCGGCGTACGACAGGTCGTTGCGCGGCGAGATGAAGGGCTGGCCGACGTGGTACTTGTAGGCGCGGGCGGCGATGGTCGGCATCTTGGCGATCAGGCGGATGGCCGAGATGTCGCGCTGCACCGGATCATGGATGTCCAGGCTGTCGTGATAGAAGGCCGACAGGGCGCCGACGGTGCCGACCATGATCGACATCGGGTGAGCGTCGCGGCGGAAGCCCTCGAAGAAGCGGTCGAACTGGGCGTGCAGCATCGTGTGGGTGGTGATGCTGTTTTCGAACTTTTCGAACTCTGCGGCGGTCGGCAGTTCACCGTGCAGCAGCAGGTGGCAGACTTCCAGGAAGTTCGACTTCGACGCCAGTTGGTCGATCGGATAGCCGCGGTGCAGCAGCACGCCTGCGTCGCCGTCGATGTAGGTCAGCGCCGATTCGCACGCCGCCGTCGAGGTGAAGCCCGGATCGAAGGTGAAGGCGCCCGTACCCGCATAAAGCTTGCGGATGTCGATGACGTCCGGGCCGGTGGAGCCCGAAAGGACCGGAAGCTCGATGGTCTTGTCCTCGAAGGACAGAGTCGCCGAGCCGACGGTTTTGGCTTGTTCAGTCATGAATGCCCCTTTGCATCATACGTCCAGGCGCGGGGAGGCGTCGGGCGCTTTGGTTTGTGGGTGTCACTTAGTCTGTTGCAGCGCATCATCCAAGCGCCCGAGACTTTCGTCGCGGCCAAGAGCGGATAAAGTTCTTGCGATATCAGGCGAAGTTGCCCCTGCGGTAAGAGCCGCACGCATAGGCGGCCCGATCTTTCCGAAGCCGACATTCTCGGATTCGGCGAAGTCTTTGAGTTCGGCTTCCAGCGCGAAAACGTCCCACGACTGGAACAGCGCCAGACGGTCGCGCAGACGGCCAAGGCGATCCAGCGTCTCGCCCGACAACAGGTTACGGGCCTTGTCGTCCAGCGTCAGCGGCCGGGTTTTGAGAACGAATTCTGTCTGATCCGCCAGTTCCAGCGTCGTTTTGGCGCGGTCCTTCACGAACGGCATGGCGCGCTGCAGCTTGGCTTCGTCATTTTCGGCGATTTCACGCCCGCGCTGCAGGTGCGCGTCCAGGGCCAGCTTGGCCAGCCGCTCGTCATCCGCCAGCCTTAACCAGTGTGCGTTGACGTGGGCCAGTTTGTCGAAGTCCAGTCGGGCAGGCGCCTTGCCGATGCCCTCAAAACCGAACCATTCGACAGCCTGCGCATCGCTGAACAGTTCGTCGTCGCCGTGCGCCCAGCCCAGCCGCGCGAGATAGTTGCGCATGGCCTCGGGCAGATAGCCCATCTCGGCGTATTCATGCACGGCCTGTGCGCCGTGGCGCTTGGACAGTTTGGCGCCATCCGGCCCGTGAATCAGCGGAATGTGGGCGAAGCTGGGTCGGGTCCAGCCCAGAGCATCATAGATCAAGCTCTGGCGGGCGGCATTGTTCAGGTGGTCATCGCCGCGAATGACGTGGGTCACGCCCATATCGTGGTCATCGACCACAACGGCCAGATTATAGGTCGGCGCACCGTCTGAGCGCAGCAGGACCAGATCGTCCAGGTCGTTGGTCGACCAACTCACCGCACCCTGCACTTCGTCAGCGACAGTAACCGTCGCAGCCTGCGGCCTGCGGAAACGCACCACGTGGGGCAGGGCCAGATCGTCGACTGTCGGTTCGCGGTCGCGCCAAGGCGATTCGAAGGTGCGTTTTTCGGCCTTGGCCTCGTCCCGCAGCCGACCGGTCTCCTCGGCAGAGGTGAAGTCGCGATAGGCGTGTCCCGTTTCCAACAGCTGGTTGACCACTTCGCGGTGCCGATCAGCACGGCTGAATTGGAAAACCGGCTCTTCGTCGGCGAACAGCTCCAGCCAGCTCAAACCGTCGAAAATCGCCTTCACGGCCTCATCGGTGGACCGTTCACGGTCCGTATCCTCGACGCGGATCAGGAAACGTCCAGCGTGTCTCTTGGCGTACAGCCAGTTGAATAATGCTGTTCTCGCACCGCCAATATGGAGATAGCCTGTCGGCGAGGGGGCGAAGCGGGTGACAACTGTCGAGGAAGGTGAGGTCATTGGGGGAGGGTCCGTAAGCGACGCCCTTATACGCCCCGATGCAGCAAAGCCTACCCCCACCGCGCGATTGCGCGTTTGGTTGCGCTACCAAATAGAGGCTCAGGCGCTGCGGTGGAGGCTCTGGGGGCCTGTAGCCTTCGGGTGCGGCAGCGGGCTCTATTTTTCACTGCGTTCGGAACCGGCGTTGTGGCTGGTGGTCCTGATTGCAGCCGTAGCGGTTGGAGGGTGGCTGGCGGCGCGCCGACGTGGCTGGTCACGGCAATTTACATGGCCCTTGATGATTCTGGCCTGTCTCAGCGGCGGCGTCACCGCGGCCAAGCTGCGGACAGACATGATCTCTGCGCCGATTGCCCCAGCCATGAGCCGTCCGACCTCCATTGAGGCCTGGGTTGTCGATGTCGATAGTCCGGGGCAACGCGGTGCGCGAATCGTGATCGCGCCGGTCCGTATACGGGGTGTGTCGGCTGAAGATACGCCCGTGCGCCTGCGCGCCACGGTGCGCGGCGAACCGCCCCGGCCCGGAGAGGCGATCCGTCTGTTCGCCATTCTCAATCCACCGCCTGCGCCTGCCAGTCCCGGCGCCTACGATTTTGGACGAAATGCCTTCTTTCAGGGCATGGGAGGCGTGGCCTTTGGTCTGGGCGAGACGCGTCGCATCGAACTGGCGCCTCCATCCTGGCGATTGCGGGCCGAGATGGCGGTGAATGGCGCGCGCTACAGGCTGTCGGAACGAATCGTCGAGCGTCTGGGCCAGAGAACGGGCGGGATCGCCGCCGCCATGACCACCAGCCATGAAACCTGGATTAGCCAGGAAGACATGAACATCATGCGGGACTCTGGACTGGCGCATATCCTGTCGGTCTCGGGGCTGCACATGGCCATTGTGGGCGGTTTCGTCTTCTTCGCCGTGCGATTGCTGGTGGCGGCTGTGCCCTGGCTGGCGTTGCGGGCGCCGGGCAAGAAGATCGCCGCTGTCGCCGGCTTGATCGCTGTCGGCGCCTATCT
This sequence comes from Brevundimonas sp., assembly GCF_018608325.1. Taxonomy (GTDB): domain Bacteria; phylum Pseudomonadota; class Alphaproteobacteria; order Caulobacterales; family Caulobacteraceae; genus Brevundimonas. The sequence goes on along the minus strand of NZ_JABAZW010000158.1, from coordinate 22,350 downwards.
GATCGTGTCGGGCGCACCGGCCCCCGCGGAGCGTGCGGCGGTCACAGCCTCAATCGCCTTTCTGGCCATACTGCTGAACCGACAGGCGGTGACGATGCACGGGCTGGCGGTCGCCGCCTTCATTGTTCTGCTGATTCAGCCGGAATCCGTCACCACGCCGGGCTTTCAGATGTCGTTCGCGGCCACCGCAGCCTTGGTCGCGCTGGTTGAGGCCTGGCCTAAGCGAACGCGCGAGATATCGGTGCCCTGGCCCATCGCGACGGTTCAGAAGTTCGCCGGCTGGCTGTTTGCCGCCATCGCCGCCAGTCTGGTCGCAGGCATGGCGACGGGACCGTTCGCCATGCAGCACTTCAACCGCACGGCTGTGTATGGGCTGCTCGCCAATCTGGGCACATCGCCGGTCGCTGACTTCATCCTGATGCCTGCGCTGGCGTTGGGGGCGGCTCTGGAGCCCTTGGGGCTGGGCGGACCTTTCCTGACCGTAGCCGGGTGGGGCGTTGATATCATGCTGGCCATCGGAAGCTGGACGGCGGGCCTGCCTGGTGCGGTTCAGACGATCCCCAGTGCGCCGGACTATGTGCTGCCGATCGCCTTTCTGGGCATTGTGTTCGTCTGCGTGTGGCGCGCGCGGCTGCGCTGGCTGGGCCTGCCGTTCGCGGCGGCGGTGATGATCTGGCCGCGTGCGCCGGTTCCTGATCTGTGGATCGGGGATGGAGGAACCAACGCTGCATTTCATAGTGGCGGTGAAGCCGTGGTTGTCAGGCCGGGCGTGCGCGAGTTCGCTGCGGACCTTTGGTCACGCAGGCGCGGGCTGGAGATGGTCGGGCGGGACGCTGAGGGCTGGTCCTGTGATCGTTTTTCATGCCGCCCTGAAACAGTCGACGCTGGCCCCATCGCCCTGTGGTGGGGCAAGCGTGTTCCGACTGCTGACCAGATCGACGCCCTGTGCCAGTCGGCCGAGATTGTCAGCATCCGCGCGACGGTTTCAGACCTTCCTGCGTCCTGTCAGGGGCGTTTGATACTGGACGGTGTGGACTTCGCGCGTGGCGGCGCGGTCGAACTGTGGCGGATTGAAAATGCAAACGGCCCGCGCTGGCGGGCCGTCTGGACGTCGGATGTTAGGGGCGACAGGCCCTGGTCCCGTCAGCCCGATCCTGATGTCAGTGATAGCGCCGCATAAGGCCGACAAGCTTGCCCTGAACCTCGACCTGATCGGGACCGAAGATGCGGGTCTCATAGTTGCGGTTGGCCGGTTCCAGCGCGATGGAGGCGCCCTTGCGGCGCAGGCGTTTCAGCGTTGCTTCCTCGCCCTCGACCAGAGCGACGACTATCTCGCCATTGTTGGCGGTGTCCCCGCGGCGGATCACGACCAGATCGCCATTCAGGATGCCTGCCTCGATCATCGAGTCGCCCTCGATCTCCAACAGATAGTGGTCGCCCTTGCCCAGCATGGATTCTGGAACCGGCAGGCGCTCCTGCTCATGCTGGATGGCGGCGATCGGTGTGCCTGCAGCGATCTTGCCCAACAGGGGCAGTTCGCGCGTGTCGTTTGCCACAGCGGCGGCAACCGCCGGGCGTGGCGCGTTGGCGCCGCCTTCGATCACATCAGGCTTGAACCCAGCCCGCCCGCGTGGCGCGCCAGCGGTGGCCTGTTCCGGCAGTTTGGTGACCTCGAGTGCGCGGGCGCGATGCGCCAGGCGGCGAATGAAGCCGCGTTCCTCCAGCGCCGTGATCAGGCGGTGAATGCCCGACTTGGACGCCAGATCCAGCGCCTCCTTCATCTCGTCGAACGAGGGGGAGACGCCTGTCTCCTGAATCCGCTCGTGGATGAACATCAGCAATTCGTGCTGCTTACGCGTGAGCATCGCCGGGCCCTCATGCGCCCATCCTTCGAATCGGAACGGGCCGTGAACATTGACGATGTTCTGTAAGTGTTCCGTCCTAATGTCAACTTAACGGTGACGTCGCACCGCGTGACAGGCCCGGATCAGGCGGCCAGCAACTGCCGTGTCGCCGCCTCGACGTCTGACTGACGCATCAGGCTTTCACCGACCAGAATGGCCTGTGCGTGGGCGGCGGAGACGCGCGCGACGTCATCGGGCGTGAAGATGCCGCTTTCGGCGACCAACAGGGCGCGGACCGGGCTGAGCATGGACAGGCGCTCAGTCGTTTCCAGATCGACCTCAAACGTCCGCAGCGAACGATTGTTGACCCCGACCAGATCGCCGCCCAGCGCACAGGCGCGGGCCATCTCAACCTCGTCATGGGTTTCGATCAGGGCGTCCATGCCGAAACGCTCGGCCTCGGACAGCAACTCGGCGGCCAGCGCGTCTTCGATCATGGCCAGAATGATCAGGATGCAGTCCGCGCCCAGCGCCCGACTTTCCGCCACCTGCCACGGATCGACCAGGAAGTCCTTGCGCAGACAGGGCAGGGTGGTCGCTTCGCGCGCCAGCCCCAGATAGGCGTCGTCGCCCTGGAAGCTGGGGCCGTCGGTCAACACGGACAGACAGGCCGCGCCGCCTGCCTGATAGGCGCGGGCCAGAGCGGGCGGATCGAAGTCGGGGCGGATTAGACCCTTGGAGGGGCTGGCCTTCTTGATTTCGGCGATCAGAGCCGGACGACCGGTTTCCTCACCAACAGTTTCCAGAGCCGCCCGGAACCCACGGGGAGCGGATGCGGCGGCCGCCAGAACCTCAATGGCGCTTTGTGAAGTCGCAGCCTTACGTGCGGCGACATCCTCGCGCTTATAGGCAGCGATGCGGTCCAGAACGTCGGTCATGCGGTTTCTTCGGTGTCCAGCGGGGTGGAGGTGATCTGGGCCAGTCGCTCAAGAGCAGCGGCGGCGTGACCGTCATCAATGGAGGTCGCAGCCATGGCGGCGCCTTCAGCAAGGTTTTCGGCGCGGTCCGAAACCACCAGAGCAGCGGCGGCGTTCAGCAGCACGATATCGCGATAGGCGCCCGTCGTGCCTACAAGAAGGGCGCGCAGAGCGGCGGCGTTTTCCTCGCCATCGCCGCCACGAATGGCTTCAATCGGCGCGCGGGTCAGGCCAGCATCCTCTGGCGTGACCTGAAAGCGGCGAACTGCGCCGTCCTTCCATTCCGCAACCTCTGTGGGACCGGATGTGGCCAGTTCGTCCAGCCCCTGTCCATGAACGGTCCAGGCGCGTGTGGCGCCCAGACGTCCCAGCACCTCGGCCAATGGCTCCAGCAGGCGTGGGTCATAGACGCCCATGACCTGACGTTTTGCAGACGCCGGATTGGAAAGCGGCCCAAGCAGATTGAAAACTGTACGGAAACCGATCTCTGCGCGTACCGGTCCGACATGACGCATAGCGCCATGATAGGCGGGCGCGAACAGGAAGCAGATGCCTGCCTCGTCCAGCGCCTTACGCTGCTGGGCCTGCGACGCCATCAGATTGACGCCCAGGATCGAAAGAACGTCAGAAGAGCCTGATTTTGATGAGATGGCACGGTTGCCGTGTTTGGCGACCTTCAGACCTGCACCCGCCAGCACAAGGGCCGCTGCGGTTGAGATGTTGAAGGTGTGCTGGCCGTCACCGCCGGTGCCGCAGGTGTCGATCACCTCATAGGGGTGATCCAGCGTCAGGGCTGCTTCACGCATGGCCTGAGCAAAGGCGGCGATTTCATCGACGGTTTCGCCGCGCATCCGCAGGGCTGTCACCGCCGCAGCCACCTGCGCCGGGGTCGGTTCGCCGCGCAGACAGGCGGCAAAGAAATCATGCGCCTGTTCAGACGTCAGGGGCTGGCCATCGACCAGCCGCGCCAGCAGCGGCTTGAACCCGTCGGCCATGATCAGGCGGCCGCGAGGCGCTTTACGCCAGCGATCTGAAGGAAGTTGGCCAGCAGGTCGTGGCCGTTCTCGGTGGCGATGGATTCCGGATGGAACTGCACGCCATGGATTGGTCGAGTGCGGTGCTGCAAGCCCATGATCTCGCCATCCGCCGTCCATGCGGTGACTTCCAGATCATCCGGCAGTGTTTCCCGCTTCACCGCCAGAGAGTGATAGCGCGTCGCCGTGAAAGGCGACGGCAGGCCCGCAAAGACGCTTTTGCCCTCATGCAGGATCGGCGAGGTCTTGCCGTGCATCAGGCTTTTGGCGCGGATCACATCGCCGCCGAACGCCTGACCGACGGCCTGATGGCCCAGACAGACGCCCAGAATGGGCATGGAGACGGGCGCGGTCTGGATCAGTGACAGGCAGATGCCCGCCTGATCAGGCGCACAGGGGCCGGGCGACAGCAGCACAGCGGCGGGGTTCAGCGCCCACGCCTCATCCACCGTCAGGTCGTCATTGCGCACCACATGCGTCGGCGCGCCCAACTCCGCGAGGTAGTGGACGAGATTGTAGGTGAAGCTGTCGTAGTTATCGACGACGAGGATCATGGCTGGACTTCTAGGCGTGACAGGCCGCCACGCCAAGCGGGCGTCGCGTTAAAGCGCATCTTAACCGATGGCGGCGTCTGATGGGCTTGTGAAACTGACCGCTGAACAAGACATCGCCGACAAGATCGCCGCCGCGAGAGAGCGGCTGATCGTGGACGAGCCTAAGCCCAGTGCACTCGCGGCGCTCAGCGCGGCGGCATTGGCTGCAATGGCTGCGGTCGTGATGGCGGGGGTTGTCGTGATGGGCCCTGGCGTTCAGATCGACAATCCGAACGCCAGCTACACCCGCTAGCGATTGCCTGTGCGGAAACGCCAGGCATCGTCTGCCGCCCGCATAGGGGCCCGCGCCTTGTGCTGGGTTTCGGCATATTCGGCGGCTGGATCGCTGTCGGCAACGACGCCCGCGCCCGCCTGAACAAAGATGCGGTTGTCCGCGAACAGAGCGGTCCGCAGGGTGATGCAGATGTCCGCCTCGCCGCCCGCCGAAATATAGCCCACGCCGCCGCCGTAACCGACGCCGCGCTTTTCGCTTTCCAGTTCGTCGATGACTTCCATCGCACGGACCTTGGGCGCGCCTGACAGGGTGCCGGCGGGCAGGGCGGCCAGAAGCGTGTCCACGGCGTCCAGCTTGGGATCGGCCTTACCGCGCACGTTCGAAACGATGTGCATGACCTGACTGTAGCGTTCGACGACGAAGCTTTCCGTGACCTCGACAGTACCGGGAGCAGCGACGCGGCCCACATCATTGCGGCCCAGGTCCAGCAGCATCAGATGCTCGGACAGTTCCTTGGGGTCGGCCAGAAGCTCGGCCTCCAGCGCCTTGTCCGCTTCGGGCGTGGCGCCGCGCGCGCGGGTGCCTGCCAGAGGACGGATGGTGACATCTCCATCCTTCAGGCGAACCAGAATCTCAGGGCTCGACCCGGCCAATTGGAAGCCTTCAAAGTTCAGATAGAACAGATAGGGCGACGGGTTCTGGCGACGCAGCGACCGATAGAAGGCAAATGGATCATCTGACCAGGGCGCCGAGAAGCGGTGGCTCAGCACGACCTGGAAGATGTCGCCCGCGCTGATGTAGTCCTTGGCGCGCGCCACCATCTCGGCGAAGCCTTCGCCGTCGACGGGGGATGCGAACTCTGTTGCTGGGGTCGACTGCGGCGCTGGGCGCACGGGCAGGGGCTCGCGCAGAGCAGTCTCGAAGGCGTCCAGCCGCGACAGGGCGGCATCAAAGGCAGCCTGAGGCGCAGCGCCAGCATCGGGATAGGACGCTGAAACCAGAACGATCTCGTGGCGAACCGAATCGAAGATGGCGACCAGAGACGGGCGCGTCAGGACGGCGTCGGGCAGGTCCAGCGGGTCGGGGTTTGCCTCGCCCAGCGGCTCCAACAGGCGCACCATGTCATAGCCGAACACCCCGAACAGACCTGCGGCCATAGGCGGCAGTCCCTCAGGCAGATCGAACTTGGACGCGGCGATCAGAGACCGCAGCGACTTCAGCGTCGGTTCTGCTTCGGCGATGAACTTGCCATCGGCGATGTCGCCGCCGCGCGCCAGTTCAGCCTTGTCGCCCCGGCAGCGCCAGACAACGTCAGGGTCGAGGGTCAGGATCGAGTAGCGGCCCTTTACTGCGCCGCCTTCGACGGACTCCAGCAGGCAGGCGTAGGGGCGATCGCGCCCCAGCTTCAGATAGGCTGAAACCGGGGTTTCCAGATCGTCGATAATCCGTCGAACCACCACCTGCGGCCGACCGGTCGAAAGACCGGCGGCGAAGGCTTCGAAATCGGGGCGGTTTGCGTCTTCTGCGGTCATTGCGCCGGGGCTGCGGGAGCGGGGCCCGTGGCCGACAGGCCTAGGGCCGTGCGTGCCAGTGCGGGGTCGTTCTTGGCCTTTGAGCGTTGAGCGCCAGCGGAGAAGGAGGCCTGAACCATGGCCTGGATCAGTTCCTGCGTCATGCGCGGGCGGGCTTGTTCGGCCAGCGGGCCAGCCACAGCCGGATCAGCGGCGTGGATGTTGTCCACACGACCGACGACATAGGCGTTCTCTGCGGCGGGTTGGGCGAAGACCTGTCCTTTGGACTGACCGAACAGGCCCTGGACGATGCCCTGACCCAGCGATTGAACCGTGGCCTGATCGCGCACGACGTTGGCGCGGGTAATCAGCGGCGCGTTGACCGAACGGGCGACGGTGGCGATGTCCTGACCGGCGCGGATCTGGCCTGCCAGTTCATCGGCCTTGGCCGACAGGCGGCGCATGACCTCGCGACGGGTCCATTCAACCGCCAGAGGTTCGCGAACCTCTGCCAGGGTCGGCAGGGCCGACGGGCGGATGTCGTTCAGGCGCACAGCGAAATACTGGCCCTGACCGGCGTCGATCACGTCGCTTTCGCCGCCCTTGGCCAGGGTCCAGGCGGTCTGGAAGATTTGCGGCGGCGCGTTCAGGCCCTGACCGTTCGGCAGTTTGCCGTCCTGGGTGAAGGGGGGCAGGTCCACGATGCGGGCGCCCGCCTCACGTGCGGCGTCCGCCAGACCCTTTCCGGCCTGGTGAGCGGCTTCGTACTTCTCGACCTTGGCGTAGGTTTGGGTCTTGGCGTCTTCAGCGCGCAGTTCGCCGATGATTTCCTGGCGAGCGCTTTCCAGAGTTGCGGCTTGACCGGCCTTGATGGCGGTCACCTTGGCGACAGCGAAGCCGACGCCTGCCTGGATCGGCGCGGAGACTTGATCGGCCTGCAGGCCGAAGACAGCCGCTGCAACAGCCTGGTCGCCCAGGGCGCTGCGCGGTTGATCCGTGAAGGTGGCGGGCGTGACGTTGTTTTCGCGTCCGGCGTCGACGGGCGATTTCCCAGCACGCAGGGCGGCGGTGATCTTGTCCGCCGTTTCGCGGTTCGGGGCCGTCAGGGTGACGAAGGTGCGGGTCTCGGGTTGGCCGAGGCTGTCCTTCTTGAAGTTGAAACGTTCGACGATGCGCGCTTCCGGGATCGGAGTGTTGGCGGCGGCGGGATCAGGCGAGAACAGCACGACCGAGACCGTGCGGAACTCCGGCGCACGAAGACGAGCGGCGTTTTCCTGAATGAAGGCGTTCAGTTGCGCGTCGGTCGGCGCGGCGACCTGACCAGCCATGGCCGAGGTCACCTCGAACCAGCGGCCGTCACGGCGTTCGAACGCCTGTCCTGCCAGCAGGGCGCCGTAGATGCGCGGCACGCGGGCGCCGGCATAGACGGCGGCGCCGAAGTGTTCGGTGGCGTACTGGTCGCGCAGATCCTGCTCCAGCATGGCCGGGGTCAGGTTCTGTTGAGCCAGGGCGGCCTGATAGGCCTGCTGGTCGAACTGGCCGGTGACCGAGTTGAAGAAGGCGGGGATCTGACGAATCTGCTTGACCACCAGCTCCTTGCCGGGGCGCAGACCTGCCTGCCAGGCCCAGTTCAGGAAGCCCAGTTGTTCGGTCTGGCTGTCCAGGAAGCGGACGTGAATGTTTTCAGCGACCAGATCAGCGTTGGTCAGGGGGCGGCCCGCCTGTTCCTGCACCCGCTCACGTACGCGATCGAAGGCAGTGCGGAACTCAACCTCGCTCATCGAACGGTCGCCCGCGCTGATGACGTGCTTGGGCCCAAGGTTGTCGAACACATCCATGCGCGCACCGACGATCACGAAACTGACCGCAATCAGGACGAGCAGGCCGGCGGCCCATTTGGATCGGGAAAAGGCGCGGAAGGCGGTGATCATTCGAAAACCCGGGACTGGCCGACAGTGGCGTCACTTCGGCGTATAGTCGGGCGACACGCGACCCCGCAAGGACGGCATGATGTTCAGATTGCGGCGACGGGTCTTGGCTTACCTGTTTTGGGCGCCTAGACAGGGGCGCATGAAACAATCCGTGAAGTTGATCGCTGGCAATTGGAAGATGCACGGCCTGACGGCCTCCCTGGCTGAAGCCAAGGCGTTGCAGGACGCAATCCAGGCCCAATCCGCCAACTGCCGCGTGGCCCTATGCCCGCCCGCCACCCTGCTGGATCGGATGCGGAATACGCTGGACGGGGGCAAGGTCGAGCTGGGCGGTCAGGACTGTCACGATAAGCCGCAGGGCGCATTCACCGGCTCTGTGTCGGCGGAAATGCTGACAGACGCAGGCGCCACGCTGGTGATTCTCGGGCATTCGGAACGTCGTGCTGGCTTTGGCGAGACCGATGCAGACGTGGCGGCCAAGGTCGAAGCAGCCATCGCTGCCGGGCTGGAGCCGATTGTCTGTGTCGGCGAAACTCTGGAACAACGTGAAGCAGGCGACGCTGTCGCCGTGGTCTCCGCCCAGATCGCCGGGTCGCTGCCGGACAGTCTGTCGGAACGTGATTTCGCCGTGGCCTATGAGCCTGTGTGGGCCATCGGGACCGGCCTGACACCCACGCTTGAGCAAATCGCCGAGGTTCACGCTGCGATTCGGTCGGCGATCATTGCGCGCTTGGGGCAGGGCGCGGCAAAGACGCCCATTCTGTATGGCGGGTCGGTCAAACCGAATAATGCCGCAGAAATTCTTGCATTGAAGGAGGTGCATGGGGTATTGGTGGGCGGCGCTTCCCTGAAGGCGGACGATTTTCTCAAGATCATCAGGGCCGCATGATGTTTGCCCCGCGCGGGCTTCAATGATAGAGCCCGCCGCTTGATCGGCGCACATCCGCGCCCACATGAATGACGCCATGCTCCAGACCATCCTGCTCGTCGCCATCATTATTGTCGCCATCTCCCTGACGGGCGTTGTGCTGCTGCAGCGTTCCGAAGGCGGCGCGCTCGGCATGGGCGGCGGTCCTTCGGGCTTCATGACGGCGCGTGGCGCGGGCAATCTGCTGACCAAGGTGACGTGGATCCTGGCGGGTCTGCTGTTCGCCCTGACCATCGGCCTGACGGTTGTCGGCAATATGGACCGCGCATCGGTCTCGATGATCGACGCCAACGCTGTGGGTTCCCTGGCGACGCGTCCGCAGACCCAGCAACCGCAGCAGCAACCGGCTCAAACTCAGCCTGCCGCTCCGGCCAAGCCGTCTGCACCTTCGCTGGATGACCTGGAGGCCAGCCTCGCGCCTGCACCGGCTTCACAGCCCGCCCACTAATCCGGGCAACTACAACCGACTTCTCGAAAGCGCGCCGCAGGGCGCGCTTTCTTCTTTTGATCAACAGTTCGATTTGCTCCGGGGCATGCACCGGATGCGAATCATGGAGTAAGGTGTCCCCCCATGGCTCGCTATGTGTTCATCACCGGCGGCGTGGTTTCCTCGCTAGGAAAAGGCCTCGCCTCCGCCGCTCTCGGCGCTCTTCTGCAGGCTCGCGGCTATAAGGTCCGCCTGCGCAAGCTCGACCCCTATCTGAATGTCGATCCGGGCACGATGAGCCCGTATCAGCACGGCGAGGTCTTCGTGACCGACGACGGCGCTGAAACCGATCTGGATTTAGGTCACTACGAGCGTTTCACTGGCGTGTCGGCGGCCAAGTCTGACAACATCACGACGGGCCGAATCTATTCGACGATCCTGGAGAAGGAGCGTCGCGGCGACTATCTGGGTGCGACCGTGCAGGTGATCCCGCACGTCACCGACCAGATCAAATCCTTCTGCCTGACGCCTGCTGTGACCGATGCGGGCGAAGATGTTGACTTCGTGCTGGTCGAAATCGGCGGCACCGTCGGCGACATCGAGGGCCTGCCGTTCTTTGAAGCCATCCGCCAGTTGGGGCAGGATCTGCCGCGTGGCCAGTCGTGCTTCGTCCACCTGACACTGCTGCCCTTCATCAAGACCGCTGGCGAGATGAAGACCAAGCCGACGCAGCACTCGGTCAAGGAACTGCGCTCCATCGGCATTCAGCCGGATATTCTGCTGTGCCGCTGCGAACAGCCGATCCCGGCTGAGGAAAAGCGCAAGATCGGTCAGTTCTGCAACGTACGCGAAAGCGGCGTTATCCAGGCCATGGATTCCGCCGACATCTACGCCGTGCCGCTGGACTACCACCGCGAAGGCCTGGACCGCGAAGTGCTGGCTCACTTCGGCATCACTGACGCGCCCGAGCCTGACTTGACCCTGTGGCAGGAAATCGCGCGCCGCCGTCTGCACCCCGATGGCGAAGTCACGATCGCCGTGGTCGGCAAATACACGGTCCTGAAGGACGCCTATAAGTCACTGATCGAGGCGCTGCATCACGGCGGTGTGGCCAACAACGTCAAGGTCAACATTGATTGGGTCGAGGCCGACACCTTCGAAGGCGACCCCGAGGCCTGCGAAGAGCGCCTGCAGGGCGCGCACGCGGTCCTGGTGCCCGGCGGCTTCGGCGAGCGCGGTTCGGAGGGCAAGATCGAGGCGGCCCGTTTCGCCCGTGAGCGCAACATCCCTTATTTCGGCATCTGCTTCGGCATGCAGATGGCGGTGATCGAGGCGGCGCGGAATCTGGCGGGTTATCCCAAGGCGTCCTCGACCGAATTCGGCCCGACGGAGGAGCCGGTCGTCGGTCTGATGACCGAATGGACCCAAGGCAATCAGCGCGTCCTGCGTCAGCAGGGTGGCGATCTGGGCGGCACCATGCGTCTGGGCGCCTATGATTCGACGCTGGCGGCTGGGTCGCAGATCGCAGAGATCTATGGCTCTACCGACATCAGCGAGCGTCACCGTCACCGGTATGAGGTGAACATCAACTATCGCGAAGCGATCGAGCAGAAGGCGGGTCTGGTCTTTGCAGGCCTGTCGCCCGACGGCGTCCTGCCCGAGACGGTCGAGCGTCCTGACCATCCGTGGTTCATCGGCGTTCAGTACCACCCGGAACTGAAGAGCCGACCGTTCGCGCCGCACCCGCTGTTCGCCAGCTTCATCGGCGCGGCTGTGGTCCAAAGCCGTCTGGTTTGATATAACCATGTTCACAGGGCTGCGGTCTGGGTTGCCGCTGGTCTTGCGATATCAAGGTTAAGGCGGACTGGTCTGTTCAGTCCGCCGACTGGGGCGGTCGATGATTGGCGAACTGCTTTACCATCTGCACCGGCATATCCGGCTGGTTCTGCTCGTCTGCGGCGTTGGCGCACTGACGACAGCGGGCATCGTCGCCTATGCGACCGCCAAGCATTTCGCGATCCTGTAGCCTGAAACTCTGACGAGAAGAGCGGGGTTAGGCGGGCTTTTTATCCACCAGAGGCAGGCCGGGCGCGTCGGGTGCCGTGTCTGCGCCAGCGTTCAGTGGTCGTTGCATGAAGACGACGTCGCGCCAGTCATCATGCTTCCAGCCCGCCGCCTTGAAGACGCCTGCATCACTGAAACCGCGTGTCCGGTGCAGGGCGATGGATCCGGTGTTCTCCGCATCGCCGATGACCGCCACCATCTGACGCAGGCCCATCGCCTCGCAGCGCACGATCAGTTCATCCAGCAAAGTCCCCGCAACGCCGCATCCGCGAGCCTGGGGCGCGACGTAGATCGAATCCTCGACCATGTACCGATAGGCCTGACGGGTGCGGAACGGTCCCGCATAGGCATAGCCGACCAACGCGCCGTCGATTTCGACCACAAGGCGGGGCAGGCCCAACGCTTCGACCGAGGCGAAGCGCGCACGCATCTCCGCCTCATCCGGGGCCTCCAGTTCGAAAGTGCCGCGACCGTTCGCGACACTTTCTGCATAGATGGCGGTGATGGCGGGGAAGTCGTCAGGCCGAACGTCGCGCAGCAACAGTTGGCTCACGCCTTCTCCCAGCCCTTGTCGATGGCCCAGATGGCGAAGGCGTAGTCGTGGGCGACTTCCTTCAGATAGTCGAAGCGGCCCGCCGCGCCGCCATGCCCCGCCTCCATGTTGATCTTCAGAAGCACTGGCTTGCCTGAGGTGGTGGCGGGACGCAGCTTGGCGACCCACTTCTCAGGCTCCCAATAGGTGACGCGTGGGTCCGACAGGCCGCCGGTCGCCAGCACCGCCGGATAGGCCTTGGCCTCGACCTGATCATAGGGGCTGTAGCTGTACATGTAGTCGTAGGCGGCGGCGTCCTCGATCGGATTGCCCCACTCGGGCCATTCCGGCGGCGTCAGGGGCAGGGAGGTGTCGCTCATGGTGTTGATGACGTCGACGAAGGGCACTTGGCCGATCACGCCCGCCCACAGGTCTGGACGCATATTGTTGACCGCGCCCATCAGCATGCCGCCAGCCGACCCGCCCTGGGCGACGATGTTGCCTGAAGCGGCATATTTGCGGTCGATCAGGTGTTCGGCAGCGGCGATGAAGTCGGTGAAGGTGTTCTTCTTGGTCATGCGCCGCGCGCCCAGGAACCAGCCCCAGCCCTTGTCCGAGCCGCCGCGGATATGCGCAATGGCGTAGATCCAGCCCCGGTTCACCAGCGACAGTCGATTGGCCGAGAAGCCTGCAGGCATGGGAATGCCGTAGGAGCCATAGCCGTACAGCAGCAGGGGCGCCGAGCCATCGACCGGCGTATCCTTGCACCGCAGCAGGGTCACCGGCACCAACTGGCCGTCAGATGCTGGGGCATTCAGCCGCTCGACCACATAGTCGGCGATGTTGTGGCCCGACGGGATTTCCTGGGTCTTGCGCAGGGTCCGCTCACGCGTCGCCATGTCGTAGTCAAAGGTCTGGGTCGGCGTGGACGGCGAGTTGTAGGCGTAGCGCGTCTTGACCGTGTTGAACTCGGACGCGCCCGCCAGCGACAGGGCGAAGGCGGGTTCGTTCACGGCGATCTCGTGCTCGGCGCCTGCGCGGTCACGGATGATGATGCGGGTGTTGGCGTCGGCGCGTTCCTGACGGGCCAGATGGTCCTTGGTCAGGTCCAGACCTTCGATGAAGCGGCCCGGCGTATGGGCGACCAGATCCTTCCAGTTGGCCTTTGCAGGCGACGCGGTCGGGGCCTCGACAATCTTGAAGTCCACGGCGTCGTCAGCGTTGGTGCGGATCACCCAACGGTCGCCCCAGTGGTCAGCGTCGTAACGCGTCGCCACCACGCGCGGCTCAAGCACGACGGGCTCAGCCGTAGGCGTCGCGCCGGGGATGTATCGCGCCTCTGAGGTTTCCTGGTTCTGGATCCCGATGACGATGAACTTGTCGTCGGATGTCCGGCCCACGCCGATGAACATGCCGTCGTCGGCTTCATCATAGACCAGGGTGGTTTCACCACCGCGCACAGGGCGACGGAAGATCTTGTCCGGGCGTCCGTTGTCGTCGCGGTTGGTCCAGAAAATCCACTGGCTGTCCGGCGAGAAAGTGAAGTCGCCGGTGGCGCTTTCGATCGCGGAGGGCAGGACGTCGCCTGAGGCGATATCCTTGACGTAGATTTTGTGGACCTCGGACCCCTGGGCGTCCTCGGCATAGGCGAACAGGGCGTGGTCGGGGCTGTGAGAAGCCGCCGAGATCTCGGAATAGGCCTTGCCCTCTGCCAGTTTGTTGGCGTCCAGCAGAACGGTCTCGGCGCCGCCATCGCGCGGCTTGCGGCAATAGAGGGGGTGTTGGTCGCCGGTGTTATAGCGGACGTAGTACTCCCACGGGCCGTCAGGGGCGGGGACTGAGGAATCGTCTTCCTTGATGCGTCCACGCATCTCCGCGAACATCGTCTCCTGCAGCGGCAGGGTCGAGGCCATCATGGCCTCGCGATAGGCGTTCTCGGCGGTCAGGTGTTCCTTGACTTCGCCCTTGATCAGGGTCGGATCACGCAGGACAGCCTGCCAGTTGTCGTCCTTCATCCATTGATAGTCGTCCGTCCGGGTGCGACCCAGTTGTTCGATGACGACGGGGATTTTCTTGGCGACAGGAGGTTGAGGCATCGAGGGTCCGGTAGGATGGCGGGCGAGGGCGGGCGTTGCGACTGCGGCGGCGGTCATCGCCGTAGATAGGATCATTTCGCGTCGGTTCATGTCGTGCCCCCTGGTTCGTGTGACGGACCTTGTGCGTCGCCGGGGGGCGGCGTCAAATGAAGAAAAGCCAGAAAAGCCGGTTCGATTGATGTTCGCCGATCAGATTTCAGTCTCTGCACCTGCCGAAGCGGTTTTTGCGGCGGCAGGCCTGGCCAATCCGCGTCGAGACGCCGCGGCGGCGATCATCGACGCCACGGTCCAGATCGACCAGCCGTCGGGCGAGGGGCTGCGAACCGTGGCGACGGCCTTTCTGGTCAATGCGCCGCGCCCGGACGGGGCTCCTCGGACCGTTCTGGTCACCGCCCGCCATGTGCTGGAGCAGATGCCGGAGCGGTCGGTAAGGATCGGCTGGCGCGTCCAGCAGACGGATGGGAGATGGCGTTTCACCCCTCAGCCGTTGGAGATTCGAGGCACAGCGCTTGAACCGCTGTGGAGCGCGCCCCCTGACCGCGATGTTGCGGTGATGGAGATCACAGCGCCGGAAGCCTTTGCGCGGGCGGCCATTCCGCTCGGCTGGCTGGCGGGTGCGGAGGATTTCGAGGCCATGGGCGTAGCGGCGGGCGACGAACTGTTCGCCCTGGGCTTTCCGCGTGGTCTGTCGTCGAACAGAGCCGGTTTTCCGATCCTGCGAGCCGGTCGCGTCGCCTCGTGGCCTCTGACGCCGGTCGGAACCTATCCGACCTTCTTGTTGGACTTTCATGTCTTCCCCGGAGACTCGGGCGGGCCGGTCTTCTGGACGGCTGCGATGCGTAGGACGCGGCCCGACGATGCCCCCGATCATCCCGTCGTCGTCGGCGTCGTCATAAGGGAGGTGATAGCTCAGGATCAGGGCATGGGCATCGGCGTCATCGCCCACGCAGCCTATGTTCGAGAGGCTATCGCCTTGCTCGATGGGCCTAAATCCTAGGGCGTCGCCTTTAACCAGACCTGTTTCAGACCGTCGATTTCGTCATGGCGTTCGCTGTGGTGAATGAAGCCCGCCCGTCTCGCCATGGCGATTGAAGGTGCATTGGCGGGGCGGATCGACAGAGCGATACGGGTGGCGCCCTTCGACCACGCAAAGGCGGTCAGGGCGTCCAGAGCTTCCGTCGCCAGACCCCGACCACGATGCGCGAGTTCTATGGCATAGCCGATCTCGACGGTTTGGTCTGGCCGTCCGGGCGCGGCGTGGAACCCGGCATGGCCGACCACGACGCCGCTTTCATGAAGGATCAGCGCCCGCAGACCCCATGGTCGATAGGCGGCGTCCGCCAAATCATCGCGGCGAACCGCAAAAAGCTCGCGGTGCGCGGCGGCCCAATCGTGCGGGACGGAGGCGCCGAGGCTGTGTCCAGCCTCGGCGATATCCCCTGCGATCAGCAGGTCGAGCACGGCCTCGTCCAGGGGACGAAGCCACAGACGGGATGAGGCGATGTCGCCGTCCCGGATCAACCCGCCAGCACGTCCGCTGAAATCCGGCGCAGCAGGTCGCCACCCTGACCGACGGCGGCCAGACGGCTGGACACGTGGCCCAGCACATTGGCGGCATAGACTTCGTAGAGGTCCAGCTTGCCTTGCAGCCAGACCGGATCGCCGTCGTTAGCGTCCAGCTTGGCCTTGGCCGCCAGCGCGCCCTTGGCCAGCATCCAGCCGCCGGCCAGTACGTCAGCGGCGGCCTCAGGATTGGTTTTCTGGTCCAGCAGCCACAGGGTGGCGTCCTCAACCGCTTCTATGGCGGTGTCGAAACGCTCGACAGGCTTGCCCGTATAGAGGCGCGACAGGTCCGCGAGCGTGGCCTTCATGTCGGCGATCAGAACCTTGGCCGACTCGCCGCCGTCCATCGACAGCTTGCGCCCAACAAGGTCCATGGCCTGAATGCCGTTAGTGCCTTCGTAGATCGGGGCGATGCGGGCATCGCGGTAGTATTGGGCCGCGCCAGTTTCCTCGATGAAGCCCATGCCGCCGTGGACCTGAACGCCCAGTGAAGCGACCTCGCAGCCGACATCCGTGGACCAGGCCTTGGCGATGGGGGTGAACAGGTCTTCGCGGGCCTTCCACTTCTTGCGGTCGGCCTCGGTTGCGGCGTGGCGGGCCAGATCGGCAGCGACGCCGGTGGACAGGCAGATGGCGCGGGCGGCGGCGGTCTTTGCCTTCATCACGGCCAAGGTGCGGCGCACATCGGGGTGGTCGATGATCGGGGCGTTGGCCTCGCCGGTCCAGACGGAGCGGCCCTGACGGCGCTCCAGCGCATAGGCCAGGGCGTGCTGATAGGCGCGCTCTGCGATGCCGACGCCCTCGACGCCGACGGCCAGACGCGCGGCGTTCATCATGACGAACATATGGGCCAGACCCTGGTTCGGTTGACCGACCAGTTCCGCGCGCGCGCCCTCATAGCTCATGACGCAGGTCGGCGAGGCGTGGATGCCCAGCTTGTGCTCGACGCCGACGGGACGGAAGGCGTTGCGATCGCCCAGTGTGCCGTCGTCCTTGACTGCGAACTTGGGCGTCAGGAACAGGCTGATGCCTTTCGGTCCCTTGGGCGCATCAGGCAGGCGGGCCAGCACCAGATGGACGATATTGTCGGTGGCGTCGTGGTCGCCCCAAGTGATGAAGATCTTCTGGCCGTTCAGCGCATAGGTGCCGTCGCCGTTCGGCGTGGCGGTGGCGGTCAGCGCGCCCAGGTCCGAACCCGCGCCCGGCTCGGTCAGCACCATGGCCCCGGTCCATTCGCCGCTGATCAGCTTGGTCAGATATTTCGACTTCTGCTCTTCGGTGCCGACCTGCTCCAGCGCCTCGATGGCGGCCAGCGACAGCATGGGGCACAGGCCGAACGCCATATTGGCGGCGTGCACGGTCTCATAGGCCGCCAGCTCCAACGCCTTGGGCAGAGCCTGTCCGCCATGCTCAGCCGAGGCCGACAGGCTGGTCCAGCCGCCTTCTGCGAACTGGCGATAGGCGTCTGCGAAACCGGGTGCGGCGGTCACGGCGCCATTGGCGTAGAGCGAGCCCTTCTGGTCGCCGATACGGTTCAACGGCGCCAGCACGCCTTCCGAGAACTGACCGGCGGCTTCCAGCACGGCGCCCGCGACATCGACATCATAATCCGGGAAGGCGCCAGTGGCGGCCAGGTCGGGCATTCCGGCGATGGCTTCAAGCGTGAAGGTCAGGTCACGGACGGGGGCGCGGTAGCTCATGGGTTTCCTCGGTATTCTTTACGGCCTAAGTGCCCCGTCTCCATCGTTCGCCGCAAGCGGCTTGGCGCGTGGACCTTAGTCGAGGCACAGTGACGCCATGCCGTCACGGAAGGGAAGTCATGGCCGAACCGCGAAACCGCTATTCGATCGTGTCGCTGATCATGCACTGGACGATTGCGGCCGCAGTGCTGGCGCAGGTGCTGCTGGTGACAGCGCATGAGGCGACCGAAGGACCAATTTCGCGTGAGTTCATCAGCCTGCACAAGTCGGTCGGCCTGACGATTCTGGTGCTGACCCTGTCGAGAATCGGCTGGCGTCTGGCTAATCCGGCCATTGCGCTGCCGGGCGATATGTCGCGGTGGGAGAAGTGGCTGGCGCGCGCCGTTCACGTGCTTTTCTACGCGGCGTTGATCGTCATTCCCCTGACGGGTTGGATGGCGTCGTCGGCGGCGGGACGAGAGATTCTGTGGTTCGGACTGTTTGATTGGCCGCTGCTGCCGATTTCGGGCGGTCGCGATGCGGCGCGCGGCTTCATGACGGTGCATGGTCTGGTGGTGAAGGGGCTATATGTCCTGATCGCCCTGCATATTCTGGGGGCGCTGAAGCATCAGTTCGTGGATCGCGACAATGTCCTTCACCGCATGATCCCCCTGATCCCGCGCCGACCATGAGCGATACTGTTGAACAGGCCGCGACCTGCCTGCGCCGTGGCGAGCTGATCCTGCTGGCGACCGAGACGGTCTATGGACTGGGCGCGGACGCTGGCAATCCCGATGCGGTGGCGGCCATATTCGAGGCCAAGGGAAGGCCGCGCTTCAATCCGCTGATCTCCCACGTGTCTGATGCGGCCGCGGCTGAGGAAATCGGCGTGTTCGGGTCGCAGGCGCGGGCGCTGGCTGAGGCCTTCTGGCCGGGGCCGCTGACCTTGGTGACCCCAGTGCGCAACGCCGACCGCGTCTGTGACCTGGCGCGAGCCGGACTGGACAGCGTGGCGATCCGCGTGCCGGGTCATGCGAAGGCCAAGGCGGTGCTGGCCGCATTCGGCGGGCCGGTCGTGGCACCTTCCGCCAATCGTTCGGGCCGCCCCAGCCCGACGACCTTCGCCGACGCGGTGGAGGAGACGGGCTTCGCCGTCGGTGCGGCGATTGACGGCGGCCCCTGCATCGTAGGGCTGGAAAGCACGGTCGTCTCGGTGCTGGGAGGGCAGGTGTCGCTGCTGCGGCCCGGATCGGTGACGCGGGCCGAGATCGAGACAGTCGTCGGGCCGTTGGCGGACAGCAGCGAGGGGCATCGGTCGCCCGGTCGGCTGACCCTGCACTATGCGCCGGATGCGCCGGTGCGGATCGAGGCGGATCAGGTGCGGGATGGCGAGGTTCTGCTGGGGTTCGGCGCGGGTGTCGGCGATGCACGCTGGAGCCTCAGCCCGACCGGGGATCTGCGTGAAGCGGCGGCCAATCTGTTCCGGCTGCTGCGCGAGGCGGATCGGACGAAACCCATCGGTATCGCCGTGTCGCCCATTCCGGGCGAAGGGCTGGGTGAGGCCATCAACGACCGTCTGCGGCGCGCTGCGGGCCACGTCGGTTAGGCGAAGCGGGCCTGAAGATCGACGCTGGCGCGCAGGCCGACTGTGGGGCGACAGGTGTTGAGCCAGTCGTCAGCTGCTGCTCGGCCCCGCGCCTTCAGATCATTGAGGAAGGTCCATTCGGTGTTGAACTTGGTGCGCAGCGGCAGGTCATCCAACCAACCGTCCGCCTCGATGGCGTGCAGGCGTACGGTGCGGAAGGCGCCGGGTTTCAGACTGCCCTGAGCCGCCAGTTCCTCCGCCATCGCCAGGGCGCGCAGTTCGGCGACAAGCGGCGCGTTGAAGACGATTTCGTTCAGGCGGTCGACGATGTCACCCGAGCTCTTGGGCGTTTCGTCACGCAGCATCGGGTTCAGGGTGACCAGCAGCACATCGTCGGGCGTGTCTTCACCCGTCAGCGGCCACAGCGGCGGATTGGTCAGATAGCCGCCGTCCCAGTAGGGCTCTCCGTCGATCTCCACGGCCTGAAACAGATGCGGCAGACAGGCGCTGGCCATCAGCACATCGGCCGAGATTTCTTCGGAAGTGAACAGGCGCGTCTTGGCTTGGCGCACGGCGGTGGCGGCGACGAACAGGCGGATGTCGGACCCTCTCACCGCCTCGAAATCCACAGACGCCTTCAGAACCCGGTTCATAGGATTGTGGTTCAGTGGATTGAATTCGTAAGGAGACATGGTCATGGCCAGTGTCTCGCCTGCACGCCAGAAGGGGTTGTCCTTCAGCCATTCGGGTGGGCGGGCCGCGTTCCAGATCGCACTGTCGCCAAAGACGTTGCGGCCCCCGGACTGGTTCACCTCGCGCCACAGTTTGTCCAGCGCGATGCGACCCCCTTGGTTTCCGCCTGTCGTCAGGCCGGACACGAGCGCAGCCCCATTCATGGCGCCTGCTGAAACGCCAGACACGGCCCGGATGTCCAGGCTGTCGTCCTCCAGCAACCTGTCCAGAATACCCCACTGAAAGGCGCCGTGCGCACCGCCGCCCTGCAGCGCCAGACTGATCGGCCGTCGGGCGAGGGGGCGGCGAGGTCGGCCGGTCCAGCGGCCTTACGTTTGAATATCGCCACTTTGCCCCCTTGGCCGCTGTATGTTCCCGGCGCTACTGAGCGGTCCAGCCGCCGTCGATGGAGAAGCTGGCCCCGTTGGCCGAGGCTCCGAGGTCCGAAACCAGATAGAGGAAGATGCCCGCCAACTGGTCCGTCGTGACGAACTGTTTGGTCGGCTGGGCAGCCAGGATCACATCGGTCAGCACCTGTTCCTTGGTCAGGCCGCGCGTGCGGGCCTGGTCAGCGATCTGCTTTTCAACGATCGGCGTCTCGACGAAGCCGGGGCAGATGGCGTTGCAGGTGATGTTGTCGCGCGCGACTTCCAGCGCGACGGTCTTGGTGAAGCCGATCACGCCGTGCTTGGCCGCGACGTACGCCGACTTGAACGGGCTGGCGACCAAACCGTGGGCCGAGGCCATGTTGATGATCCGGCCGCGCCCTTGCGCCTTCATGATCGGGATCGCCGCCCGCGTGGCGTAGAAGGCCGACGACAGGTTGATGGCGATGATCTGCTCCCACTTGTCGGTGGGGAATTTCTCGACGGCCTCGACGTGCTGGATGCCGGCGTTGTTGACCAGAATGTCGAGGCGGCCCAACTCGTGCTTGGCGAAGGCGACCATGTCGGCGATTTCCTCGCCGCGCGTCATGTCCGCACCGTGATACAGCACGCGCCCGCTGGACGAGGCTTCCAGTTCAGACCTGGTGCGTTCGATCTCGGCCGGATCGCCTAGACCGTTCAGCACCACGTCGCCGCCGCGCGCCGCCACAGCCCGCGCCAGCGCTAGGCCAATGCCCGAGGTGGAGCCGGAAATCACGGCCACCTGGCCCTTGAGATCACCGATGTCGCGAAACGCCGGGGCTTCGCCGTGCGCGGCTGCGCCGCCGTTCGATGATTTGGACCGCTGGAACATAGGCTCGCCTTCTGGTTCTTATGAGGGGAGATTAGCGGCAGTCACCTATCGCAATCAAGAATTTCCCGACCTGGTGAATATCCACTCGCTCTCGGTCGATGCAGTCTTGTTGAAACGATAACCGTCGCGGTCGAAAGCCTTGAGGTCCTCAGTGCGTTCCACGCGTTCGTCGATAGCGTAGCGCGCCATGGCGCCGCGCGCCTTCTTGGCGAAGAAGGAGATGATGCGGCTCTCGCCGTTCTTTTCCTCACGGAACTGGGGCGTGACGACCGGCAGCTTCAGCGCCTTGGCGTCGACGGCGCCGAAATATTCCTGGCTGGCCAGATTCACCAGGGTCGGATCGGCCTGCCCCTCGGCGTCGGCGTTCAACTGTTTCGAGATGCGGTCGCCCCAGAAGTCATAGAGGCTGGCGCCGCGCTTGGTCTCAAGCCGGGTGCCCATTTCCAGACGATAGGGCTGGATGCGGTCCAGCGGACGCAGCAGGCCGTAGAAGCCGGACAGGATGCGCAGGTGATCCTGGGCGAAGTTCAGGCCTGCTTCGTCCAGTTCACGGGCCTTCAGGCCCTCATAGACGTCGCCAGCGAAGGCGAAGGCGGCCTGGACCCCGTCCAGTGATTCGGGATCGAAGGCCTTGAAACGCTCGACGTTCAGCTGGGCCAGATCGTCGGAAATCTTCATCAGGCGTCGCAGGTCCGCTTTTGTCTGACGCTTGGCGGTTTTGGACAGGGCGGCCGTGTCGTCCAGCAGGCGACGCTGCGATGCAGGCAGGGTCGACACTGGCTCGGTGAAGTCGAGCCGCTTTGCGGGAGAAAGTACGATCAGCAAAACCAGGCTCCTTGTCGAAGGCGCCGACATAGGCCGCTTCGGTGACGATTTGAACCGGGCTTGAGGTCTCACCGCGTGCACAGGGCGACGCTCCGACCGTTTTTGACGGAGGGATTGAGCGCCCGAAAGGAGGGCTTGTTGGAGTGGCCGTCCTTCGGGTCCGAGGCTCAGCGGCGCTACGTCCGGAATGGCGAAGGAGCTAGAACAGCACCGCCGGATTCATGATCCGCTTGGGATCAAGCGCGCGGCGGATAGCGGCCATGGTCTCGATTTCGAGCGGGGACTTGTAGCGTTTGACCTCTTCGGTCTTGAGCCGCCCCAGACCGTGTTCGGCCGAGATGGAGCCGTCGTAGCCGCCGACGACGTCGTGGACGACCTGCGAACCTTCCTTCCAGCGTCCGATGAAGGCGGGGATGTCCTCGCCGACGCCGGGCAGGATGTCGTAGTGCAGATTGCCGTCGCCGACATGGCCGAAGACCGAGACACGGGCGCCGGGATGGAAGCGTTCGACAGCGGCGGTGGCCTCGTCGATGAAGTCGGCGATGCGGCTGATGG
>NZ_JABAZW010000177.1:10505-17058 GCF_018608325.1 Brevundimonas sp. | reverse complement strand
CAAGCCGGAGCCGAATACCTTCAACAACGGCGTCGCGGCCCTGGGTTCCGGGTTCGTCCTGCGGACGCCCCGGAATGACGGTCCGGAGCAGAATGTCGATCGAACCTAGATCAAAACGGCTTCTCCCTCCACGTCGCGGGGAGGAAGAAGCCGGAAATCACCAGACGCCGATCTTTTCGGCCTCGGCGTGGCTGATAGGATGGCGGGCCTTGGCGTGGTCTTCTTCGGCCAGGAAGCGGGCGGCCTCCAGCGCGGCCATACAGCCCATGCCCGCAGCCGTGACGGCCTGACGATAGACGTCGTCGGTGACGTCGCCCGCGGCCCAGACGCCTTCGATGGCGGTGGAGGCCGTGCCGGGCTTCACGCGCAGATAGCCGCCCGAATTGGTCTCAAGCTGGCCCTTGAACAGTTCAGATGACGGGGCGTGGCCGATGGCGATGAAGACGCCGTCGGCCGAGATTTCGGTGGTCGAGCCGTCCTGCACGTTCTTCAGGTGCACGCCGGTGACGTTCTTGGCCATGCCGTCGACGACGCCGACGACCTCCTCGATGGCCACGTTCCAGATCACCTCGATCTTGGGGTTGGCGAACAGGCGGTCCTGCAGGATTTTCTCGGCGCGGAACTCGTCCTTGCGATGGATGACCGTGACCTTGGAGGCGAAATTGGTCAGGAACAGCGCTTCTTCGACCGCCGTATTGCCGCCGCCGACCACGACCACTTCCTTGCCGCGATAGAAGAAGCCGTCGCAGGTGGCGCAGGCCGAGACGCCAAAGCCCTGATAGGCGGCTTCAGACTCCAGACCCAGCCATTTGGCCTGTGCGCCGGTTGAGATGATGACCGTCTCGGCCAGGATTTCCTCACCGCTGTCCAGTGTCAGGCGGAACGGGCGCTGGGACAGGTCCGCCGAGGTGACGATGTCATGGATGACCTCTGTGCCGACGTGCAGGGCCTGAGCCTGCATCTGCTCCATCAGCCAAGGGCCCTGAATCGTCTCGGCAAAGCCGGGATAGTTCTCGACATCGGTGGTGATGGTCAGCTGGCCGCCCGGCTGGATGCCGGCGATGACAACGGGGTTCAGCGAGGCGCGCGCGGCATAGATGGCGGCGGTCCAACCTGCGGGACCGGATCCGATGATGGCGACGCGGACGGTTCTGGGAGTGCTCATGACGCCTATTTAGGCGCTGATTCCGTTCTGTGCGATGCTAGTCTTCAGGTCTGACGGATCGGAAATGAAAATGAAGAACAAGGGCGCAGCCTTTTTCAGCACCGGTATCAGCATGGGCGTCGCCATCGGCGTGGCGCTGGGTTTGGCGATGGACAACCTGGCGCTGGGCATCGCCCTGGGCGTGGCCATCGGTTCAGGCCTCGGGTCCGCCGGAGTGGCGGTCGTCAACAAGAAGGCCGAAGACGGCAAGAACGACGCCGACAAGTCGCCGGATTAGATGGCGCCGCGCGTGCTCATCGCCTCCAGCACCGCCCGCGCTGCGCGGTCGGTTTCGGCCAGCGGATCATAGATCCAGGCGTCCAGCGTGCCGTCGAACGGACGGGTCGCGCCGCGCGATTGCAGGTCGTCGTGCAGGCGGGTGAACTTGTCGCCGGACTTCAGCGGGATCATCGGCAGGACATGGACAGGCTTGCCGGTCGAGGCGGCCTCGGCGGCCATGTTGGCGCTGTCCTCGGTGACCAGAATGTGGTCGGCGTGGTGCAGGAAGCCGAACAGGGGATTGTCGCCGGTCCCGTCCCAGATCCAGCCGGGCAGGTCGGACAGGCGCGCGGTCATCGCCGCCTTGGCCGCATCCGGCGTGCGGCGCGAGAAGGTCAGCATCAGCGAGCCGCCCGACGTCCTGACCGCTTCTGCGATCTGGTCCGCCAGCATGACGGCGTGTTCAGCAGTCAGGTCAAAGGCCTTGGACCGGCCCCCGATCAGGACCGCGACGCGCGGATGGAGCAGGGGGGCGATGCGTTCTTCGAAGGCGGGTGCGGCCTCGGCGATGCGCTCTGGCGTGATCCGGTGCGGCGATCCGGTGATCTCAAAGACATTGTCGCCGGACAGACCGTCATGGGCGGGGGCGACGATCATGTCGTAGTGGTCGTTCGACCAACGCGGATCCTGGGTCTGGACGACGAAAGTCTTGCCGCCGCTCCAGCCTTTGATGCGGGTCGAAAGCGGCAGGGTGGCGCGCCCGGTGGCGATCCACAGGTCGGGCCAGGGGGCGTCCAGCGGATCGGAGGCAGGGTCCAGCATGGACCGCGTCTTCAACGCCGAAGGCCAGCGGTCGAACAGCGCCCGCCAGCGGATATGTTTGATTGTAATGTCGGCAGGCGTCAGGCGCTGGACGGCCTCTGCGAGGCCCAGCGCCTGATTTTCAATGCCGGTGCGGCCGTCAGAGACGACCCAGATGGCGAGCGGGCCATCCGAATGGGAGCCGGTGGAACGGGGACGAGTGTTCGCCCCCGTCATCGGGCTTATTTCCACTCGACCTTGAGGATCTCGTAGGCCTTCACGCCGCCGGGGGTGTTGACCTCGACCACGTCGCCGACCTCCTTGGAGATCAGGGCGCGGGCGATCGGCGAGGCGATGGAGATCTTGCCCTGCTTCACATCGGCTTCGTGTTCGCCGACGATCTGGTAGCGGGCCTCTTCCTCGGTGTCCTCGTCAACGACCGTGACGGTGGCGCCGAACTTGACCTGGCTGCCCGACAGTTTCGATACGTCGATGACCTGGGCGCGGCTGATCTTGTCCTCGATCTCGGCGATCTGGCCTTCGATCCAGCCCTGGCGCTCCTTGGCGGCGTGATATTCGGCGTTTTCAGACAGGTCGCCGTGCTCGCGGGCCTCGGAGATGGCCGCGATGACACTGGGCCTTTCGACCGACTTCAGTTGTTTCAGTTGATCGTCGAGGACGCGATAGCCCTCGCCCGTCATCGGCACTTTTTCCATTGGTGTCGTGATTTTTCTGGTTCGCCCGGAGATAGGAAAGACGCGAATTAAGCACACAAAAGGCCGCGGGGCGGGCGCGGCCGGGCATCGAAAATAGGCCTGATCGCCCTTTAATTCAAGGGCGAGGCCGATCTCGCGGCTGTGGATGGATCAGGCGCGGGCCGAAGGCTCGGCTTTGCGGTCGCGTTTCAGCACGGTTTTGATCAGGCTGTAAGCCAGCCAGCCAAGGGCGGCGAGGCCCAGCAGCATGAACAGGCCAGAGACCAGAGCAGCCCCAGCAGCCATGAAGGCGAGGACGAATGCAAGGGCGGCGGCAAGCCCCGCGACGATCTGAATGGTTTGAAGGCGCATGGCGTATTAACGCCTTGGCAAGTTTCTGGTTGCGTCAAACGGCCTCACCCAGGGTCAGGCATAGGCGTAGGGACCACCCCGTTCCAGCGCACGCTGATAGGCGGGGCGGGCATGGATACGCTGCAGAAACGCCTTCAGACGCGGTTGGTCCGCGACATCGAAGGCGCGTGTGGCGCCCGCCTCCACGGGGAAGCTCATGATGATGTCGGCGGCGGTGAACTGATCACCCGCGAACCAGTCAGAGCGGGTCAGTTCCGCCTCCCAGAAGGCGACTGCGGCGCGCAGTTGCGGGGTGACCAGTGCGGCGATGGTCTTGTCGGAGACGGCCTTGATGATGGGGCGGATCAGGCCGGGCACGCGTTTGGGCAGGACGCTGAACACCAGCGCCAGCAGCAGGGGCGGCATGGCCGACCCCTCGGCATAGTGCAGCCAGTAGGTGAAACGGCGCGCCTCTTCGGTCCGCGCGGCCGGGCGCAGGCGGCCTTCGCCATAGGCATCCAGCAGATATTCGAAGATGGCGCCGGTCTCGGCGACCGTGATGTCGCCGTCCTCAATCACCGGCGACTTGCCCAGAGGATGGATGGCGATCAGTTCGGGCGGGGCCAGTCGGGTGGCGGTGTTCCGCTCGTAACGCACCACCTCATAGGGCAGGCCCAACTCTTCCAGCAGCCACAACACCCGCTGCGAGCGGCTGTCGTTCAGGTGGTGGACCTTGATCATCGAAAGCGCTCCGGCGGCAAGATGCGACTATCTGCACGCCCGCCGCCGGAGTCGAGCCTTCATCGCGCGGTGCGGCCGCTCCAGCGGGTGCGGGCCGTGGGACGACCCACGGGACGTACCGGCGCCTTGGAACCCTCGCGGTGATTGCGCCAGACCTCATAGGCCAGGGTGGCCAGCGCCAGTTTTCCCGCGTGGCGACCGGCGAGACGGCGTCCGCCCTTGGACAGCAGAAGACCGCCGAGAATGGGAACAAGTTTGTGCAGACGAGCCATGGAAATCTCCTTCGGAAGGGATAACGCGCAGAGAGGCTTCGCGTTCGGGTCGGCATTGATGTGGGGTGCAGGGGGCGCGGTGAAAAGGTTTGGCGCGCGCGCGATGAAAACCAGTGCTAGCCCTATGTCATGGCACGCTCACGCTTCACCGCATTCGTCACATCCCTGAGCTTCTTCGTCATTGTGGCGCTGGTGGCGGGCATTGGTGTGGGGGCGTTCGCGCAGTCGACCCACGCCACCTGGCTGACCGGGGCGCTGGAGGTGATCGAAAGCCTGGGTCAGGTCTGGCTGAATGCGCTGCGGATCACGGTAATGCCTCTGGTGTTCAGCCTGCTGGTCACGGGCATCGTCTCCATTGCCGACGCGGCGGCGACCGGGCGGATCGCGGGGCGGGCCTTGATGGTGTTCGGCGTGCTGCTGGTCGGGGCGACCGTCTATGCGATCCTGGCGGGGCTGGGCCTCTTGGCGATCTGGCCGATTGATCCCGAGGCGGGACGTGACCTGCTGGCGGGAGTGTCGGCGGATACGGCCGCGACAGTGGGGGCGGCGGCCCATACGGATGGACTGAGGGCGTTTCTGAACAGTCTGGCGCCCTCCAACCTGATCAAGGCGGCGGCGGACGACGGGGTGCTGGCGGTGGTGGTGTTTGCCGTGGCCTTCGGGTTCGCCGCAACACGGATCAGGACGGACCTGCGCCGTCCGCTGGCGGGATTTTTCGAGGCGGTGGCCGAGACCATGGTGGTGATCGTCCACTGGGTGCTGCTGGCCGCGCCGTTCGGGGTGTTTGCGCTGGCGCTGGGCGTGGGGCTGCGCGCCGGTCTGGGTGTGGCGGGGACGCTGGCCCATTATGTCGCCATCCTGTGCCTGAGCCAGTTGGGTCTGATCCTGCTGACCTATGTCGTGGCGGTGGTCTGGGGGCGGGTGCCGCTGGGCCGGTTCGCCCGCGCGGTGGCCCCAGCTCAGGTGGTCGCCGTCTCGACCCAGTCGTCGCTGGCCAGCCTGCCGGTGATGATCGAGCGGGCGCGCGACTGGCTGGGCGTGCCGCAGGCGACAGGCGGGCTGGTCCTGCCGCTGGCGGTGGCGGTGTTCCGCATCACCAGCCCTGTCGCCAATCTGGGCGTCTGTCTGTATGTGGCCCAGCTGCACGGCATCGAACTGAGCCTTGGGGTGCTGGTTGCGGGCGGCCTTACGGCCCTGGCGGTCTCCATCGCCTCGGTGGGCCTGCCGGGGCAGGTCAGCTTCTTTGCTAGCGTTGGCCCCATCGCGTTGGCCATGGGTCTGCCGCTGGAGATGTTGCCCCTGTTGCTGGCGGTCGAGGTCATCCCTGACATCTTCCGCACCGTCGGCAATGTCACTGCCGACCTGGCGGTGACGCGGATCGTGCAGGGACGCGAAATTACAGCTGAAGAATGACGACCAGGGCTGCAGTCAGCAGCAAGCCGACGTGCAGTGTCAGGACAATGCCCATCCAGGTGCGGAACGGCTCCTTGCGCGTCTTGTGACGCATCAGGTGCTGGCCCATCCAGGCGCCGATGCCGCCAATCAGCACCAGAAACAGAAGGCGGCTTTCAGGGACGCGTTGAAGGCCCTGCTGGGCCATGTGTTTGTCCCAGGCGAAGGCGGCGAAACCCAGGGCCTCGGCCAGGAAAATCACCGCCAGGGCGCGGTCTATGTCGGTGACGGACATCTATCTCTGGCTTTCGAGCGAACAGTTTGGCCGTGTCCTGCCGAAAACCAGAGATAGTGTAAACATCAACCGTAGGCTTGGATCGCCTTTACATCCAGATCGCCGGCCTTGATGGCGCCGATGGCCTGGGCCGCCGCCAGCGCGCCTGCGGTTGTGGTGTAATAGGGCATCTTCATCATCAGGGCTGTGCGGCGCAGGCTGAAGCTGTCCTGCAGCGACTGTTTGCCCGAGGTGGTGTTGAAGACCAGCTGGACCTCGCCGTTCTTCATGGCGTCCACGATGTGCGGGCGGCCTTCCAGCACCTTCTTGACCAGTTTCACCTCCAGCCCCTGTTCGACCAGATAGGCGTGGGTGCCGCCGGTGGCGATCAGGCTGAAGCCTTCGGCCAGAAGGGTCTTGGCCGCATCGACGATGAAGGGCTTGTCCTCGTCCTTGACCGAGATGAAGGCGCAGCCAGAGGTCGGCAGGGTGACGCCGCCGCCGATCTGGGACTTGGCGAAGGCTGTCCCGAACTGGGTGTCGAATCCCATGACCTCGCCCGTGGAGCGCATCTCTGGACCCAGGACCGTGTCCACTCCATGGA
>NZ_JABAZW010000177.1:0-10495 GCF_018608325.1 Brevundimonas sp. | reverse complement strand
GGCGAAGGCGGGGGCCATGTCGGCCTCGCCCTCACGTTTCCAGTCCAGGCCCATGACCTCGCCGGTCGAACGCATTTCCGGGCCCAGGATGGTGTCGACCCCGGCGAAGCGCGCGAACGGGAAGACGGCTTCCTTGACCGCGATATGGTCGTACGGCTTGTCGGTCAGGCCAAAGGACTTCAGCGGCACGCCCGCCATGACCTTGGCGGCGATGGCGGCGATCGGCTGGCCGATGGTCTTGGCCACGAAGGGCGCCGTGCGCGAGGCGCGCGGGTTCACTTCCAGCACGAAGATGCGCGGGTTCTCGCTGTGCGGCTCCTCAATCGCGAACTGCACGTTCATCAGGCCGCGCACCTTCAGGGCCTTGGCCATTTCGGTGGTCTGGCGCTTCAGTTCGGCGACCGTCTCGGCGGACAGCGAATAGGGCGGCATGGAGCAGGCGCTGTCGCCCGAGTGGACCCCGGCTTCCTCGATATGCTCCAGCACGCCCGCCACGAAGACCGTCTCGTCGTCGCACAGGGCGTCCACGTCCACCTCGGTGGCGCGGTTCAGATAGTGGTCGATCAGGACCGGATCGCTGCCCGAGACGCGCATGGCCTCGTGGACGTAGCGGTCCAGCTGCTCGCGGTCGTGCACGATCATCATGCCGCGTCCGCCCAGGACGTAGGAGGGGCGCAGGACGACGGGATAGCCGACCTCTTCCGCCTTCTGCGCGGCTTCTTCGGCGCTGCGGGCCAGGCCGTTGGGCGGCTGGCGCAGGCCGATGCCTTCCAGCATCTGCTGGAAGCGCTCGCGGTCCTCGGCCAGGTCGATGGAATCGACGGATGTGCCCAGCACGGGGATGTTGTCGTCCTGCAGCGCGTGGGCCAGCTTCAGCGGGGTCTGGCCGCCGAACTGCACGACGCAGCCGATCAGTTCGCCCTTGGAGCGTTCGACCTCGATCAACTCCAGCACGTCCTCCGCCGTCAACGGCTCGAAATACAGGCGGTCGGAGGTGTCGTAGTCGGTCGAAACGGTCTCGGGGTTGCAGTTGACCATGATCGACTCGACGCCGATCTGATCGAAGGCGAAGGCCGCGTGGCAGCAGCAGTAGTCGAACTCGATGCCCTGGCCGATCCGGTTCGGACCGCCGCCCAGGATGATGGCCTTCTTCTTGTCCGACGGCTCGGATTCGCACTCGGGGATCTGGCCCAGCGCGCCCGTCTCATAGGTCGAATACATGTAGGCGGTGGCGCTGGCGAACTCGGCGGCGCAGGTGTCGATGCGTTTGAACACCGGGCGGACGTTCAGGCCGCGACGGGCAAGACGCACAGCCTTCTCGGTCGTGCCGGTCAACTGCGCCAGACGGGCGTCAGCGAAGCCCTTGGCCTTCAGGCGGCGGAACTCGGTCGGGTCGGACGGCAGGCCCTTGACACGGACATGGCCTTCCTCGCGCACGATGTCGGCGATCTGGCGCAGGAACCACGGCTCATAGGCGCAGGCCGCGTTGACCTCTTCGACCGACAGGCCGTGGCGGAAGGCCTGGGCGATGACGCGAATACGGTCGGGTGTGGGGATGCCCAGAGCGCGGACGACTGCGGCGCGGGCGGTCGCATCGTCGGCGGCGCCAGCGACGCCTTCGATCTCGATCTCGTCAAAGCCGGAGAGGCCGGTCTCCAGACCGCGCAGGGCCTTCTGCATCGATTCCTGGAAGGTGCGGCCGATGGCCATGACCTCGCCCACCGACTTCATCGAGGTGCCGAGCAGCGGCTCGGAGCCTGGATATTTCTCGAAGGCGAAGCGCGGGATCTTGGTGACCACATAGTCGATCGACGGCTCGAACGAGGCGGGCGTGACCTGGGTGATGTCGTTCTGCAGTTCGTCCAGCGTGTAGCCGACCGCCAGGCGCGCAGCGACCTTGGCGATGGGGAAGCCGGTGGCCTTGGACGCCAGCGCGGACGAACGCGACACGCGCGGGTTCATCTCGATCACGACCATGCGGCCGTCGGCGGGGTTGATCGCCCACTGCACGTTCGATCCGCCCGTCTCGACGCCGATCTCGCGCAGGACGTTGATCGAGCCGGTCCGCATCCGCTGATATTCCTTGTCGGTCAGCGTCAGGGCAGGGGCCACGGTGATCGAGTCGCCCGTGTGCACGCCCATCGGATCGACGTTCTCGATCGAGCAGATGATGATGCAGTTGTCCGCCGTGTCGCGGACGACCTCCATCTCGTATTCCTTCCAGCCCAGCACGGACTCTTCGATCAGGACTTCGGTGGTCGGCGACAGGTCCAGACCGCGCGCGACGATCTCGTCGAACTCCTCGCGGTTGAAGGCGATGCCGCCGCCGGTGCCGGCCAAGGTGAAGGACGGGCGGATCACGGCGGGCAGGCCGACGAACTCAAGCCCCTCCAGCGCCTCTTCCATTGTATGGGCGGCCTTGGAGCGGGGCGATTCCAGACCCAGCTTGTCCATGGCGTCACGGAACTTCTGGCGGTCCTCAGCCTTGTCGATGACATCAGCCTTCGCGCCGATCATCTCGACGCCGTATTTGGTCAGGGCGCCAGAGGCGTCCAGCGCCAGCGCCGTATTCAGCGCCGTCTGGCCGCCCATGGTCGGCAGCAGGGCGTCGGGGCGTTCCTTGGCGATGATCTTCTCGACCATCTCGGGCGTGATCGGCTCGATATAGGTGGCGTCGGCCACCTCCGGGTCGGTCATGATGGTGGCGGGGTTCGAGTTGACCAGGATGACCCGGTAGCCTTCGGCCTTCAGCGCCTTGCAGGCCTGAACGCCGGAATAGTCGAACTCGCACGCCTGGCCGATGACGATCGGGCCTGCGCCGATGATGAGGATGGACTTGATGTCTGTGCGCTTGGGCATCGCCAGCTCTTCTTCTTATTGAACGCTAATGGGTCACGACCGCGCAGTCCCAGCCGTCATAGTCCAGCTGGAAGGCCGCGGCCCAGGTCTGCATCATGGCGGAGGTCGCCGAAAACGACGCTTCGTCCACCGCCATGGTGGTCTCGAGTGTGGTGGAATCGTCGGCGCCGCTGGTCAGGAAGCCCGCGCGGCGGGCCACCTCGTTCAGGTCGCCGTGGTCGCCTTCGCCATAGAAATAGAAACGCGTGTGACGCGGGGTCACGCCGCTGTCGCCCTGCTCGGCCAGCGCCGCGCGCACCATGGCGTCGCGTTCGTCATGACTGATGTCCGGGGCGAGCAAGGGCAGCGTTTTCCTTCGTTGATTACGCGCGCGAGAAGTCCCCGCACAGCATGGCCGTGCGACGTTCGCGTCGGGTTGTCGGTTAAGCGGCCCGTTTAGAGAGGGAGGGGGCAGTGAGCAAGCCTTTATGCGTCGATCGTCTTGATCCAGTCAGGCAGTTCGCCGATGCGGGACAGGGAGACGTAGCGGGGTTCGTTCTCCGGGGCGTCGGCCAGTTCGTGGGCCCAGGTGACGTGGTAGGGGATGTGGACGGCGAAGGCGCCGGCGGCGATGGCGGGCAGGACGTCGGACTTCATCGAGTTGCCGGCCATGACGGCCTCGGTCGGACCGGTGCCGTGGCGGGTGAAGGCGCGTTGATAGGTGGCGCGGTCTTTCTCCGAGACGATCTCGACGGCGCTGAAACGTTCGCCCAGGCCCGAGGCTGCCAGCTTGCGTTCCTGGTCCATCAGGTCGCCCTTGGTGATCAGGACTAGACGGTATTTCTCGGACAGTTCGGCGATGACCTCGTCCACGCCGGGCAGGGTCTCGACCGGGTGGGCCAGCATTTCACGACCGGCGGCCAGGATCTCGCGCACGACGTGGGGCGGGGCGGTTCCGTCGGTCAGCTCCATCGCCGTCTCGATCATCGACAGGGTGAAGCCCTTCACGCCATAGCCATAGAGGCGAAGATTGCGCTGCTCGGTCTCGGCCAGACGCGCCTCGATGGTGGCCTCGTCGCCGTGGTCGGCCAGCAGGTCGACGAACCGCGCATGGGTCAGGCGGAAGATGGTCTCGTTGTGCCAGAGGGTGTCGTCGGCATCGAGGCCGACTGTCGTGATGGGCATGATCGTGGTCCGTGAATTCGGCGCTGCTCTTGGCGCGGCCTTGCGGCGAAGGCAAGGCGCGTCGGGCATCGTGACTTGCGGCCCCTTTCGGGTTCGGACAAGGATCGCGGCATGGACGGTCGCCGCTTCCTGAAGGTTTCGAGCCTGCTATCGCTGGCCTTGCTGCTGGCGGCGGGCGAGGTGTCGGCGTCGCCGCAGATGACAGGGGACGAGGCGCGGCCTCTTCGCTTTTCCGACATTGTCCAGCCGCCCCCTGACCGCGCACGCACCCGCATGAACGAGCGGGTCTTCGACCGGGTCTGGAGCGAGGTTCAGCGCGGATACTACGATCCCGGCCTGCACGGCGTGGACTGGGATGGAGCAAAGGTGCGGTTTCGACCCTTGGCGGTCGCGGCGACGGATGACCGGACGCTGTACCGGGTGATCAACGACATGCTGGACCTGCTGGATGACGGCCATGCCGCCGCCAGTCCACCCGCTGCTGTCAGACGACAGGACGCCATGTTCGAACGTCGGGCCGTCATGGGTTTGACCTTGATGGCGGGCGAGGATCGCAACGTCTGGATGGTGGAGCGGGTGCGGGCGGGATCACCGGCCGAGACGGCGGGCGTCGAGGTCGGCTGGACCCTGAACACCGTTGACGGTCGACCTTGGGGACCGGATGTCGAGGTCTTCGACGGACGCCCCGTGCAGCTTGTCCTGACCGACGAGACGGGCGCGCGGCGTGAGACGAGCCTGACGCCGCGCCTGATGGACGGGCCGCAGCCTTTCGTCGCTGACTATTCGCGGCCGGGGGTTCTGGTGCTGAGGATCGAACAGTTTGATCCGGGGCTGGGTCGCTGGATCGGGCATGAGCTGGACGGGCTGCCTGCCGGTGTGAATGTGGTGCTGGACCTGCGCGCCAATCCGGGCGGACGGTTGTGGGAGGCAGAATCTGTGCTGACCTGTTTTCTGCCGCGCGGTCAGGTCTGGGCGACGCGGACGGGACGACGCGGGCGCACTGTGGCGCTGAAGGCGGCGGGTGATTGCGGCGACCGCGAGCAGCCGGTGCAGAATCCCGTCGCCGTTCTGGTGGACAAGGGCAGCCGCAGCGCCGCCGAACTGACGCCCGCCGCCTTGCAGGAAGCCGGGCGGGGGATTGTGGTCGGGGAGCAGACGGTCGGCTCGGTCCTGATCGCCCAGGATACGAACCTGCCGGACGGCGGGCGGCTGACGCTGAGCCGCTCGGACTATGTGACGTCAGGCGGGGTGCGGCTGGAGAAGCGCGGGGTCACGCCCGATATTCTGGCGCCCCGCAGCGTGGCGGAACGGCGGGCGGGCGAAGACCCGACGCTGGAGGCGGCGATCGCGGCGCTGCAGTCAGAAGACCGAGCAACGGGCCGGGCGGGGGCCGAAGGTCAGGCCCAGAACCAGACCTCGGGCCTCTAGATCAGCAGCATTTGAACGAGCCGGAACCCCCGAAGCGGCGCTGCTCGTGCAGGCGGAAGAAGGCGACCTTGTCCAGCGGCGGCTGGTCGGGGTGGTTGACCGCCGTGTGGGCGACATAGGCGTCATAATCGGGCTGGCCGATCATGGCGCTGGCGGTCTGGCGGATGCCGCGACCCCACCGCCGGGCGGTGTCGCGGCACAGGCAGAGCAGGTCGTCCTGGGCTGATGTCTGGGAATCAGGCACGGGCCGTGTCCGCGGCTTCGTCCGCCGGGGTCAGGTCGTGAGCCTCTGGGTACTCACGCGCGGTGGGACGGTTGTTGCGATAGGCCTTGCGGCAGGCCAGCACCCCATAGACGACCATGGTCAGGACCACGAACAGGAAGCCCGCCGTCAGGGTCGAGTTGACGTAGTCGTTGACGATGATGCGGTGCATGTCGCCGACAGACTTGGCCGGGGCGATCAGTTCGCCTGCGCCCAGCGCGTCCTGATATTTTCTGGCGTGCGACAGGAAGCCGATGCGGACGTCCAGGTGGAACAGCTTCTGGAAGCCCGCCGTCAGGGTGCAGACCAGCAGCCAGGTCGCGGGCAGGATCATGACCCAGGCGAACTTCTCACGCTTCATCTTGAACAGGACGACCGTGCCCAGGATCAGGGCCACGGCGGCCAGCATCTGGTTGGCGATGCCGAACAGGGGCCACAGGCTGTTGATGCCGCCCAGCGGGTCGATGACGCCGGTGTAGAGGAAATAGCCCCACAGCCCGACCGTCAGGGCCGTGGCGACCACATTGGCGCCCCAGGACTTGGTCTCGCGCATCTTGGGCACGGCGACGCCCAGCAGATCCTGGATCATGAAGCGGCAGACGCGGGTTCCGGCGTCGACCGTGGTCAGGATGAACAGGGCCTCGAACAGGATGGCGAAGTGATACCAGAAGCCCATCATCGCCTTGCCGCCGATGACGTTGGACAGGATGTGGGCCATGCCGACCGCCAGCGTCGGGGCGCCGCCCGCGCGTGACAGGATTGAATGTTCGCCCACGTCGCGGGCCAGTTGCTCCAGCTCTCCGGGCGTGATGTGGAAACCCCATTGGGCGACGGCGGCGGCGGCGGACACCGCGTCCGTGCCGATGATGGAGGCCGGGCTGTTCATGGCGAAATAGACCGCCGGGTCCAGCACGGTGGCGGCGATCAGGGCCATGACGGCGACGAAGCTTTCGCACAGCATGGCGCCATAGCCGATCAGCGGGATCTGGTTCTCGTTCTCCAGCAGTTTAGGCGTGGTGCCCGACGAGATCAGGGCGTGGAAGCCTGACACGGCGCCACAGGCGATGGTGATGAACAGGAAGGGGAACAGGGCGCCCGCGAACACCGGCCCCGTGCCGTCGATGAAGGGGGTGATGGCGGGCATCTGCAGATGCGGACGCACGATCAGGATGCCGATGGCCAGGGCGACGATGGCGCCAATCTTCAGGAAGGTGGACAGGTAATCGCGCGGCGCCAGCAGCAGCCAGACCGGAATGACCGAGGCGATGAAACCATAGACCATCATCAGAATGGCCAGGGTCGGGCCGGTCAGGGTGAAGGCCGGACCCCAATAGGGATCAGCCGCCACATGGCCGCCTGCGACGATGGCCAGCATCAGCAGGACCACGCCGATGATCGATATCTCGCCCACGCGTCCGGGCCGCAGATAGCGGGTGTAAAGGCCCATGAAGATGGCGATGGGGATGGTGGCGGCGACGGTGAAGGTGCCCCACGGGCTTTCGGCCAGGGCCTTGACCACCACTAGCGCCAGAACCGCCAGGATGATGACCATGATCATCAGAACGCCGACCTGGGCGATGATACCGGGGATGTTGCCCATCTCGGTGCGGATCATGTCGCCCAGCGACTTGCCGTCGCGACGCGTGGACATGAACAGGACCATCATGTCCTGAACCGCGCCCGCCAGCACCGCGCCGACCAGGATCCACAGCACGCCGGGCAGATAGCCCATCTGCGCGGCCAGCACCGGCCCGACCAGCGGCCCTGCGCCTGCGATGGCGGCGAAGTGGTGGCCGAACAGGACGTTTCGGGGCGTCGGCACATAGTCGAGGCCGTCGTTGCGTCGAACGGCGGGCGTCATCCGCGCCGGGTTCAACTGCATGACCTTGTTGGCCAGATATCGGGCGTAGAACCGATAGGCGATGGCGTAGGTGCAGACCGCTGCAACCACCATCCAGACGGCGCTGATGCTCTCGCCCTCATGCAGGGCGATGATGCCCAGGGACACCGCACCCAGTATGGCGATGGCCCCGAAGATGAGGGGTGTCTTCAACTTGCCCACGTCAGTTCCTCCCGGCCGTCTGGCTGGCGGCTCTGACTGACTGTGTGAACCATAAGCGGGCGCAGAGCCAATCGACTAAAGTCGAAAAATGCACAGCCGCGCCCGTCTGGCGCCAAGGAAGCGGGGGGTCAGGCCCGGACCACCTTCACGCGACCGGCGGCTTCGCGGGCGCGTTCGCGGGCCTGATCGGTGTCGGCGCCGCGGGCGGTGGCGACACCCATGCGGCGGCGCTCAAAGGCTTCGGGCTTGCCGAACAGGCGCAGGTCGGCGGTGGGGACCGACAGAGCCTCCGCCACGCCTTCAAAGGCGACGCCCTGGGCTTCGATCCCGCCATAGATGACGGCGCTGGCGGCAGGTTCGCGCAGGGTCACATCAACCGGCAGGCCCAGAATGGCGCGGGCGTGCAGGGCGAACTCGCTCATGGTCTGGCTGGCCAGGGTGACAAGGCCTGTGTCGTGCGGGCGGGGCGAGACCTCCGAGAACCAGACCTGATCGCCCTTGACGAACAGTTCGACGCCGAACACACCCAGACCGCCCAGCGCATCCGTCACCTTGCCCGCGATGTCCTGAGCCGAGGCCAGTGCGGCGTCGCTCATCGCCTGCGGCTGCCAGCTTTCGACATAGTCGCCCTTGACCTGACGATGGCCGATGGGGGCGCAGAAGTCGGTGACGACCACGCCGTCGCGCAGCGAACGCACGGTCAGCAGGGTGATCTCGAAATCGAAGTCGATCCGCCCCTCGACGATGACGCGGGCGCCAGCGACGCGGCCGCTTTCCTGGGCATAGGTCCAGGCGTCGGCGATCTCATCGGCGCTTTTGACAAAGGATTGCCCCTTGCCCGACGACGACATGACCGGCTTGACGAAGTTGGGGTAGCCGACGGCCTCGGCGCCCGCCGCCAGTTCTTCGGCTGAGCCTGCAAAGGCGTAGGGGCTGGTCGGCAGGCCAAGGTCTTCGGCGGCCAGTTTGCGGATGCCCTCGCGGTTCATGGTCAGTTGCACCGCGCGGGCGGTGGGGATGACCACGGCCATGCCTGCGGCTTCGATGTCGGCCAGAACCTCGGTGGCGATGGCTTCGATTTCCGGCACGATGAAGTGCGGGGCCTCGGCCATGATGACGCCGTTCAGCACCTGCGGGTCGGTCATGGGGATGACGTGGCTGCGGTGCGCCACCTGCATGGCCGGAGCATTGGGATAGCGGTCGACGGCGACGACTTCGGCGCCCAGACGCTGCAGCTCGATGGCGACTTCCTTGCCCAGTTCGCCCGAACCGAGCAGCATCACGCGGACGGCGGTGTCGGAAAGCGGGGTGCCGAGTTTCATGGCGTCAGGCTCCGGTGGCAGGTTCGATCAGGTCCCAGGCGTTGCCGTAGAGGTCTTCGAAGACCACCACCTTGCCATAGGGTTCGTGTCGCGGATTTTCGCGGAAATGCACGCCCGCCGCCAGCCATTCGGCATGGTCGCGCAACAGGTCGTCGGTCTCAAGGAACAGCCAGACCCGACCGCCCGCCTGATTGCCGACCTGGGCCGCCTGCGCCTCGTTCGTGGCGCGGGCCAGCAACAGCGAGGTCTGGCCCCCTTTGGGCGTGACGCACACCCAGCGCTTGCCGCCGCCCATGTCGGTGTCCTCGCTGAGGTCGAAGCCCAGCTTGCCCACATAGAAGTCGATGGCTGCGTCATAGTCGCGAACCAGCAGGCTTATCGCGCCGATACGGCTCATTGCGGGTCCGTTGCGTAAAGCTGGCGGAAGGCGTCCAGCGCCGCGCCGTGGTAGATGGTGGCGTGGCTCTCGGTCGGGCGGGGCGTGAAGCTCCAGCGCTCGTTCGGCATGGCGTACTGGCGCAGGTTGGCGACCAGAACATCCATCGGCGCCTGCATCATCTCACCCTCGTCGCCCAGCGTCAGGATCAGGGTGCGCGGCGCGCCGGAATGGTCCCGCAGATGGGCGCCCGCCTGTCGCGCCAACTGTCCGCCGTCCCACCACAGGCTGGGGCTGACGCCGACATAGGCGTCGAACATCTGCGGCTCCTTCAGGAAGGTCTCGACTACGAACAGGCCCGCCAGGGATTCCCCCATCAGGGCCGTCTCGCCGCTGGTGCGGTAGCGGGCGTTGATGAAGGGCTGGACCTCTTCGGACAGGAAGCGGCGGAAGCGTTCGGACTGGCCTTGCGTCGGATAGCGGGCGATCAGTTCGGGGTCTTCGGTGGGCAGGGCCAGTTCGTTGCGACGGTCGACGGAGGCGACGCCCACGACGATCACATCACGCGTCGTGCCGACGATGGTCCCCAACTGGGCGATGCCCGAGATGTGGTGAAAGTCCTGATCCTGCCCGCCGTCGAGGACGTAGAGGACGGGGTACCGCTCGCGCGACTGGTCATAACCGGGGGGCAGCCAGACGTTGATCTCTCGCGCCGCGCCCATGATGACCGAGGGCAGGGCGAACGATTGGCCGATGACGATGGGGGTTTCGACGACCTCGGGGGCCTGAGCCGGGGTCTGGGCGTAGGCGGCAGGGGCAGCAAGCGCCAGGAGAAGACCAAGAACGCTGGGTTTCATCATCTGCTCCACAAGCCTTCCCTCTCCCGCCGGGAGAGGGCTTGAGCGCACGACGGCCAAGCCGTCGTTCTGGCGCGAAAGGGTGAGGGGGCACGCTGTGCGACGCGATCAGCACCGTAACCCCTCATCCGGCCCTTCGGGCCACCTTCTCCCAACGGGAGAAGG
>NZ_JABAZW010000163.1:1981-17118 GCF_018608325.1 Brevundimonas sp. | reverse complement strand
GTAACTAACCCAAGGACTCTGGTCGCCGCTGGATGAAAATTCAGAGGCACGTCACCAGCTCTCTCCAATAATGCCGCCAACTCTGCGTACATCTGGATCGCATAAGTTTCGACGGCACGTTGATTGACGGCACTTCCCATCTCACACTCCGATCACCAAACTTCACGTCAAAGTTGAGGGGAATTGGTAAATGCTACAAATAGAAATTTGTACGTAATTTTACATACACATACCGCACAATCTCTCGCGGTAGGCATTCAGTATGATAGTGAAAACATAAATTAAAGGACAAGAAGAGACACAAGTCTCAAGGCATGAATCATGATAGAACTTGAAATAAGTAATTAAATTTGCCACGTCAGCAAAAATGATTCGGTCAAAAACTGACCACAATCCAACAAAACCAACACTTTTTCGATTCGGAGCCTACTCGATGCAGGACAATTCCATAGAATTGCACATCAAAAAGGTACTTATCACTTTATCCAACCTAGCTCGGAACTCCGGACTCCCCATAGCCGAAGAACTTGCCGCGCTCGCCGAAAAAATAAAAACAGGTCCGTTAGGAAACGCCTAGCAGAGCACTTAAGCACTCAATTGGAACGATATAGGGTCGCTCAACCCAGTAACATTTGAATTCCGCCCCCCCCTTACTCCATTTTTCAACGCGCCCAGTGAGAGACTGTCGCACGGCTGCTGCCATCTGCTATCAGGCCAAAGATCGGCGGTGCACACGCCGACCGCCTGGAGAGACTTTATGCGCGTTGCGATGATCGGCACCGGCTATGTTGGCCTGGTGTCAGGGGCCTGTTTTGCCGACTTTGGTCACGTGGTGACCTGTATCGACAAGGACCCGTCCAAGATCGAGCGTCTGAACGGCGGCGAGATCCCGATCTATGAGCCGGGCCTGGATGATCTGGTCGCGACCAATGTGCGCGAAGGCCGACTATTCTTCACCCTGGATGGCGCCGAGGCCATCCGCAACGCCGATGCGGTCTTCATCGCCGTCGGCACCCCGACCCGTCGCGGCGACGGTCATGCGGACCTGTCTTACGTCTATGCGGCCGCCGAAGAGATTGCAGGCCTGATCGACGGCTTCACCGTCGTGGTCACCAAGTCGACCGTCCCGGTCGGCACCGGCGACGAGGTCGAGGCCATCATCAGGAAAGCCAACCCCAACGCTGACTTCGCCGTGGTGTCGAACCCCGAGTTTCTGCGCGAAGGCGCAGCCATCGGCGACTTCAAACGCCCTGACCGGGTGGTGATCGGCGTCAACGATATTGATGGCGATGTGGGTCAGCGCGCCAAGGGCGTGATGGGCGAACTGTACCGTCCGCTGAACCTGAACGAGAGCCCGTTGCTGTTTGTGGGCCGCCGCACCTCAGAACTGATCAAATACGCCGCCAACGCCTTCCTGGCGATGAAGATCACCTTCATCAACGAGATGGCCGACCTGTGCGAAGCCGTCGGCGCCGACGTGCAGCAAGTCGCGCGCGGCATTGGTCTGGACAAGCGGATCGGCTCTAAGTTCCTGCACGCCGGTCCGGGCTACGGCGGCTCCTGCTTCCCCAAGGACACCATCGCCCTGGTCCGCACGGCCCAGCAGTACAACGCCCCCGTTCGCCTGATCGAGACCACGGTCGAGGTGAACGATGCCCGCAAGAAGGCGATGGCTGGCCGGGTCGAGACGACACTTGGCGACAGTGTCGCGGGCAAGACGGTCGCCCTGCTGGGTCTGACCTTCAAGCCCAACACCGACGACATGCGCGATGCGCCATCGCTGGATATCGCCCCCGCCCTGATCGCCGCCGGCGCCAAGGTCCAGGCCTTCGACCCCGAGGGCATGCACGAGGCCGCCAAGCTGCTGGACGGCGTTTCCATGAAGGCCAGCGCCTATGAGGCCGTCACGGGCGCTGACGCCGTGGTCATCGTCACCGAATGGGACCAGTTCCGCGCGCTCGATCTGGACCGGGTCAAGCAACTGATGAACCAGCCGGTGCTGGTCGATCTGAGGAACGTCTACCGCTCCGACGACATGCTCAAGCGCGGGTTCAAATACTCCGGCATCGGACGCGGCTGATGGCGACGCCGATCATCGTCACAGGCGCAGCCGGGTTCATCGGCATGCACACGGCCGAGCGCCTGCTCGACCGCGGCGAGACCGTGATCGGCGTCGATGTCTTCAACGACTATTACGACCCGGCGCTGAAAGAGGCCCGCGCCGCACGGCTGGAAGCGCGCGAGGGCTTCCGCATGGTCCGGGCCGACATCGCTGACCACGAGCAGATGAAGGCCCTGGTCGCCGACAGCGGGGCCAAGCGGATCGTGCATCTGGCCGCTCAGGCGGGCGTCCGCTACTCGATCGAGAACCCCTTCGCCTATGAGCGCTCCAACCTGGCGGGTCACCTGTCGATCATGGAGGCCGCGCGCCACAACGGCGTGAAACACCTGGTCTATGCCTCGTCCAGTTCGGTCTATGGCGACCGACCACTTGAGGGGGCGGGCTTCCGCGAAGACGACCCGACGGTCGATCCCGTCTCGCTGTACGCCGCCACCAAACGCTCGTGCGAACTGCTGAGCCAAAGCTACGCCAGGCTGTACGGGTTCCCCCAATCAGGCCTACGGTTCTTCACCGTCTATGGGCCCTGGGGCCGTCCGGACATGGCCTACTTCAGCTTCACCCGGAAGATCGCGCGCGGCGAGGCCATCGAGGTTTAC
This sequence comes from Brevundimonas sp., assembly GCF_018608325.1. Taxonomy (GTDB): domain Bacteria; phylum Pseudomonadota; class Alphaproteobacteria; order Caulobacterales; family Caulobacteraceae; genus Brevundimonas. The sequence continues at coordinate 14,400 of NZ_JABAZW010000163.1, read as the reverse complement.
GGCGAGGGCCAGATGGCTCGTGACTTCACCTATATCGACGACATCGTCGACGGCATCGTCGGCGTGCTGGACAACCCGCCGCCGCAAGGTTCGCACGAGGTCTACAACATCGGCGACAGCCAGCCTGTCGGCCTGATGGAGATGATCTCCACGCTGGAAGACGCCCTCGGCGCCAAGGCGGACAAGATCATGCGCCCGATGCAGCCCGGCGACGTCACCGCCACCTATGCCGACGTCTCCAAGCTGAACGCCCTGACCGGCTATCAGCCCAAGGTGCCGCTGAAGGACGGGCTGGAGCAGTTCGTCAAATGGTGGCGCGGGTACGAGAACGGTTGAGCCCTACTCGGCTTGCGGCACCGCCCGCGCCCAGTCCCAAGGCAACTCCGGCGAGGCGGCTGACAAGCCTTCGTCCACCGTCGGCTGCTTACGGTTCAGATAGGTGACGTGGCTGGCGCCGATGGATTTCAGATGGATTTCATCGCCCATTTCGACCACGCGATGGACCATCACATTATTTGTGCGCGCGTGCGCCATCTGGATCAGGGCGTCACGTCGCTGCCCCACGACGCTGGCGTCGATCGCCATGCCGCTGAAGGCGTAATTATTGATGACCGTCTTGGCCTCCGCCACAGTAGAGACTCCCGCGGTCAAGGCCCGGAAGAAAGGCTTCATCATCGCCGCCGTCTCATAGATCAGACCAGCGGGAGCCCCGACGCCAAAGCCCTCGACCTCTGCGATCACGGCCTGACGCATGACGTCGAGCACATTGCCGCATCGCTCCACGATGGCGCGACGCGGTCGCCGTGCAGAGGCGCTGACGAAACTGACCGGCACGATCAAAGCAAAGCCGCCATGCTCGTTGCGGTATTCTTCGAGCAGACTGTTCAACTGCTCCATCAGGGCCAGGTCCATCTGCTCGCGGTCGATTTCGGACAGGGCCGGAATGCGAGGCGGCAGATGGCGACGGATGGCGTAGGCGCCGACCTTTCCCTGATCCAGTCGGCGCACCGGCACGACTTCGAAATGCATCGCCACCTTGCCATGCTGCATCGAGAGGAAGGGTGCATCGAACCGACGCTTGGACAGGGGCGGCTTCCAGGTTTCCGGCGACGCCCCCTCGTGCGAACCGTCATAACCCGCGTCGCCCCTCAACCTCGCCCTGGCTTCAGTTTCAGGCTTGGCGATCAGCGGAAGCTCCGTCGGCCCGTCCCACACCGGACTATGACGAATCTCACTATCGGTGATCTCTACAACATAGGTCACGCTCGCAGCGCCATCGACCTCTGCACCCAGGAAGAAGCGCAACGTCGTGCACAGAACATCCTGACATCGCAGATAGCCTTCGTAGCCTTCGACCGTAGCGATTGCGGCCAGAATGGTCGTGTCGTTGAGTCGCACAAACACGTCAGGCAAGGGCATCTGCTTGGACAGGATTCGCTCGACGCTTTCCCAGACCATATCCGCCCGGCGCGGCCAACGATTGCCCAGCTTGTCCCGAATCGCATCCAGACACAGCAGGAAGACCTGGCCACGGGCGACAAGGCCAGAGGCGTTCATACGCCGAACCGACGCACGATTATCCGTGGCAATCTCATCGAAGGACAAAGAGGCCGTCAGATCCGCCACTCACCACCTCACGCCAGAAAACAGCACAACCATCAGCAGAAACAAGATCGTCAAACGAACCCCACCACTTCATGGAGTGTAAACAAAAGTATCGAAAATATAACACCTCAACAGTACGCATAAATACGTACATCAAGCACCGATACTGATCATAAGTTTTCCAGGTTACACACCTTAAGCGACAATCGACATTAAAAAACTACGACCTAAGCACACTTAAAAATAAACACTAAACATTGAATCAATGCACCAACCAGGAAAAAATATTCGGCCTACACCATTCACCTAAATCAACACATCGCACAGGAAAGATAGACACATTCTTACGACGTCGTTTCATGGCGTCGACCTCCACAACATCTGTGCGTCTTGCGACGTGGCCTGGCAGGGTCACCGACTTATCAATATGGCGCGATCGGCAGGTGGAACTTGCAGACGAACTAGCGATGGGAGGCGATTTGGAACACAGGTTGGGCGGTTCAATACGGCTCAGTTTCGGCCTAGAGTCACGGCCATGACTTATCGGGCGCGACTGTTCTCCAAATCTTTCGGGCTGGCGGCTGTGATGGCGGGCGGGCTGACGCTCGTCGCCTGCGCGTCGTCGCCAAAGCTGATCGTCGAACGGCCGCTTGGCGTAATCGATCTGGGATCGGTCTCGACCTACAGCCTGTCCTCGTCGGAGCATCCGATGGACCCGATCGTCGCGAATAGTCTGCGCAACGCCTTATCGAACGCAGGCTGGCGCGAGGCGCCCGAGGCCAGCGCGGACTGGCGGCTGGACGCCCTGTACGCCGTCCGACCGGCGACGACCGGCGCCTATCAAGGGGCGGAGCCTTCGACCGAGGACACGGTCTGGCTGCGATCGCCCTCTCCGCATCGCTGGTGGCGTCAGGACAAACAGGTGCGGGTTTTGATCCTGTCGCTGATCGCGCCGAAGACCGGCGTCGAGACGGCCCGCATCAGCGCCTCCCTGACGGCCATGCCAGACAAGCCCGCCGCGTCAGAAGAGGCCAGAACAATCGCCCTGCTGGCGGCGGCGGCGCTGGCGGCGCAAGCCCCTCAGACGCCGCGTCCAGCCCCTTAAGCCGTCTCAATCGCCTGCGGCAGACGGATGATGAAGGCCGCGCCCTCGCCCGGCCTGGTTTCACAACGAATATCGCCGCCGTGGCGCTCTATGACCGTACGGGCGAAGGCCAATCCCAGACCGGCGCCGGGCCGATCCGTCTCACCCTTTGAGAAGGGTTCGAACAGGCGGTGAAGCGTTTCTGCGCTCATGCCCTCGCCATGGTCGCGCACGGTGCAGACCCAGACCGCCTGCCCCGCGTTTTCACCCGCCACGACAGAACAGTTCACAACACTATCGGCGGGGCTGAATTTGATCGCGTTATCGATCAGATTCATCAACACGCGGGTGATCAGGCCCTGATCGCCGCGCACCAGATACTCCCCGCCGTCGGCATCAGCATCAGCTTCGATTCTCACGCCCCGCTGCGAGGCCTGGGGCCACATGGTGTCGGCGGCGTCCAGCAGGACCTGGGACAGATCGAACACGGCGTCGCCCAGGATTTGGGATTCGGCCCGCGCCAACTGCACATAGCCCTCGGCCAGGGTCAGGGTCAGGCGCGCATTGTCGGCGATCCGACGCTCAAACGCGGGGTCAGCCCGGTCGTGCGCGCCGCTTAACAGGGTCAGGATCGAGACCTGCGGCGCCCGCATGTCATGACTGAGAAGTTGCAGCGCCTGTTCGCGCTGGCGTTCCGCCAACCGGAACTCGGTCATGTCAGCCAGCCGCACGATCCGTCCCTGGGCCACACCGTTCGCATCAACCAGGGGCGCGGAACTGACGAACACCCGACGGCCCGTCGGGGTGGCGATTTCAACGGGCTCGATGCTCTCTTCGGCGCCCTGACCTTCTGAACCCAGACCACCGATGGCCTTCAGCAAGGGCGCCAGCGGCGCGCCGGTCAGTTCGCCCCGGCCAAACAGCACCTGAGCCTGCGCATTGGCCATGACGACCGCGCCAGTCTCGCTGACGACCAGTGTGGCGTCCGGCAGACTGTGCAGGGCGTCGGAAATGAACCGTTCCATATCGCGCAGGTCCGACACCGCCGTCCTCAGCGTCTCCACCTGTCGCGCCACGACATCCCCGCCCGCCAAGGTGGTGACGGCGCGTGGCGCGGCGCCAGAACGCGCAAAGGCGTCCACCTCAACCTGCATATAGGCGGATGCCGCCGCCAGCCGCCGCCAACTCCACAACGGATAGGCCAGAGCCAGGCCCGCCATCGCCGCAAGCGGCGGGAACCAGACACCGAGCCGGAAGGCCGTCGCGCTGATCGCCAAAAGCGTGACCGCAAGACCAGCGCCGGCAATCAGGCTCCACAGCGGACGCAGCAGCAACAGCCCGCCCATCAAAAGCCACAGCGGTATCAGCGACAACAGGGCGACCCAGAGCAGCGGCGTCGGCGTGACGGCGTCATGATGCAACAGGGTGTCGACCAGGCTGGCCTGGATTTCGACGCCGGGCATCAACTGGCCCTCACCCGTGGTCGGCGTGGCGTATCGGTCGCCCTGTCCGTCTCCGGTCATGCCGACCAGAACCAGTTTTCCGGTCAGAAAGGCTGAAGGTGTTTCGCCGCGCAGCAGATCGACAAAAGACACCGTACGGAACTGACCGGGCGGACCACGATAGCTGACCAGCACCGCCCCTTTGCCGGTCAGGTGAGCGACGGACTGGGCCTGATCCGAGGCGACGACGCCTGGGCGCGGGTTTACTGTCCGTGTCAGTTGGGCGGCCAGATGCGGCCATGACGACTGACTCGCTGAGAGAAAAAGCGGCATCCGGCGGACGACGCCGTCATCGTCCACGACCAGATTGACGTGCCCCAGACCAGCAGCCGCAGCGCGCAGTTCGGGGATGGGCTCGGTCGCCTGCCACGGGGCTCCGTTTTCCCCGACCGGGTCAACCAGCATGGGCAGATAGACATTGCCTGCCGAACGGATTGCGCGCGCCAGATCCGCGTCGCCGCTGGCCGAGGGCTCTACGAACAGGACGTCATAGCCGACCGCCTTGGCCTGCACCTGCGCCAGCCTGTCGATCAGATCGGCATGAATCTGGCGTGGCCAGGGCCAACGCCCCAGGGCCTCCAGACTGCGGTTGTCGATGGCGACGATCACGATCTGCTCGCTGGTCGGCCCCGCGCGCATCCGCATCCAGGCGTCATAGATCATATTGTCCGGCCGAGCGGTCGCCGCCGTCAGCGACAGCCAGATCACCAGAGCCGAGGTCAAGACGCCGACCAGAGCCCATTCAACCAAGGCCCTGGCTATGAACCCCCGCCCGACGGCGCCCACGGGACGTAGGCCCTGCCTACCCGTCGACAATCGGGCGCGCTCCTCGGCCAAGACCGTCAGCGACCGATGTGGAGCGTCTGCGGCTCGGACCAGGTTTCCAGAATACGGCCAAACGCCTGTCGCGTCGCCCGAACGCGCCATTCATAATCTCCGGGCTTCAACCCGGTCAGGGTGATCTCAGGCGCGTCCAGCCGAACCTCATCGATCACGGGCTGAACGTCCGGGGCCGTGGAAACCGGACGGATCTGGAAGCGGAAATGCACATCACCCGCGCCCTGCGCCTCCCAGCGGAACAGGAAGCGCCGCTCGCGTCCCCGGCCAAACACCGAGGCGGCCAGATTACTGAGCCCGTTTCGGGCGCGCAGCAGGCTGTAGTTTGAAGCCAATCCTTCGACGCCGTCAGCCGTCACCGCGGTCAGGCGCACGAAATAGGCGCCGTCATCCAGTTGATCGAACACAACGGCGTCGTCCGACGTGTTGCTGCGCGCCTCTGCAAAGGCGTCGATCATCCCGGCGTCATTGCCCAACCGCGCGCGATAATAGGCGATGTCGTCCTGGGGCTTGAGCATCAGGGACACGGCGGCGGCGCTCTGGATCCTGTCGGGTTGCAGCAGGTCAGGCGCGGGCGCCAGAGCCGTCAGATATGCCTTCCCCTTGGCCGAGACCACGCCCTGGCGCGCCTCAGCTTCCAAGGCGGCATCTTCGCCCGTCACGCCCTGCGTCGAGACGCCGACCAGACCCTCGATCACCTCAGTGGCCGCGCGATCGACCGCATCATCATAGGACACGCGGAACTGGGTGCCGCGGACGGCAGAGACTGAAACCGGCGTTCGGATGGCGAAACCGCCCGGCACCCGCACCGGGGCGACGCTGGCCTCGGCGCGTCCAGTCTCGACGCGCATCTCCTGATCCAGAGCTCCATTCAGCAGAATGGTCCGCAAACGCCCGACACGCACCCGGCTCTGCGACGGCAACGTCACATGACCGCCGTCGGGCAGGCCCAGTCGCACAAAAGCGTTTGCGCCGGTGGCGATGACCGCATCCTCGGTGACGATCTGGCCGACCGTCGGCGGGGCGCTCTGGCCGCCCTGCTGGATCGTCACAGCACCGCGAAAGCTGGCGATCCGGGCCTGGGCCGGTTCCGTCCGCAACAGATCCACGGGAAACTGAACCACGCGGCCTACCGCCATGCGCCGATCATTGCGCACACGGTTCAGGCGTTGAACCTGCTGATAATCAGACACCCGCAGCAGATAGGCGCGGGCCAGGTCCGAAAGCGTGTCTCCAGGCTTCATGACATAATCGACCGTCGGACGCTTGGGTGTCGTGCTGGTCTGCGCCGAAACCGAATCCACACAGATCGTCGCAGTCAGACTGGCGCCGATGATCGTCGCCGCCACCAGGTGTCGCAGGCCCATACGCCTCATTGTTCATCGTCCTTCAGCGGCGCGTCGCGCTCGGCGCCAGCCAGACGCTCCAGCCGATAGCCATAACTATAGACCGGTGTCAGTCGAAAGCCGTTCTCGGGCCGCAAACCCAGTTTGGAGCGCACCCGCGACACATGCATGTCCAGCGAACGGCTGTTCAGGTCGGGCTCGCTGCCCCAGGCGGATTCGGCAAGATAGCTGCGTGAGAGGGCGCGGTGGAGATTGCGAAACAGCACCAGGGCCAGAGAGAATTCACGGGCCGTCAAGGTGACGCTATCGCCGCGCACGGCCACGGTGGACATGGCGGGGTCAAAGGACAGGCCCGCATGGGTCTCGGTCCCGCCATGGGCTCGTCCCGGATAGGCGCGCCGCAACAGGGCGGCGATGCGGGCGGCCAGAACTTCGGGCGAAATCGGCTTGGTCAGATAATCATCAGCGCCGGCCTCCAGACCCGCAACAATATCGGCGTCGTCGGTCCGGCTGGTGACCAGCAGCATCGGTGGCGCAGGGTCCACATTCAGCCGCACCCAGCCGATCACCTCCAGACCCGAACGGTCCGGCAGGTTCCAGTCCAGCACCATCAGATCAAAGGTGTCTCGGCGCAGCGCTGACAACAGGGCGCTGGAACGGGAGAATCCCGTCGCACGATAACCGGCGTCCTGAACCACAGCCCTGATGGCCGCCAACTGCACCGGATCGTCGTCGAGCACGGCGATCTTCATCGAGTCTCCACCCATGATTTCCGCCCTTTTAACCCGATGGCGCCGCCTGGAGCAGTCAGCTTCACTGTGAGCAGTAAAGAGTTGTAACCTCAAACGCCCCTTCGATGCGGCTCCTATAAGCCGAACCGGCCCACAGTTGTCGACCAGGACGGGCGAATTCCGCGTGCGGACAATCGTTTACAATACGCGACGTCAGACGCTGCTAGCGTAGCCATAACAGCTGAAGGCCGCCTTCGTGACAGATGGCGGGCCGGGCTCGCCCGTGGTTTCCAAGGTCGAGTCGCAGCCGATGAGGCGAGCAATTGCGATGACCAATCCTTCAAGCGCAAATCCCGCAACCCGCGTACTCAGCCCAGACGACGCCGCCCTCGACGCCCTGTGGCGCGAAACCTTCGGCCAGCCCCTGCCCATTCTGGGCGCGGGAAACATTGTCCGCGAAATCCTCAAGGAAAGAGGCGTCACTGTCCCGCCCGCGCCTCCGCAAAGATCGGGGGCGAAAAAGAGCGATACACTCGCCTCCGCGCCGGCCCAGACTGCAAAACCCATCAACGCGTCATGACCCCGGCCACAACTCCAAAACTATAGGGCTGAATTATCGAACGGGAATGACGTTACACTTTCGTCAGAAAGGCCCGTTCGTGTGCGGCCTTCCAAGATTGGCCTGCGCCCTTTTCGCGACCACGACGTGGACCACCTGCCTGACAATTTGAAACAGGCCTTTTAGGTTAATATCGCGACGCCTCCTGCTCCGGGGCAATCTGCACCGCCCAATATCGGACCGTTGATGAAGCGTTCTCGCCGCTATGAGGCGACGGCGTGAACCAGCAGGTAGATCACCACAGCAATCACGCCCCAGGTCACGAAATTGCAGGCGACGAGGACGGCCAGCGCCAATCGGGCCGACCACGACCTGACCGGCTTCGGTGCGGGAGCCCAAAGCGGGGGCCCTCTCTCTGGATCCTTCATGCTCGCCCCCTCCGAACATAGATGACGGCCCGCTTTGCCGTTGGGGGGTGCGGCGGGCCGTCGTGTCGTGAAGGCCGAAACCGAGCGACGGTTCAGTCGTCGTTCACGGCACACACCGAGGCAAGTTCCTGCGCGCGAAATTCACCTCATTTTACAATCTGAAGACCGAGCGTGAGCATCCGTTTTCCAACCGGCCGATGGCCCGTAGGTAGGATTTCGGCGCCCCTGCTGGCGGCGATATGCAGGCACGCCCTCGCGCGTTCCACGGTGGATTTCAGGCTCACAGTCGATGCAGCCGCTTACGCCAAAAATCTGCGGCCGGTGCGGCTGGTGGTGGGAGTTTAGGCCGCCACTGGCGGAGTTCTCGGTTTTAAACCGAAGTGGCGCACCCGACAGGATTCGAACCTGTGACCTCTGCCTTCGGAGGGCAGCACTCTATCCAGCTGAGCTACGGGTGCATATCGGCTTGACGCCAGAGTGACGCCGCTTACAGCAAGGCGCGGGTGGCCTCAATCCCGAATGCGCCACTTACCGGGAGGATTGTATGCGCGGATGGGTTCTGGGCTGCATTCTGATGCTGGCGAGCTGTGCGACTGCGGGCGCGCCCAAGACACCGACAGATAGTCTGGACGCCGTGGCGCGCGACTATGTGGCGCTGACGCTGGAGATCGGCGAACGCGAGCCGGGCTATGTCGACGCCTATTACGGCCCGGCGGAATGGAAGGCGGCGGCCAAGGCTCATCCGCGCACCGTGGCCGAGTTAAAAGCCGGGGCCGAAGCGCTGACCGCGCGGTTGAACGCCCTGCCTGCGGCCGATCCCGACCCAATGGTGGTTCAGCGGCGCAAGTACCTGCTGGCCCATGTGGCGGCGGCGGATGCGCGCCTGCGGATGCTGGGCGGCGAGAAGCTGAGCTTCGCAGACGAAGCCGAGGCCCTGTTCGGCGTGCGACCTGTGTTGAAGCCGCTGAGCAACTATGACCCCGTGCTGGCGCGGATCGACGCCCTGATCCCCGGCGAGGGTTCGCTGACCGATCGGGTGACGGCGTTCAAGTCGCACTATGTCATTCCCAAGGACCGGCTGCAGGTGGTGATGGACGCCGCCATCGCCGAGTGCCGCAAGCGGACGCTGGCGCATATTCCCCTGCCCGCAAACGAGAGCTTCACCCTGGCCTTTGTCGGCGACAAGCCGTGGTCGGGCTATAATTATTATCAGGGCAACGCCGCGTCCAAGATCGAGATCAACGCCGACTTTCCCATCTACACCGAGCGCGCCATCGATCTGGGCTGCCATGAGGGATACCCCGGCCACCACGTCTATAATGCGCTGCTGGAACAGACCTTTGTGCGGGATCGCGGCTGGGTCGAGATGAGCGTCTACCCGCTGTTCAGCCCCATGTCCTTCGACGCCGAAGGCAGCGCCAACTATGGCATCGACCTGGCGTTTCCGGGCCATGAGGGCGTCGATTTCGAAAAGACGGTCCTGTTCCCGCTGGCCGGTCTGGACCCGGCGACTGCGGAGAAGAAGGCGCAGTTGATGGCCCTGACACGCGAGTTGGCGCGGGCGGAATACACCATCGCCGACGACTATCTGTCGGGCCGGATCGGGCGCGAGGAGGCGATTGCACAACTGGCCAAATACACCCTGACCGAACCGGCCAAGGCGGCGCAGCGGTTGCGGTTCATCGACACCTATCGCAGCTACATCATCAACTACGGACTGGGCCGCGACACGGTTCAGGCCTGGGTCGAGCGTCAGGGGCCGGATCACTGGGCGGGGATGCGGACCCTGTTGTCCAGCCAGATCCTGCCAGTGGATCTGGCTGACTGAGGCGCAGCCTCCTCCCCATCACGGATGGGGAGGAGAAGCGATCATTGCGCGGTCATGCCGCCGTCGATCTTGAACTCGGAGCCGGTGACGAATTTGGATTCGTCCGACGCCAGATAGAGGACGCAGTAGGCCACGTCGTCGGGTTCACCGATCCGCTTCAGCGGGATGCCGCGAGCCAGACGTTCCGCCGCCTTGGCCTCGTCGCCGCCGGCCATGGCGATGAAGGGGTCCAGGATCGGGGTCTTGATGAAGACGGGGTGGACCGAGTTGCAGCGCACATTCCAGTCGGCCTTGGCCGCCTCCAGCGCCAGGGTCTTGGTGTACATCCACACGCCCGCCTTGGTGGCGTTATAGGCGCCCATGCCCGGCGCCGCCGCCAGACCGGCGATTGACGAGATATTGATGATAGAGGCCGGGGCCGCCGCGCGCAGATGCGGCATGGCGTGTTTGGCGCCCAGCATGATGGAGCGCAGGTTGATCTCGTACTGACGCTGCCAGTTCTCGACCGTGTCCTGCTCCACCAAGGCCAGCGGCCCGCCGATCCCGGCATTGTTCACCAGCACAGACAGACCACCCAGATCGGCGGCCACGGCCTCGATGACGCGGGTCCAGTCATCCTCGCTGGCCACGTCATGGGCATAGGCGAAGGCGGCGCCGGGGATTTCGGCATTGATGCGGCCCGCCAGCGCAGTTGCGCGATCGACGTCGATGTCGGACACGGCCACCGTCGCGCCTTCGCGCGCCAGCATGAAAGCCATCGCCTCGCCCAGACCGCCAGCCGCGCCGGTGATCAGGGCCTTCTTGCCGGAAACCCGGCCGGAACGAACGGCGCTCATGCTTTTGCTCCCAGGCTGGCGGCGGCTTCGTCGATGAAACGGGCCAGCGCCACGTCCTTTTCGGTCACGCCATCGGCGTCATGGGTCGTCAGCAGAATCTCGACGCGATTATAGACGTTCGACCATTCGGGATGATGATCCATCTTGTCCGCCAGCAGGGCCACGCGGGTCATGAAGCCGAAGGCGGCGTTGAAGTCGGCGAACTTCAGTGTGCGGGTGATGGCGGGGCGGTCGCCGTCATCGGCGACCCATGCAGGCAGCGCCTTCAGCGCCTCGGCGACATCCAGTCTAGCGTCAGTCATCAGGTTTCCTCTTTTTCTTTGGCGTAGGGCGCCGGATGGAGCGCGGCAAGCGTCCTGAACTTCACGCTGAAACCGCCTGATCGGGTGACGGCGGCGCAGCGACGCGCTAGATCATCGCGCATGACAGACGCCTCCTCGCACGGCCCGCATTCGCAGGGCGACCGTTCTTCCTTCGGCTTCCGCGACGTCGATGCGCGCGAAAAGGTGAAGATGGTGCGCGGGGTCTTCGATTCCGTGGCCTCAAACTACGATGTCATGAACGACCTGATGAGCGTGGGCGTCCACCGCATCTGGAAGGACATCGCCGCCAACAAGCTGAACCCGCGTCCGGGTGAGACCATTCTGGACGTGGCGGGCGGCACCGGCGACATGGCCCGGCGCTATTCCAAAATGGCGCGCGCGGCGCAAGAACGGCGCGGCGGTGACGACGCCAATGTCATCGTCATGGACTACAACGCCGAGATGATCCTGGCGGGCGTCCACAAGGGCGGCGAGCCGGAGATGAGCTGGTCGGTCGGCGACGCCATGAACCTGCCCCTGCCCGACGCCTCGGTCGACGCCTATTCGATCAGCTTCGGCATCCGCAATGTGGCCCATATCGATAAGGCCTTGTCGGAAGCACGGCGCGTGCTGAAGCCGGGCGGCCGGTTCTTGTGCCTTGAGTTCTCGCGCCCCACCACCGGCCCGATCCGCAAGGTCTATGACGCCTGGTCCTTCCACGCCATTCCGCGCATCGGCGGCTGGGTGGCCAAGGATCGCGACAGCTATCAGTATCTGGTTGAAAGCATCCGCCGCTTCCCCGACCAGCAGGCGTTCAAGGGCCTGATCGAGGACGCCGGATTCCGCCGCGTCTCGGTGACCAACCTGTCGGGCGGGATCGCCGCCATCCACCACGGGTGGGCGATCTGACCAGCCGGATCTATCGCACGGCCCCGCCGCCGCCCGCCGCCGTGGCGGTGCAGCACCCGGTCGCCGCTTTTTTACGCCTGCTGGGCTGGCTGTGGGTGCTGGTGCGCCATGACGCCCTGGTCCCGCGCGAGGTCACGCCCCTATTGCCCGCATGGACCCGGCCCTTCGCCCGGTTCGTGCAGCTGTTCTCGGGCCGCGCTGGACGGCAGGGCCGACCCGGTCAGCGATTGGGCAAGGCGTTCGAGCATCTGGGACCGGTGGCGATCAAACTGGGCCAGGTGCTGGCCACCCGCGCCGACATCTTCGGGCTGGAGTTCGCGCGCGATCTGGGCCGTCTGAAAGACGCCCTGCCCCCCTTCCCGGAAGCCGAAGCCCGCCGTGAGATCGAGAAGTCGCTGGGCCGCCCGGTCGAGAGCCTGTTCACCGATCTGGGACCGGCGGTCGCCGCCGCC
>NZ_JABAZW010000163.1:0-1872 GCF_018608325.1 Brevundimonas sp. | reverse complement strand
TCTCTGGCCCAGGCGCATCGCGCCACGCTGGCCGATGGTCGGGCCGTGGCAGTCAAGGTGCTGCGTCCCGGCGTCGAACGCCGCGTGGCCAATGGGCTGGATTCCATGCGTCTGGGCGCGGCCCTGGTGTGGAAACTGGTTCCGCAAGCGCGCCGACTGGAGCCGCAGGCCTTCGTCGAGACCATCGCCAACTCGCTGGACCTTGAACTGGACATGCGTCTGGAGGCCGCCGCCGCCAGCGAAATGGCCGAGGTCATGGCCAAGGACAGCTATATGTCCGCCCCCGCCGTGATCTGGGACGGGGTGGGCAAGCGGGTGCTGACGCTGGAATGGGCGCCCGGAGTGCCGATGACCGATCCGGCGCTGCCCGACCTGCCCGGCATCGACAAGGACCAGTTGGCCGACAATGTGGTGCGCGCCTTTCTGGTTCAGGCGCTGGACCACGGCGCCTTCCACGCCGACCTGCACGAAGGCAATCTGTTCGCCAGCGCGCCTGCGCACCTGACCGCCATCGACTTCGGGATCGTCGGGCGGCTGGGACCGGCGGAGCGCCGCTATCTGGCGGAAATCCTGTGGGGCTTCATCAGCCGGGATTATGACCGCATCGCCCGCGTCCACTTCGAGGCCGGATACGTCCCAGCCCACCATTCGGTCGAAACCTTCGCACAGGCCCTGCGCGCCGTGGGCGAGCCGGTGATCGGCCGCGCCGCCAGTCAGGTGTCGATGGGCCGCCTGCTGGGCCAGTTGTTCGAGATCACCGCCCTGTTCGACATGAGCCTGCGGCCCGAACTGATCCTGCTGCAGAAAACCATGGTCTCGGTCGAGGGCGTGGCGCGTCGCCTGAACCCCGACCACGACCTGTGGGCCGCCGCAAAACCGGTCGTCGAACGCTGGATCAAGCGCGAACTGGGCCCGCAGGCCCAGGCCAAGGACGCCCTGAACGAAGTGATCTCAGCCGCCCGCGCCATCTCGCGTCTGGTGCAGGAGCCGCCGCGCCCCACGACCGTGGTCATCGAAAAGTCGGGAACTCCGGCTTGGCTGGTGGCTTCTGTCACGGTCGCGGTCATCGCCGCCCTGACGTCCCTGGGCCTTTCGCTCTGGCCCTATCTGCACTGACCGGAGCCTTCATATGAAGACGACCCTGCCTCTGGCGGCCCTCGGCGCCGCCCTGCTGCTGTCCCCCGTCTCCGCATCTGCCCAGGCCGCGGCAGGAACCGTGCCCAACAGCTTCGACCGTCCCGCACAGCCCCAGACCCAGCCTGCACGCCCGACGCCCGCGCCATCCGCCACGCCCGCTGCGGCGCCAGACATCGCCCGCGCCGAAGAAGCCCTGCGCAGCGTCATCGCGGCGGCCCAGGGACCGGGCTTCGACTACGCCGCCTTCACCGACAATCTGGCCACCCAGATCCGCCAGCAGGCCGCACAGGTCACGCCCCTCCTCAAGGGCTTCGGCGCCGTGAAGACCGTCGAATATCTACGCCAGGAAGGCGAGGCCCAGTTGTTCAAGGTCACCTTCGACAATCAGGTCACCGAATGGCTGATCGGCTTCGACAGCGAGGACCGGATCGCCGCGCTTCTGTTCCGCCCCGCCGAGGGCTGAGCCGCCGAGATTCCGCTTTCATGCTGCGACGGAATGTCGCAACTTGAGCCGTTGAAGCATGGGACGGGGGCGTCCTTAGCCTGAAGGTTCAAGATGAAACCCATGATCGCCAGCCTGATCATCAGCCTGGGTTTGACGGCTGCTCCGTCCATCGGCGCCGCCGCGGTCCTCGCGTCTGATCCGCCGCAGGATCAGGCCCCGGCGACACGTGCTTCCATTTTCATCAGCCCCTATGGCGAGCCTTTCGTTTCCGCAGAGGGCGAGCCCTATCC
>NZ_JABAZW010000016.1 GCF_018608325.1 Brevundimonas sp. | reverse complement strand
GCGCTCCGGCTCGGGCTTCTCGGCCGAGCGCACCATGGCGGCGATGGCCTGCGGCGTGACGAAGTTGTCGACCGCACCAGAAACCAGCGACGGCGCGATCAGGGCCCCCAGCGCCGCCAGTCCGACATCCCCCTTGGACCGGTCGCGGATCTCCAGCCGGGCGCGGGCGTTCAGTTCGTCCTTCAGGCTGGTGCGGAAGGCCGGGAAGTCGACATAGCGCTCCAGCCCCGCCGCATCGCCCGTGCGGGCCGCGCGGATCAGGCCCTGCGCCGCCACGAACGGCGAGGCGGCCCAGACGATCAGAAAGCCCGCGACCACCGCGATCAGCAGGCCGGTGATGATCTTGCGGTTCATGGCGTCTCCTGAAGACAGCAGGGCGGAAGCCTCATGGCCTCACCCTCTTTCGCCCAAGGCTGGCGGTGAAGGGGCGGGTGCGGAGGCGGCAGGCGCAGCGGGCGAAGCGCCTTCCGGCAGGCCGATCTGGACCAGTCGCCATTCGAACGGTCCGCGCCGCTCGAACGTGAAGACCGTGCGCGACCCGCCCTTGTCGTCCACGGCGAAGCGCGCCCGGTTCACGCCCCAGAAGATCGGCTTGGGCCAGGGTTTCCTGACCTTGGCGTCCGTCGCCGCCGTGGTCTTCCACTGGCTGGCGTAGCGGCCTTCGCCGCGCATCAGGGCCGACAGGGCGGCAGGCGTCAGATAGGAATCCACGTCCGGCGGGCGGATGATGGGGTTGCGGTCCAGTTGCGCCCGGAAGGCCCCGATGGGGTCTTCCAGAAACGACGGCGCAGGCGCCATGGCCTCGGGCCGCCCGATCAACTGGGGCCGCAGTGACTGGCGCACGGCGGAGAAGTCAATCAGCCGCGTCAGCCCCTGCAGATCGCTGGCCTCTGCCGCCGAACGAATGGCGAAGAAGCCCACGGCAGGCGCGGCGAAGAAGGAGACAGCCGCCAGCGCAAGCCCCGCCAGCAGCAGATTTCCGAACAGACGCTTCACCCGATTTCCTTCATTTCACTGATCATGCACGGCTTTCACCCCAGCACAACGAAAAGCCCCGCCGGAGCGATCCGACGGGGCCTTCATTCTTAGGCTGTCCTAACGCGCTTTGCGCTGCTTGAGGACGTTTGTCGTCCTGTCGGCAAGACTGTGCGGCGTAGAGCCTTTGCGGCTTAGCCGACGTCCGGCAGAGCGGCCTTCAGGTTTTCGGCGACCTTGTCGAGGAAGCCCTCGGTGGTCAGCCAGCCCTGTTGGTCGCCGACCAGCAGCGCCAGATCCTTGGTCATCGAGCCGCTTTCGACGGTGTCGACGACGACCTTCTCCAGCGTGTCAGCGAACTGATCCAGAGCGGCGTTGCCGTCCAGCTTGGCGCGGTGCTTGAAGCCGCGCGTCCAGGCGAAGATCGAGGCGATCGAGTTGGTCGAGGTGGCCTCACCCTTCTGGTGCTGGCGGTAGTGACGGGTCACGGTGCCGTGGGCGGCTTCCGTTTCCAGCACCTTGCCATCCGGCGTCATCAGAACCGAGGTCATCAGGCCCAGCGAGCCGAAGCCCTGCGCCACGACGTCCGACTGCACGTCGCCGTCATAGTTCTTGCACGCCCAGACGAAGCCGCCCGACCACTTCATGGCGGCTGCGACCATGTCGTCGATCAGACGGTGCTCATAGGTCAGGCCGCGGGCCTTGAACTCGGCGGCGTAGTGTTCGTCGAACACTTCCTGGAACAGGTCCTTGAAGCGGCCGTCATAGGCTTTCAGGATCGTGTTCTTGGTCGACAGATAGACCGGGTAGTTGCGCTGCAGGCCATAGGCGAACGAGGCGTGGGCGAACTCACGGATCGAGGCGTCCTGGTTGTACATGGCCATGGCCACGCCAGCGCCCGGCGCCTTGTAGACTTCGTGTTCGATCACTTCGCCGTCTTCACCGACGAACTTGATCGTCAGGGTGCCGGGACCAGGCATCAGGAAGTCGGTGGCCTTGTACTGGTCGCCGAAGGCATGACGGCCGACGACGATCGGCTGGGTCCAGCCCGGAACCAGGCGCGGCACGTTGGAGCAGATGATCGGCTCACGGAAAACAACGCCGCCCAGGATGTTGCGGATGGTGCCGTTCGGCGACTTCCACATCTTCTTCAGGCCAAACTCGGCGACGCGGGCTTCATCAGGCGTGATGGTGGCGCACTTGACGCCGACGCCGTGCTTCTGGATCGCGTGGGCGGCGTCGATGGTCACCTGATCGTCGGTGGCGTCGCGGTGCTCCATGCCCAGGTCGTAGTAGTCCAGCTCCAGATCCAGGAACGGGAAGACCAGCTTGTCCTTGATCATCTGCCAGATGATGCGGGTCATTTCGTCGCCGTCGATGTCGACGATGGGGTTTTCGACCTTGATCTTGGCCATGCGCGTGTCCGCCTCTGAACGTTGGGGAAGGAATATCGTGGCGGCGGTATAGCGAGGCAGGGCCGTCACGCAAACCCCGACATGGTGTGGATGGATTGCGAAAACGTCGCTGTCCCGATGAACCGGATCGTCCGACGAGCGCTTAAACATGTCCAAGCTTGAGCATAAGGCCCTCCACCATGACCGAAGAGACCAAAATCCTGGTGGACGCCTGGATCGAACGGTTCGGCGAACCGCCCAGCATCATCGATGTGGAACTGATGAAGGACTTGCTCGCTGATGCAGATGAGGCAAACTGCACGACGCTCAATTGAAACCAGACGAAGGCTGAGGGGAATGACGGGATCGCGATACGCAATGAAATGGCTGGCGGCGGCGGGCATGGCGGCGCTTGTCGCCTCATGTGGACGCGGCGAGGCCAGCAAGGACGCTCCGACGCCAGGTCAACAGATTGATGCGCCTGCCGCCGCCGCGCCCGACGCTGGCCCCGTCACCACCCTGACCAGCCGGGTCGAAAGCAAGAACTTCCGCGACTGGAAGGTGACCTGCGACAATGGCGCGACTTGCGCCGCCATCGCCCCCTCGGTCGATGAAGCCCAGGGCTGGCTGAGCGTGGAGATGGCGCCTGAGACGGCGGCGGTTCCCAAGGTTCTGGTCGGCGTCTGGCTGGACAACACCGACAACACCAGCCGCGCGACCCCGGTCACCCTGACCATCGACGGGCGCAGCTTCCGCACCGAACCGGTGGCCGACGCCGACATTCCGACGGCGCGTGTGGTCGCTGCAGACGCCCTGAACGCCGTGCGCGCCCTGGCGTCGGGCAAGGTCGCAACCGCCAGGGCGGCAGGCGAGACTGTGCCGATCTCGCTAACGGGCGCCTCGGCCTCGCTGTTGTGGATCGATGATCGTCAGGGGCGTCTGGATACGCCCAACGCCCTGATCCGGGTCGGCCAGCGCGCCGCCTCAGTACAAGGTCCGGCCCTTCCCGTGATTACGCCCGCCCCCGCCGTCGCCCAGGGCCAATTGGGCGGCGACAATCAGGTCCTGCCCAAGTCCATCGAAATCCTGCCCGCCGTCCGCGAATGCCGAAGCGAGAACTCAGGCGGCGGCGACGTCATCTCGGCCAAGCTGGGACCGCAGCAGGAGTTGTGGGGCGTGCCGTGCGGCTCCGGCGCCTACAACTTCACCAACAACCTCTACATCACCGGACCGAACGGCCAGAATCCGGTCACGGCCCGCCTGCCCCAGGCCGACGGCACGACGACCAATGAAGTGGTCAACGGCTTCTACAATGCCGAAAAGCGCGAGTTGGTCGCCTTCGCCAAGGGGCGGGGCATCGGCGACTGCGGCATAGCCCAGACCTGGGTCTGGACGGGGCGCAGTTTTGCGCTGGCGCTGGAACAGTCGATGGACAGTTGCAACGGCTTGCCGCCGGATCAATGGCCGATCAGCTACCGCGCCAAGGTGCAGTAGGAAACACGGGTCATCAGCCCCGCCGCCTGACGCGGCGGGGCTGATTGCTGCAAGCGGATCAGGCCCTGCGGCTCATGACCTGCTCCAGCACCGCCAGCGGCAGGGAGCCGTTCTCCAGCACCGCGTCGTGGAAGGCCCGCAGGTCGAAGCCCGGCTGGCTTTCCGCCTGTTTGCGCAGGCGGGCGATTACCGTGTGGCCGACCTTGTAGGCGCAGGCCTGACCCGGCCAGACCGAGTAGCGGTTGATCTCGCTGTTCGAGGCGTCCAGCGGCTTGGCGCCCGAAGCCGCCATATATTCAACCGCCTGTTCGCGGCTCCAGCGCTCGGAGTGGATGCCGGTGTCCACCACCAGACGCACGGCCCTGAACAGATAGGACATCAGGAAGCCGACCCGGCCCAGCGGATTGTCCGCATAGACATTCAGGTCATTCGCCGCGACCGCCTCGGCATACAGGGCCCAACCCTCGTTATAGGCCGAGAAGCCCCCTGCCCGGCGCCATTGCGGCAGTTCGCCGGACTCGCGTTGCAGGGCGACCTGCAGGTGGTGGCCGGGGGAAGCCTCATGATAGGTCAGGGTCGGCAGGGCGAAGCGCGGCCAGTTCCCGCTGTCGCGCAGATTGATGTAGTAGGCGCCCGGACGCGACCCATCCAGCGGCGGCCCCTGGTAATAACCGCCCGGCGCGCCCGACTGGATCGACACCGGCACGCGGCGGATTTCCACATGCGATTTCGGCAGACGGCCGAACACCTGCGGCAGCTTCGGCTCCAGCTCCGCGACCAACTGGTTCAGCCAGGCCAGCAGTTCTTCCTTGCCCGCGTCGGTGTTGGCGAACAGCTGGGCCGGGTCCTTGTTCAGGGCCTGAATACGCTCGCCGACGGTCCCTTGAGTATAGCCCTGAGACTTAAGGATGGCGTCGATTTCGGCGCTGATCTCGGCGACCTGTTCGCGGCCAAGGGCGTGGATTTCCCGGGCGGTCAGGGTCGTGGTCGTATTGGCCTTCAGACCAGCGGCGTAGAAGGCCTCGCCATCCGGCAGACGCCAGACGCCTGCATCATGCACGGCCTGCAGGCGCAGGGCCTCGATGGCCGCCACCTGACGGGCCAGCGCAGGCTTGACCTTCTGATCGACAATGGCCGCGCCCCGCGCCTCATAGCCGGACAGGTTCAGCGCGCCGGTCTTGCGCGCCAGCGACTTGATCATGGCCATGTCGGCGGCCGAGGTGTCGCGCAGGGTGCGGATCTGCGGCAGCATACGGTCGATGATGAAGTCAGGCGGGATCACGCCCAGACCCGCGTCCTCGCGGATCTTGGCCGTCTCGCCGTCCAGCACGCCGGCAAAGGCCTCCAGACGCGACAGGAAGGCGTCGGCGCCCGCTGCGTCATCGATCCGGTGCTGATTGTCCAGAAAATCCGGCACGCTGAAATAGGAACCCGACAGCTGGGTCACGACATAGGGCGACGGGCGGCCCGGTCCTGCGCCATAGGCGAAGCGCGAGGTCTGGGCCGAGGTTTCACGGCCAAAGGAAGCAATGGCGTAGTTCAGCGCGCCCGCCTGCGACAGGCCCGACTGGTCAAAGGCGCGCAACTGCTCCCAACGGCTGACGGCCTTCTGGCGGTCCTTGAGAATGGCCTGCGGCCCCGCCTCGCTGAGCTTGCCCGACAGACCCGACCGCGCGCCCTTGTCCAGCCCCAGGCTGGTGGCGTGCTCGGGGCTTTCGTCGATATCCGCCTCGAACCAGCCGTCCAGCAGGGTGTTCAAACGCCCATCGGCGTCAGTGGTGGCGGCCTGAGCCAGAGTTGGCGCAACCGCAGCAGTGGCGGCGGCGGTCAGCAAAAGGCGGCGACGATCAATCATTCGGATACTCCCCGAACGGGCGGGTCACGCCGGACGCCTCCCCATAAACAACTTGCAGACCGGCGCGCCTGTAGACGTCAGCGCCGGGATCAGCCCTGAGCCGCGACCCAGCCGTCCACGATCCGCTCCAGCACCGACAGGGGAACCCCGCCCGCAGCCAGGGCCGTATCGTGGAAGCCCTTGATGTCGAAACGCGGTCCCAGCGCCGTCTTGGCCTTTTCGCGCAGGCGGGTCCATTCGTTGTGACCGACCTTGTAGGCGCAGGCCTGACCGGGCCAGCCGCAGTAGCGTTCCACCTCGGACGTCGCCGCCCCTTCCTGATCGCCATAGGCCTCCATCATGTAGCGGATGCCCTGTTCACGGCTCCAGCCCTTGGCGTGGATGCCGGTGTCGACCACCAGACGGGCCGAGCGGAACATCAGCGACTGCAGATAGCCGATCTGCCCCAGCGGATCATGCTCATAGGCGCCCAGTTCATCGGCCAGTTGCTCGGCGTACAGACCCCAGCCCTCGACATAGCTGGAGAAGCCCAGAAGGTTCATCAGCATGGGCGCCGAGGGGCTTTCCTGCTGCAGGCTGATCTGCAGATGGTGGCCCGGCGAGGCCTCGTGATAGGTCAGGGTCGGCAGGCTCCACGACGGCCATTCCGACGTGTCCTTCAGATTGATCCAGTAGATGCCGGGTCGCGACCCATCCAGACTGGCCGAGTTGTAATAGCCCATCGGGGCGCCGGCCTCGATCTCGGGCGGGACGCGCTTGATCTCGACCGGGGCCTTGGGCAGGCGGCCGAATGCGCGCGGCAGGCGGCCCTGCATGTCGGCCATCTGGGCGTTCAGCTTGGCGATCAGCTCGGCCTTGCCTGCATCCGTGTTGGGATAGACGTATTTCGGATCGTCCCCCAATGCCTTGATCCGCTCGGCGACCGAGCCTTGCGTCAGGCCCTGCGCCTTCAGCAGAACATCAGCGCGGGCGCTCAGGTCGGCCATCTGCTCGCGCCCCGTGCGGTGGATCTCATCCGCGGTCAGACGGGTCGTGGTGATGTAGTGCAGGCTGTTGGCGTAATACTGCTCGCCCTGCGGCAGGCGGCGCACGGACGCCTCGTGCGTGGCGCCAGGCAGGGCCGCCTTCAGCACCGCATTCTGCGCGGCCAGAGCCGGATAGACCTGTTCGGTCAGCAGCCGCTCGACCTCTGCGCCCCAGTTTCCGCTCAGACCCTTGTCCTGGGTGCGGTCGATGACCGACCGGGTGATCGGCGAAGCGGAGGCGGCGGTGGCCAGCATCCCTTCCTGCTGACGCACGGCCTTGGCCAGAATGAAGTCGGGCGGCACGACGCCCAGAGCGTATTCTTCCTTCAGCCGGTCCGTTTCGGCGCGGAACACATCGGCCAGCACCCGCACCCGCGCCACGTATGCGTCGGCGTCAGCGGCGTTCTCGATCGTGTGCTGGCTGCCCAGAAAGTCGGGCGCCGACTGGTATGTGCCGCCCTGCTGGCTGACGCGGTACGGGTTGGGCCAGCCGCCTTGACCATAGGGGATGTCGAAGGTGGCGATGACGGCGTCGAGATTGGCGGTCAGGCTGTCGTAATAGAGACCGTCCTGAGCCTCCATTGCGGAGCGGTTCATGCCCGCCAGTTGTGCGCGCTGGGCACGGAAGAAGGCGCGCTGACCTTCTTCTTCTGTGCGGGTCGGAATGGTCAGTTTCGACTTGGCGACGGCGCGCGCACCCTTGTCCAGACCGAAGGCGGTCACCGTTTCGGGACTAAGATCCAGCGTCTCTTCGAACGCCTTGTCCATAAAGGCCCGCAGGGTCTCGCCTGCGGCGTTCGTTCCGGGCGCCATGCCTTGAGCGAAGGCGGCATTGCCAAGGGCGGCCAGGCCGGCGCCTGCGGCGGCGGATTGAAGAAGGCGACGACGATCCAACATGAATATTCCCCCTTATATGTATGGACAATGAAACCGGCTGCCGCCCTGCGGCAAGCGAAAACGCCGTCCCCCCCTCATCCGGGCGTCTCACCCCCTTCGCAGTGGGGCGCCTGCGACGACGCAGACAAGAAAAACAGCGCTCGGCCTCTGGATTTCCCCCGCGTCAACGGAACAAATGAGACGTCCCCAAAGGATTGTGTCCAGCGCAGTTGCCGAAGGGGGCGCGTTCGTCCATCACCGGGCGTCTCGCCACCACAGAGACCGGAGCATCGAAGAGCATGGGATTGGTCGCGAATATTCGTCGGGATGTGCGGTTCGCGCGTGGCTTGTTCCGCCTTCTGAAACGCATCAAGCCGATCGAACTGGATAGCGACGTCCTGCTCTGCGACGATATCGAAGAGGCTGTCGACAAGTTCGCCGACAATATCGCCGTCGAGGACGAACGCCGCAGCCTGACCTATCGCGAGCTCGACAACATGGCCAACCGGTTCGGCCACTGGGCCAAAAGCCGGGGCCTGCGCCGCAGCGACACCATCGCCCTGATGATGACCAACCGGGTCGAATATCTGGCGGCCTGGATCGGCTTCTCCAAGGTCGGCATCTCCACCGCCCTGATCAACACCAACCTGACGGGCGAGGGCCTGGCCCACTGTCTGGCCATTTCCGGCGCCTTCCAGGTGGTCGCCGACGAGGACTGCTGGCGTCAGATCGAGGACGCGCGCGCCCTGGTGCCGCACAACCTCATGCTGTGGGTCATGGGCCTGACCGAGGCCGACGAAACCAGCGAGCGTCGCGGTCTGGACAAGCCGGTGCGCGGCGGTTCGTCGGTGCGGCCGACCCGCTCGGCGCGCGAGGGGCTGACCAACCGCGACACCGCCCTGTTCATCTACACCTCCGGCACCACCGGCCTGCCCAAGGCGGCGCGCATCCCGCATTCGCGCGCCCGCACCTATATGCGCGCCTTTGCCGGCGCCACACGCTCCACGCCGACCGACCGGGTGTACGACTGCCTGCCGCTGTATCATTCGACCGGCGGTCTGGTCGGCGTCGGCGCGGCCCTGCTGAATGGCGGACGGCTGATCATCCGCAAGAAGTTTTCGGCCACCAACTTCTGGCCCGACGTGAAGGCGTCCGGCGCGACCATGTTCGTCTATATCGGTGAACTGTGCCGCTATCTGACCGCCGCGCCGCACAATGAAGACGAGACCAAGCACAAGCTGAGGCTGGCTTTCGGCAACGGCCTGCGCTCCGACGTCTGGCCCGAGTTCCAGAGCCGCTTCAAGATTCCCGATATCCTGGAGTTCTACGGCTCGACCGAAGGCAATGTCTCCCTGTTCAACTTCGACGGCAAACAGGGCGCCATCGGCCGGGTGCCCAGCTATCTGAAGAAGCAGATCAATATTCGCCTGGTCCAGTTCGACGTCGACACCGAGCAGCCCATTCGCGGCTCTGACGGCCTGTGCCGTCTGGTGCGTGTCGGCGACGTCGGGGAGGCCATCGGCGAGATCGCCAACGACATTCGCCACGACTTCTCGGGCTATGCCGACAAGGCGGCCTCGCAGAAGAAAATCCTGACCGACGTGTTCAAGAAGGGCGACCGCTGGTTCCGCACGGGCGACCTGATGAAGCAGGACAACGAAGGCTATTTCTACTTCGTGGACCGGATGGGCGACACCTTCCGCTGGAAGGGTGAAAACGTCTCGACCTCAGAGGTTGAACAGGTGTTGATGACCGCGCCGGGCGTGGAGACGGCCATCGTCTATGGCGTGCCGGTTCCCGGTCAGGACGGCAAGGCCGGGATGGCGGCCCTGGTGGTGGACGGAAAGTTCGACGCCAAGACCTTCTCCGACCATGTGGAGAGCAGGCTGCCCGCCTATGCCCAACCCGTCTTCGTGCGCCTGATGAAGGCGGTCGAGACGACCGGCACCTTCAAGTTCAGAAAGGCCGACCTGGTCGCTGACGGCTTCGACCCCGAAAAGGCGGGCGCGGCCACCCTGTACGTGCGCGGGGGCAAGTCCGGCTATCAGAAGCTGACGGCGGCGGCGCGTGAGGCGATCCTTAGCGGCGAAGGCCGCATCTGACCGCCCCGATGATATGAGAGACGGCGTTCGCGAAACGCCGTCTTAATCATTAATCGCCATGCTTCACGCCTCTCGCGTGAGGATCGCCCACACCCATGTTTCAGATCATCGGCATCGTCATGCTGTTCGGCATGGTGTTCGGCAGCTACATCCTGGCGGGCGGCAAGTTCGGCGTCATCGCCCATGCCCTGCCGCATGAGTTCATGGCCATCGGCGGCGCGGGCGTCGCCGCCTTTCTGATCTCCAATAGCCTGCCGGTGATCAAGGCGTCCCTATCGGGCCTGGGCAAGACCTTCTCCGGCCCCAAGTGGAAGAAGCAGGACTACAAGGACCTGCTGAGCCTGCTGTTCCAATTGACCAAGACCATGAAGTCCAAGGGCGTTGTGGCGCTGGAAAGCCATATCGAAAAACCCAAGGAATCCCCGATCTTCCAGAAGTATCCCAAGGTGCTGAAGGACCATTTCGCCGTCGACTTCATCTGCGACACCCTGCGGATGATGACCATGAACCTGGAAGACCCCCACCAGGTCGAGGATGCGATGGAGAAACAGCTCGAGAAACATCACCACGAGCATCTGGAGCCTGCCCACGCCTTGCAGAACCTGGCCGACGCCCTGCCCGCCCTGGGCATCGTCGCCGCCGTTCTAGGCATCGTGAAAACCATGGGTTCGATCACCGAACCGCCGGAAATCCTGGGCGGCATGATCGGCGGCGCCCTGGTCGGCACCTTCCTCGGCGTCTTCCTGGCCTATGGGCTGGTCGGCCCGTTCGCGGCGCGATTGAAGGCCATCGTCGATGAAGAAGCGGCCTATTACAAAATCATCCAGTCCGTCCTGGTCGCCCACCTGCATGGCAATGCGGCCCAGATCTCGGTCGAGATCGGTCGCGGCGACATCCCCTCGAACGCCCAGCCTTCCTTCGTCGAGATGGAAGAGACGCTGAACAACATCACCAACGACTGAGCGGACAGACCGTCTTTTCATGCGGCTTCACGCCGCCGGGATTGCGGCTTGCGCCGTCGATCACGGCGGCCTTATCGTTTGGACAGCGGCCCCCGCCCTCGCGAAATACATACGGAGGACTTCCCATGCGAATCACCGCCCTCATCACTGTTTCCGCCGCTGTTCTGGCCCTCGCCGCCTGTGGGAAGGGCGCGGAGGAACACGCTGCCGCCGCAAAGCCCGCCAATGACGCGGTCGAGGCCGCAGGCGTCGCCGAAGACACGGTTCTGACCACGGAACAGTCCGCACAGGCCGCCGCGCTCGCCGCCGATCAGGCGGCGCAAGACGCCCACAGCGTCGACACCGCCGCCCCGCCTGCGCCCGTCGCTGCAGCCCCAGCCGCTGCGCCCGCCCCGGCGGCGGCGCACTAAGCCCGGCGATCACGACCAAAGCCCAAGGGCCGTTCCGCAAAGGGGCGGCCCTTTTCTCTGGCCCGTGCTAGAGGCCGCCCATGACGACCGAAGACGCCTCGCCGCTACTGACCTGGACCGATGAGGGCGAGCCGCGCTCGGGCCGGTTCGGGGATGTCTATTTCTCGCGTGACGATGGTCTGGCCGAAACCCGCGCCGTCTTCCTGAACGGCTGCGGCCTGCCGGACGCCTGGGGCGGACGACATCGGTTCACCGTGGCCGAGCTGGGTTTCGGCACCGGGCTGAACATCGCCGCCCTTCTGACCCTGTGGCAGGCGCACCGGCCCGAAGGCGGACGGCTGCATGTCTTCTCCATCGAAGGCTTTCCCCTGACGGCTGACGAAGCCCGTCGCGCCCTGTCCAACTGGCCCGAACTGGCCGAGGCGGCTGAAGCTCTGACGAACGCATGGCCTTCGGGCACGCCCGGCTTCCACCGACTTGAGCTGCCCGGTTTCAACGCCGTTCTGGACCTGGCTGTCGGCGACGCCGAATGGGCGCTGAAGGAATGGTCGGGTCAGGCCGACGCCTGGTTTCTGGACGGCTTCTCCCCCGCCCTGAACCCCGGCATGTGGTCGCCTGAGGTGATGGACCAGATCGCCGCCCATTCCACGGCTGGCGCCCGCGTGGCCACCTTCACCGTCGCCGGAGCCGTGCGACGCGGTCTGGCCGAGCGCGGCTTCATCGTCGAGAAGATGCCTGGTCATGGCCGCAAGCGCGAACGGCTGGAAGCCCGCCTGCCGACGCCCCTCGCCCCAGAGATCACGCCCACCGTCGCCGTGATCGGCGCAGGCATAGCGGGCGCCTCGGTCGTGCGCGCCCTGACCGCAGCGGGCATCGCCCCGGTCGTGTTCGAAGCCGACAGTCCCGGTGCGGGCGGATCAGGCTTTCCGTCCGGCCTAGTGACACCCCGCCTCGACGCCGGGGACACAGGCATCGCCGCCCTCTACGCCCAGGCGCTGGAGCGGGCGCGTGACCTCTATCGCGGCACGCCGGGCGCCGTACTAGCCGAAGGCGTGCTGCAACTGCCTCAAGCGGATCGCGACGCCGCCCGCTACGCCAAGATCGCCGCACAACCGATCTGGCCGACCGGCGCCATGACGGTGATCTCGCCTGACGAAGCCGCAGACCGCATCGGGGCGCCGACCTCAACCGGCGGCTTGTTGATGAGCGGGGCCTGCGCGGTGAAGCCCGCCGCCATCCTGTCCGATTGGCTGTCCGGCGTCCGGATCATCAAGGCGGCTGTCACTCGGATCGAACCGAGCGAGGCGGGCTGGCGGCTGTTCAGCGACGACGACCTGCTGGCCGAAGTCGAAGCTGTCGTCCTGACCGCAGGCTGGGGATCAGCGCACCTGCTGGAAGGCAGGGATGACACGCCCCGTCTGTCGCCCGTTCGTGGTCAGGCCAACTGGATCAGCGGCCCGGCCTTCTCCCCTATCGCTTGGGGCGGTTACGCCGCCCCGACTGAGGATGGCCTGCTGTTCGGCGCCACCCACGACCGGGGCGACACCTCGACCGGGGTGCGCGACGCAGACACTTTGCGGAACCTGACCACCCTGAAGCAGCGCCTGCCGCAGTTGGCCGCCTCGGTGCAGGCGGACGTACTCCAGGCCCGCGCCGCCATCCGCGCCACGACCGCCGACCGCCTGCCGATCGCAGGGGCGTTGACACCCGGCCTGTTCATCCTCGGCGGCCTCGGCTCGCGCGGCCTCTCCGCCGCGCCGCTGCTGGGCGAACACATCGCTGCGACGATCACAGGCGCGCCGTCGCCACTGCCGCAATCGCTCGCGACACGTATTAATCCGCTACGCGTCACCGTCGCCTCGATGTGATTTGCAGAACGCCGGAATGTAGAGAAACTTGTGACAGGGGCTATTTTGAAGGGAGTGACGCTTATGCGCCTGCTGTTCATGGCCGCCGTCCTGTCATCGGCCGCCGCCATCACCGCCTGTGCGCCGATCAGCGGCCCCGGCTCCAAGCCTCCCGGCCAGCAGGCAGACGCCCGCACCTGTTTCCGCACCATGAATATCCGCAACTTCAGCGCAGATGGAGATCAAACCCTCTATGTCCGCACAACGGCCAATGAAGTGGTTCAGATCGACACCTTCGGTGGATGCCGGGGGCTAGGCACAGCCATCGCCATCGAACTCCGCCCGCAGGACGGCTTCTCGCAACTGTGTACTGGCGACTTCTCGGCGTTGAGAGTTGTCCAGCCTGCACGAGACGTCTGCCGTGTTCAGGTGGTCAAGAAGCTGAGCGATGCGGAAGTCGCCGCCTTGCCGAGCCGCGCTCGCCCCTAGAGTGACTACTCACAAACGATTGCGCTTTCCCTCGGACGGGTATGAAATACCCTTGTTCCGAGGGAGGACATCATGAGCGGAATCGCCAAATATTTTATCGTCGGGGCCGCAGCCCTAGCCATCTCAACACCCGCTGCAGCAGAAAGCTGGGCGCGGTTTTCAGCCAATGACCAGACCATCTATGTTGTTGATCTTGATACGCTAGAGCCTGTTGATGGCATCGTCAGCGCCCACATGGGCCGCATTCCCGCCAAGGGCGAGGCGTCAGACCTCAGCCACGAGACAGAGGTTGTCTTGATGCGGTGCGCGGATGGTCAGTCCAAGTCCGGCGAAAATGTCAGCTATGGCCCCGACGGCGCCGAAACTGATCGCTACACAGATGAAGGCGCCTGGAGTTCCTCTGGCGGCGTCTATGAATCGATCAAACGGTTCGCCTGTGAAGGCGTAAGACCCGCCAACGACCCATTCCCCACCATTGCCGCCTTTATCGCCGCAGGACGCGGCCAGTAGGCCGCGCCTTCACAGCAACACCAAGAGCCGCCGTCAGACGTCGACGGCGGCGTCCAGGGCGTTTTCCTGGATGAATTCGCGGCGTGGTTCGACCACGTCACCCATAAGCTTGGCGAACAGGTCGTTGGCGTCTTCCTCGTGCTCGACTGACACCTGCAGCAGGGTGCGGGCGTTGACGTCCAGCGTCGTCTCCCACAGTTGCTCAGGGTTCATCTCGCCCAGGCCCTTGTAGCGCTGGATGGCCAGGCCCTTCTTGCCGGCGTCCAGCACCGCGTTCAGCAGGTCCAGAGGCCCGCGGATGGTCGTGGACTTGTCCTTGCGGCGATAGGTGGCCGGAGATGCGAAAACGCCGTCGAAGGCCGCCGCCCGTTCAGCCAGACGGCGCGCGTCCAGTGAGCGGATCAGGGTTTCTTCCAGTACGATTGTCTCCTGCACCGCACGACGGGTGCGGGTGAAGACCACAGCGCCCTGCGCGCCCGGTTCGCCGGTCCATTCGCCATCGCCCTCTTCGGCGTAGAGATTCAGGCGGGCGGCGGCGGCGGAAGCGGCGGCCGCCAGATCGACATTGTCAGAAAACAGACCGGCCAATGCAGACTGTTCGATGGCGAAGGCCGGGGCGCGCTGGCTGAGACGATCAACGCCCGCCTTGAAGGTCTTGCCCTCACGCACCAGCGCCTGCAGGTCCAGACCCAGACGGCGCTCGCCGGTCGAAAGATCCAGCTCCGCCTCGGACGACCCCTCCTCGATAAGGTAGGAATCCATCTCCGCCTGATCTTTCAGGTATCGCGACTGCTTGCCCTTGGAGACCTTATAGAGCGGCGGCTGGGCGATATAGACGTGGCCGCGTTCGATCAGCTCCGGCATCTGACGATAGAAGAAGGTCAGCAGCAGGGTGCGGATGTGGGCGCCGTCGACGTCGGCGTCGGCCATCAGAATGATCTTGTGATAGCGCAGCTTGTCGGCGTTGAAGTCGTCACGACCAATGCCGGTGCCCAGCGCCAGGATCAGGGTGCCGATCAGTTCCGATGACAGCATTCGGTCAAAGCGCGCGCGCTCGACGTTCAGGATCTTGCCGCGCAGGGGCAGGACCGCCTGGTTTTCACGGTTGCGCGCCTGTTTGGCCGAACCACCAGCGGAATCGCCCTCGACGATGAACAGTTCAGACTTGGCCGGATCGCGTTCCTGACAGTCAGCCAGCTTGCCGGGCAGGCTGGAGATTTCCAGCGCCGACTTGCGTCGCGTCAGGTCACGCGCCTTGCGGGCGGCTTCACGGGCCGATGCCGCTTCGATGATCTTGGAGACGATCATCTTGGCTTCGACGGGGTGTTCCTCGAACCAGGTGGACAGGCCTTCCGAGCACAGGTTCTCGACCGCCGGACGCACTTCCGACGAGACCAGCTTGTCCTTGGTCTGAGAGCTGAACTTGGGGTCCGGCACCTTGACGGACAGGACGCAGGTCAGGCCTTCGCGGGCGTCTTCGCCAGTCGGGGCGACCTTCTCCTTCTTGGCCAGGCCGGAGCTTTCGATATAGCTGCCCATGACCCGCGTCAGGCTGGCGCGGAAGGCCGACAGGTGGGTGCCTCCATCCCGTTGGGGGATGTTGTTGGTGAAGCACAGCATGGTCTCGTGGTAGCTGTCGTTCCACCATAGGGCCAGATCCAGTTCGATCCCATCCTTGCGCCCACGAATGACGATGACGTCCTTCAGGATCGGCGTCTTGGACTTGTCGAGGTGACGCACGAAGGCTTCGACGCCACCCTCATAGTGCAGCATCATTTCGATGGGTTCGGCGTGCCGCTGGTCCGCCAGACGGATGACCACGCCCGAGTTCAGGAAGGCCAGTTCCCGCAGACGGTGCTCCAGCGTCTTCAGGTCGAAGTCGATGTGGCTGAAGGTCGTCAGGGAGGGGAAGAAGGTGACCTCGGTGCCGCTCAGCGGTTGACCCGCCTTGGCGCCATCAGTGCGGATCGGGGCGACGCCGGTGACTTCCAGCGACTTGGCCGTGTCGCCGCGTTCGAAGCGCATTTCATGCTGCTTGCCGTCACGGAAAATCTTCAGCTGCAGCCAGTCCGACAGGGCGTTCACGACCGAGACGCCCACGCCGTGCAGACCGCCGGAAACCTTGTAGGAGTTCTGGTCGAACTTACCGCCCGCATGCAGCTGGGTCATGATGACCTCGGCCGCCGACACGCCTTCCTCGGCGTGGATGTCGGTGGGGATGCCGCGTCCGTTATCGGTCACGGTCACCGATCCGTCCGCATTCAGAATGACCTGAACCAGATCAGCGTGACCGGCCAGGGCCTCGTCGATGGCGTTATCGACCACCTCATAGACCATGTGGTGCAGGCCGGACCCGTCGTCGGTGTCGCCGATATACATGCCGGGGCGTTTCCGCACAGCGTCCAGGCCTTTGAGAACCTTGATGGAATCGGCGCCGTATTCGGGCTGGTCGGCAATCGGATCGGTCATGAAGTCAGTCAATGTGACGCCCGGGGAACGGGCTTCGAGACAGGGGGTGGACGCCGCGAATCTGAGCCGCGTCCGAAGCCGCCAATATATAGGAAATTTGGCGGCAATTGCGAGGGGAACGGCCGTTTTGCGCGGGGTTCGCGGCGGCGGCGGCTTAGCCTCGAAATCAGTCGCTTTCCAGCGCCCCGCCCGCGACGCGGACGAACTGGGCGCGGCCCTCCAGACCGGCGAACAGATCGCGCTCGGTGCCCGTCATGAAGGCCTGAAGATCAAGGGCCACAATCTCGTCGAACAGGGCCGCGCGGCGGCGTTCATCCAGGTGGGCGGGGGCTTCGTCCAGCAGCAAAATAGGCCGCGCCGTGCCCGCCACGGCGGGGTCCGCAAGGCGGGTGATCTGGGCCAGGATCAGGTTCAGAACCAGGGCCTTCTGCTCGCCCGACGACCCCTCTGCTGCGGGGCGGTTCTTCTCGCGGTGAAGGGCGGTCAGATCGGTGCGATGCGGCCCGAACAGGGAGCGTCCGGCGGCCCCGTCACGCGTGCGCGCCTTGGCCAGTCCTTCACGGATCGAGGCGGCGATTTCGTCTTCCTCAGACCCCGCCTCCGCCATCTGTTCGGCAGCCCCGTCCAGCCCCAGGTCGGCCTGGGGAAAGGGCCGGTCGCCTCGGGCGTCGATGGCGGCCTGCAGCGCGTGCAGGGCTGCGACGCGGGCGATTGCGGCCCGTGCCCCGGCCTCGCCCAGTCGGGCCTTGGCGGTCGCGATCAAGGCATGCTCGTCACCGACAAAGTTGTCTCGTGCGCGTTTTGCCTTTTGAGC
>NZ_JABAZW010000103.1:1777-17234 GCF_018608325.1 Brevundimonas sp. | reverse complement strand
CTTTCAAGGGCCGGACTCTAGCTCCGCGTGGAGGAAATTCTCAGGGGCACGTCAGTTCGGCGAGGGTTCCTCAAGGGTCTTTGGCTCCAGCGAGGCTGCCACTGACGCATGATGCAAGCATGGTCCGACCGGTGAGGTCGACGACGCTCTTGGGAGGTCCATGAACAACCGGGCTGACCAATCGTCTCTTTGCTTGGGAAGCGGAAGTCGGTGTCAGATGTTTGGAATGTGCGCCCCGGCAATGATGGGGCCGACGGCTCTCAGATAATCCGTGGCGACCCTGCCGATCTGATCTCGATAACGGGTGTCACCGAGCGGCGCAGGGCTCCCGATCACCCAGCTCTCGACCTGCTTGTGGTGGTCACGGACCTTCAGCTCCCGAACATACAGCCGAGACGCCAGGAGGGCCGCGCCAGATCGAGGCAGGCCGCGAAGGAACGGGTCTTGACCGACATCGTCCCTGCGGCGCCGAAAGAGCTTTCGCAGGGCCCGCGTGAGCGAAGGTCGGAGGCGTATGGCGATCACCCCCTCAGCGCTCAGACGCTGCAAGAGATCAGCAACCTCAGCCGTCGACAGGCGGCGTGACGATTCGCTGTCCAGAATGACCACGTCGTAGGTCGCTTCTCCCCCGCTTAAGGTTCCAGTGTCGAGGTCCAGCCGGTGGACGACGGTGGGACTGCTGCGATCGGCCAGTGCAACGCGGCTGTCAGCCCGAACGGTCTTCGCCACCTCGGAAACTGTCGCGATCAGGGCTTGAAATCGTCTTGTCGAGGTTTCGCTGATCTCCGTCATCAGTGGGCCGCCGCACCGGAAGGAAGATGGTTCTTGTCGTGCTTGCCGACGCGGTCGATCAACGTCCGCCCCGCCTCGTTCATGCCGATAACCTCGACATGCGCCCCTTGGAGGCGATAGCGGAACACGACCTTGTCGACCGCCGCGACACCGGTCAGGTCCCAAAGGTGCGCGTCGGTCATGTCGATCTCGACCCGGCTCGGATGTCCGTGGTGTTCGAATCCGGCCGCGAAAAAGTCAGCCGAGGCGAAGAAGAGTTGGCCGGTGACCCGGTAGCGCAGCACCCCGTCCTGTTCGGTCTCGATCTCTTGGACGACGACGGTCTTGCCGACCTTCCTCATGAAGAAGACAGCGGAGAGGATGACGCCCAAGACCACGCCTTTCGAAAGGTCATGGGTCGCAACGACGGTCGCCGTCGTCGCGATCATGACGACAGACGACTGAGCAGGGGTCGATCGCAGTTTCAGCACCGAACCCCAGTCGAACGTGCCGACCGAAACCATGATCATCACGGCGACCAGGGCCGCCATCGGGATCTGGGCCACCCAGTCGCGCAGCACCAGGATCAGGAACAGCAAGAACAGACCGGCCCACAGGGTCGACAGCCGGCCACGCCCGCCCGAGGTGACGTTGATGATCGACTGGCCGATCATGGCGCAGCCCGCCATGCCGCCGAACAGGGACGAGGCGATGTTGGCGATGCCCTGGCCCCGCGTCTCGCGGTCTTTGTCCGACGGCGTGTCGGTAATGTCGTCGAGGAGATTGGCGGTCAGAAGGCTTTCCAGTAGCCCGACGAAGGCCAGAGTGGCTGAGATTGGTGCGATGATCATCAGCGTATCCCAGGTCAGGGGGACGGAGGGGATATGGAATATCGGCAGGGTCGATGGCATCTGGCCCATGTCGCCCACGGTGCGGACGTCGAGCCCGGTCCAGATGACGAACCCGCTCAACAGCACGATGGCGACCAGGGGCGAAGGCACGACGTTGGTCAGGCGCGGCAGGCCATAAATGATCACCAGGGCAGCGCCGACAAGCGCGAAGGTCTGCCAGTTGGCCCCGATCAGTTCGGGCATCTGGGCCAGGAAGATCAGGATCGCCAGCGAGTTGACGAAGCCGGTCATGACGCTGCGCGATACGAACTTGATGTAGCGCCCGAGTTTGAACAGGCCGACGACGATCTGAAATACGCCGCACAGCAGCGAGGCGGCGAAGAGGTATTCCAGGCCGTGGTCCCGAACCAGTGTCACCATCAGGAGCGCCATTGCCCCTGTGGCCGCAGAAACCATGGCGGGCCGTCCGCCGACGAAGGCGATGGTTACGGCGATTACGAAGCTGGCGTAGAGGCCAACGGCGGGATCGACGCCGGCGATGATGGAGAAGGCGATCGCTTCTGGAATAAGCGCCAGGGCGACGACGGTGCCCGCGAGTAGATCGCGGCGTGGGTTGGCGAGCCATTGCTGGCGCGCCGAAGCTATGAGGGTCATTTATCAGTCTGTCGGTTGAACGGCTCGCGCGTGGCGATGCTTCGTTCTCGTTTCCCGAGGGATCGGCGCCCGGGGTAGCCACCCGTAGCCGGGTCCTGATGACGACTGTGCAGATGCATCAAATCGTTGTGGAAGGCAACCGGCTCTGTGCTTCGGCTGCGCCGGCTTAAAACCTGGTGATCTCCGCCGCGAGTGGAGTTGGCCTTGGCTTAAAGCTGAAAAGCAGCTCTCGGCTTATTCTCTGAAGGTCGTGTTTCCGGCGGTCAGTGAATGGCCGGTTCTCGTGCATTGACGATGTTGGCCGAACGTTGAGATGACGGTATCGTCTCGATAGGATTGCCGACGAGTCGGCATGCATTCGTCGTGATTGGCAGCGGCGCTAAAGTCACGAGGGCTGCGCCTGGGAGAACCGGTATTGTCGTGCGTCTGTCGATAGACAGCGACATCACTCAAATTTTATCTCGGGAAAATTCTTCTTTGTTTTCATAAGTCGCACTTCCGCGACGGTAGTACTGACGGCACGAGTCTAAGAGTACTAAAAAGGCGCTGATAAATCAGCGCCTTCTGAGAAATCGGACCATCGAGTGGGAATGATTCAGGCCTCTCGGAGCTTTCGGTATCGCTTCCGAAAGCTCAGATAAGTCACTGACGTAAAAGTGAATTCTGACGAGACCCTTCGAAGCCTTTCGGAGGGTCTCGCTTTTTGTGATGCCGACCCTTTTGACGGTATCGCACGCCGTTGCCAGCGCGGCTTTGGGCTCATACCGTCCTGCTGACGGTATTTTTCTCAACCAAGATACGGAACTATAAAGGAAATATCGGACCACAAGCGCCCGATTTCAGCTCGCTCCAGCGTGAGGGATTTTACCGTGCTTACCGATGCTGCCATCAAGAATTTGACTATAAATCAAAAGCTTACAGGAAGAGTCGGGTCGGTGGCCTGCGAGGTCGGGCTGCACGAGCGGGGTCGGGCGGCGGCCATGACCCGGTTGAGGCGTGAGAATGGCCAGCTTCCCCACGGCTGGCTAGGTGGTGCAGGTGGTTAGAAGCTGTCATCGTCGATGGCGGTGTTGCCTATGCCGCTCGTAGAGGTCGCCGTTGTGAGCCAGTGGTCGATCTTGGGCAGTTCGAATTCGAAGAAGAACCGGCATGCGGTGATCTTGGCTGTGTGGAACGGGCTCGGCTCAGCGACTGTGGCGGCTTGCGCCTGGTCGAGCCAGAGCCAGGCGGTGACCACGTGGCCGAAGCCGCGCAGGAAGGCGGTGGCGTTGTTCAGGCGTGTCTCTTCGGGAAGGGCCTGAATGACATCGATGGTTCGTGCGACGTGAATCCACGCATCGGCAAGGGCTTCGGCGGCCTCAGCCAGGTCCGCAGCATCACGCGCAAGATGGCAGGTGGCTTTGAGGCGTTGTTCCAGCACAGCGAGGCCTGCGCCGTCTGAACGCAGAATCTTGCGGCCCAGAAGGTCCAGACCCTGGATGCCGGTCGTGCCTTCGTGAATCGGGTTCAGTCGGTTGTCGCGGTAGAGTTGCTCGACGTCGAAGTCGCGGGTGTAGCCATAGCCGCCGTGAATCTGGATGGCGGTGTCATTGGCGGCCAGGCCGTATTCGGACGGCCATGTCTTGGCTATGGGCGTCAACAGGCCGAGCAGGGCGGCTGCATCCGGGTCGTCGTGCTGATCGACCAGTTTGGCGCAATACAGGCACAACGCCAGCGCCCCTTCAGCATAGGCTTTCTGCGTCAGCAGCATGTGGCGAACATCGGGGTGTTCGATGATGGCCACCGACCCGGGGCGTCCGGGGCGCTGGCCTTGAAGCCGTTCGCGGGCATAGGTCAGGGCCAGCCGATAGCCGCGATAGCCTAGGGCGGCCGCGCCCAGTCCGACGCCGATGCGCGCCTCGTTCATCATCAGGAACATCTGCTGCAGGCCGCGTCCCGGTTCGCCGACGCGCCAGCCGATAGCGCCTTCATTCTCACCGAAGTTCAGCAGGCAATTGGCCGTTCCGCGATAGCCCATCTTGTGATTGAGGCCGGCCACGCTGATGTCGTTGCGCCCGCCATCCGGCAGGATTTTGGGAACGATGAACAGCGACAGACCGTGGGTGCCTTCGGGCAGGGAGCCGTCGTCAGAAGGGATCTTGGCCAGAACCAGATGGACGATGTTTTCGCTGATGTCCTGATCTCCGCCGGAGATCCACATCTTGTTGCCCGACAGCCGGTAGCGGGGGCCAAGGCCGTCCTCTCCGTCGATGATGGCCTTGGTGCGGACGTCGGCCAAGTTCGATCCGGCCTGGGGTTCCGAAAGACACATGGTGCCGAACCAGCGGCCTTCGATCTGGGGCAGAGCGAAGGTCTCGACCTGGGCGGGGGAGGCGAAAGTGGCGATCAGTCGCGCATTGGCCGTGGTCAGCATGGGATAGGCGGCGGTGGCGATATTGGCGGCTGCGAAGAAGGCGAATGAGGCCGAGCACGCCAGATAGGGCAGGCCCAGGCCGCCCAGGTCTTCGCTGAAGCCAGCAGCGAACAACCCAAGCTCTGCGTATTGATCGAGCGCAGTCTTGATCGCCGGAAATGTCATAACCTGGCCGTTCTCGATCCGGGGTTCGTTCGCATCGGCTGCCTTGTAGTGGGTGACGAACAGGTCGGCGGCGAGGGCTTCAGACAGGTCCAGCACGGCGTCGATGCTCTCGCGGCTGTGCGCGGCGAAGGCGGGGGCGTCGAACAACGTCTCCATCTTCAGCCAGTCGTGCAGCATGAAATCCAGGTCGCGACGGACGATCAGGGACTGGCTCATAGGGGCTCTACTTGTCTGTTTGCGGCTGGAGTTTAAGGGGGCAAGCGTGCCCCCGATTTGTGTCGGCTTACAGGGACTGGCCGTCGTCAATGGTGATGATAGACCCGGTGATGAAGCGGGCGGCCGGGCCGGACAGCAGCATCAACGCCTGATCCAGGGCGTCGCCGTCCATCAGGCGTCGGCGGGGGAAGCTGCTGATCTGGTTGCGGCCCGGTTCGGTGGCGAACCAGTCGGCGTTCATCTCGGTTTCGATATAGCCAGGGGCGATGGCGTTGACGGCGATGTTTCGGCTGGCCCATTCGCGAGCCAGGCCTTGGGTCAGAGACACGACCGCCGCCTTGGAGGCGCAGTAGGCCGTCAGTCCGGGCAACTGGGTCATGCCGGCGATCGAGGCGATGTTGATGATTCTCGCCTCCTCCCTGGCGGCGACGCCGCTGTCGATCATGCGTCGGGCGGCTTCACGCGCCGCGACATAGACCGCGCGGACATTGACATCGAAGGTCTGATCCAGCCGCTCGACGGGCAGGGAGAGGGCGGCGCCTTCACCGCTGACACCTGCGTTGTTCACCAGGATGGACAGGGGGCCGAGTGCGGCCTGCGCCTGATCCATCGCCGCGCCAATGGTCTCAGCGTCCATCACATCCAGAGCGATGGCGGTCGCCTGCCCCCCGGACGCGCGGATGGCGGCGACCTCTGCCTCCAGCCGGTCCGTTCGCCGTGCAGCCAGCGCCACCCTGGCGCCTGCGGCCGACAGGATGCGGGCGAAGTTCAGGCCCAGGCCGCTGGATGCGCCCGTGATGAAGGCGGTTCGGTTTTCGAGCGAAAGACGGGTCATGGTTGGTCTCCTCCTGGCGCCAAGCTTCACCGGAACCGCTGTCGAGATCAAGATATTCACGCTCGTGAGAGCGAATGTTGACTCCGGCCTGAATGCGTGGCCCAATCTGGTCAAGCGCCGACACTCATGATCGGCGCATTGGGAGGAAAATCGATGAAGGCGTTACTGCTCGCTTCCGCGTGTCTGCTCGCACCTGCCGCGGTTCTGGCGTCGGGCCAGGCATGGGCTCAAGATCAATCTTCGACGGCGTCGCATGGGGAAGCCCGTGATCGTCAGGACAGTCACGTCGAGGACGTGATCGTCACCGCCACCCGCCGCGCCGAGCGGCTTCAGGACGTGCCTGTCAGCATCACCAGCCTGTCGCAGGAAGAGCTGAATGCACGCGGCATCGTCAACTATGACGGTCTGGCCACTGCAACGCCGGGCGTTGTGCTGAACCGGGCCTCGGCCAACTTCAACAACTTCACAGCGCGCGGCATCGCCACCAACGGCTATGGGGCCAATCTGCAGAGCACGGTCGCCATCTATCTGGATGAGCTGCCGATCTCATCCAACGGCAACTCCACCATTCTGGACCCCACTCTGTATGATGTGGAGCGCATCGAGTTTCTGCGCGGACCGCAGGGCACCCTGTTCGGGTCGGGCTCTCTGGCGGGCGCGCTGCGCATCCTGACTCATAGCCCTGACGCCTCGCGTTTCGACGCTTCGGCCCTGGTCGATCTGGGCGTGATGAGCGAGGGCGGCCTGCGCCAACGCTATAACGCCATGGTGAACCTGCCGCTGATTGAAGACCAACTGGCGCTGCGCATCGTCGGCTTCTCACGCAATGAGGGCGGTTGGGTCGACAACGTCGGGACCAAGATCGAAAACGCCAACACGCTGGTTCAATATGGCGGCCGCGCCATTCTGCAATGGACGCCGAACGACCGGCTTTCGGCGCGGTTGATGTATTCGCATGAAATCAGCAACCCGCATGACTCGTCGCTGACCAACCCTAACCTGGGTGAATATGTCCGTCTGACGGATCGCCCGGATCGCTTCCGCAGCGATATGGCCAACTACAATGCGACGGTCGAATATCAGTTTGACGGTGCGCGCCTGACCAGTTCGTCGACCTATTCTGACTACAAGGGGCTGTTCTTTGTCGATCTGGCCGGCTCTTACGGGCAGGCCTTCCCCTTCGCACTGGATGCGGATGCCTGGGACAGCACATTCGTTCAGGAACTGCGTCTGGTCTCTGATCCGGGCGGCAAGTTCGACTGGTCTGTTGGCGGTTTCTATTTCCGCAAGCGTCGTGATGTAGATTACAATTACCGCTCGAACCCGGCCTTCCTGGCGTCGCGGGGACTGTCGGGCCTGCCGGACGAATATTACCAGCGTTTCGGCTCTTACTTCGTCAGCCACGAGATCGCGGCCTTCGGTCAACTGACCTATCGCTTCACGCCTGATCTGTGGGTCACGGGCGGGCTGCGGTACGGAAAGACCGACGCGCAGGGCTTCACCAAGGAAGGCGGTTATAACTCCGACTATCTGACGCTGGCCTATTGGGGCTTCGCCAATACGCCGATCACCATGACTGCCCCCTATGCGGCTGCGGCGGGCGTGAAGGCGGAGGAGGACGGTCCGTCCTATCGCCTCAGCCTGTCCTGGCGGCCCACGTCGGCCATCACGACCTATGGCGCGGTGTCCACCGGCTTCAGGCCGCCGATCATCAACGCCCAGGCCGGAACGGTCAGCTTGATTGACCCGAACGACATCACCATCCCCACGGGCGCCACGTCCGACAAGCTGATCAACTATGAGATCGGCGTGAAGGGCCGCTGGTTCGGCGGCAAACTCTATGCTGACGCGGCCCTGTATCTGATCGACTGGAACGATATTCAGGTTCAGGCGAACCGCGTTTCGGACTCCATCCAGTTCGCCACCAACATCGGCGGCGCGACCAGCAAGGGGCTTGAGGTGTCACTTGTCGCCCTGCCTGCGTCGGGTTGGACGGTGGCGTTGACCGGTTCATGGAACGAGGCCAAGGTCGATGATCTGTCGACGCAGGAAGCTGCGATTTCCGGCGCGGTCATGGGGGCGCGCCTGGCCGGGCCGAAGGTGTCAGGCTCATTGCGGGTCAACTATGAATGGCAGCCCATGGCCGGTGTGACGGGCAATGCTTCGGTTGCGGTTTCCCATGTGGGCAGCTTCCCCAACGCCTTCCCGAACACGCCAGGACGCCCGTTGACGCCGTTGCCGACCTATGACGACACCGACAGCTACACCGTCGTCAACGCCAACGCCGCCTTCGCCTTCACCCAGTTCACCGTCGGCGTTTACGTCGAGAACCTGTTTGACGACCGGTCGATCAACTACGTCCACCCTGAGGCCTTCATCGACGGCCGCTATGGCCGCCAGCGGCCTCGCACCATGGGTGTCCGCGTCGGCTATGAGTTCTGATTGATGGCCGCCGCTCCTTCATCGGTCGTTCCGGGCGCGCATGATGCGCGTCCGGGAGGGCGCGCCTGGTTCGTCCTGGCTCTTCTCTGTTTCGTCTATGTCCTGAACTTCCTGGATCGGCAGTTGCTGTCGATCCTCGCCAAGCCGATCCAGGACGATCTCGGCGTGACCGACGGCCAGTTGGGGCTGATCAGCGGTCTGTATTTCGCGATGTTCTATTGCATCCTGGCTATTCCGGTCGGCTGGCTGGCCGACCGGACCAACCGGGTCCGGGTGTTGTCGCTGGCCTGCGCCCTGTGGAGTGCGGCGACGGCGGCGTGCGGTTTTGCGCAGTCCTATCCGCAACTGGCGGCGGCGCGCATGGCGGTGGGCGTGGGCGAGGCGGGCGGCGTGCCGCCATCCTACGCCATCATCTCCGACTATTTCCGTCCCGGCACGCGCGGCACGGCGCTGGGCCTGTTCAATCTTGGACCGCCGATCGGTTCGGCATTGGGTGTGGCGTTCGGCGCTTCCATCGCCGCCGCCTATTCGTGGCGCGACGCCTTCATCTGGGTTGGCGTCATTGGGGTGATCACCGCCCTGGTGGTGTGGGTCTTTGTGCGTGAGCCCAAGAAGGGCGGCCTGGATGCGCCAGTGGAAACGGTGGTCGAACCGGGCGAAGCCGCATCTGCCACCGTTGCGCCTGAACCCCAGCCCGGCTTCATGGCCACCTGCCGGATGTATCTTTCCAACCCCGTGCTGAGGGGCATGGCGCTGGCCAGCGGCGCGACCCAGTTCGTCACCTACGCCCTGATGAACTTCGCCACCCTGTTCCTGATGCGTGAGAAGGGCATGACCCTGCAGGAAATCGCCCTGTGGTACGCCCTGCTGCTGGGTGTCAGCGTCAGCCTGGGCATCTTCGGTTCGGGCTGGCTGATCGACCGGCTGAGCCGCCGTTACAAGACCGCATACGCCTATCTTCCGGCCATCGGCTTGATCATCGCGGCGCCCTTCTTCGCCGGTTTTGTCTGGGCGTCCGATTGGCGGGTGGCGCTGCTGTTCCTGTCGGTGCCGATGGCGTTGAACTACTTCTATCTGTCGCCTGCCGTGACCCTGGTGCAGGAGGAGGTGCGTCCCAATCAGCGCGTTCTGGCGGGCGCGCTGCTGCTGCTGATCATGAACCTGATCGGCCTGGGGCTGGGTCCGACC
Organism: Brevundimonas sp.; assembly: GCF_018608325.1. GTDB lineage: Bacteria > Pseudomonadota > Alphaproteobacteria > Caulobacterales > Caulobacteraceae > Brevundimonas. The sequence goes on along the minus strand of NZ_JABAZW010000103.1, from coordinate 7,699 downwards.
TTCCTTGGCGCGGCCAGCGACTTCTTCCGTTCAAGCCATCCCGACAACTCGCTGCAGATGGCTTTTTATTCCCTGCTGCCTTTCTACGGATTGGCGATTGTGATGTTCCTCGGACTGGCCCGGAAGATTCGGCTCCAGTCGAAAAAGGAGGCTGTATCGTGATGAGAACCGCTGTCCGACTGCTGGCGGGGCTGACCGTCCTGGGATGCGCCGTGATCCAATCTCCGGCCTGGGCTGGGGCGCAAAATGCAAGCGCGGCCACCCCGAACCGCCCCGTCGTCCAGGCTCCTGCCGGAGCCGTGCGCGGCGAAGCGATTGACGGCGTCAACGTTTTCAAGGGGCTGCCCTATGCGGTGGCGCCGACGGGCTGGCGTCGGTGGCGTCCGCCCGTGGACATGCCGCGCTGGCGCCAGACGCGTGATGCGTCCCAGTTCGGTCCTGCCTGTCACCAGCCCATCGCGCGCGGCGAGAGCATCTATGCAGGCGAAGCGCCCACGCTGAGCGAGGACTGCCTGTTCCTGAATATCTGGTCGCCGCAGGGTGCGGCCGCGGCGCCTGTCTTTGTCTGGATTCACGGCGGCGCCCTGGCGACGGGCGCGTCCAGCGAGACCATGTATGATGGCGCGCGCATGGCGGCGGCCCAAGGCATGGTGGTGGTGTCGATCAACTACCGGCTCGGCGTCCTGGGCTATCTGGCCCACCCGGAGCTGAGTGCGGAATCGCGCCGCAACATCTCGGGCAACTATGGCCTGATGGACCAGATCGCCGCCTTGAAGTGGGTCAAGGCCAATGCTGCGGCCTTTGGGGGCGATCCCGACAATGTCACCATCGCGGGTGAATCCGCAGGCGCTCTCAGCGTCATGTATCTGATGGCCTCGCCAGAGGCGCGCGGCCTGTTCCATAAGGCCATCGCCCAGAGCGCCTATATGATCTCGACGCCTGAGCTGCGCTCAAGCCGCCATGGCGATCCGGCGGCGGAAATGGTCGGCGTCTGGCTGCAGGATCAGTTGGGCCGACGCAGTCTGGCCGAGTTGCGCACGATGGACGCACAGGAGCTGACCACCAGCGCCCAGGCCAAGGGCTATGCCCCCTGGGGCACGATCGACGGCAAGATCCTGCCTGAACAATTGGTCGAAATCTTTGACCGGGGCCAACAGGCGTCTGTGCCCTTGCTGGCCGGCTTCAATCAGGGGGAGATACGCTCGCTGCGGTTCCTCTTGCCGCCTTCGCCGCCAGCGGATGCAACGGCCTATGAGACGGCGATCCGGGCCGCCTATGGCCCGTTGGCCGACACCTTCCTGCGTCTGTATCCATCATCCGACCTCAGTGAGAGCCTGTTGGCGACGCCGCGTGACGGACTTTATGGCTGGACCTCGGAACGGCTGATGCGTCGTCAGGAACGTACGGGCCAAAAGGGCTTCCTCTATCTCTTTGATCACGGCTATCCGGCCATGGACGACAAGGGGCTGCACGCCTTTCACGCAGCCGAAATCCCCTATGTCTTCGGCACGACGGATCGCACGCCGCCGCTGTGGCCCGCCATTCCCGATACGCCGACCGAGCGGGGGCTGAGCGACGCCATGATGTCCTATTGGGGCAGCTTCGCTCGCACCGGCACGCCGACCGCGCCGGGGCAGCCCGACTGGCCGGCCTATGGCCAGGCGCGCGCATATATGGCCTTTGAGGCGGCGCCGACCGTGCGCGATCATCTGATGCCGGGCATGTACGACACGCATGAAACCGTGGTCTGTCGTCGCCGGGTCGCAGGCGGGATTCCGTGGAACTGGAATTTCGGCGTCCTGTCGCCGCCCCTGCCGCCGCAATCGCCTTCCTGCCCGTGAATGATGAGAACCGCCATGGCGCCTGAAAAATCCCAGGAAGCTGCCGCCGAATCCAAGGCGACGGCCCGGCCGCGTCGCCCGAAGAGCAAGGTCGAGCAGCGCGTCGAAACCATGGAGCAGATCCTCGACGCCGCCGAGTATCTGTTCTCCGTCCACGGCCTGTATGGGGTGACGTTGAAGGACGTCGCCCAAAGGGTCGGCGTTCATCACACGCTGCTGAACTATTATTTCACCGACAAGAAGAAGCTGTACGACGCCGTCATCGCGCGCCGGGCAGATGTGACCGTCTCCTTGCGGATGAAGGCGCTGGATGACTGTGAGGCGGCTGCGGAAGGCGGCAGGCCCACGGTCGAGGCGGCGTTGCGGGCGTTTCTGGACACCGACCTGGACCTCTACAGTCAGGGCGGCGAGAACTGGAAGAACTACGGCGCCCTGGGCGCACAGGCGTCGAACACCCCCTATGGGGCCGAGCTGATGGACTTCCACTTCGATCCGGTGGTCCTGAAACTGATCGACCTGCTGAAGAAGGCTCTGCCCGATTGCGCCGAGGAGGACATCTTCTGGGGTTATCACTTCGTCACCGGGGCGCTGATGCTGACGCTGGCGCGCACCGGGCGGATCAACCGGCTGTCTGGCGGCCTGTGTGACTCCGACGACTTCGGCGCGGTGAAGGATCGGATGGCCAGCTTCATGGCGGCGGGCTTCCTGGCCATCTGCCGACAGAAGACGAACCCTGACGCCGCGTTGGATCTTCTGGCTCTCACGACCGGACCTGCACCGACAGTTTGAAGCCATCGCCGAGGCCGTCTGCCTGCGCCCGAGCCTCATGTCTGAGGCGTCGGCCGATCCGGGCTGGCTGAGTTTTGCTTGAGGCGCCTGTGCGCGCCCTGAAGGATACCGAGTAAATGCTGATGAAGGACGGGGACGTTCAGTCCTTTCCCCTGACCCTCGACAAGTTCCTCGACCACGCCGCGAAATGGCGGCCGGCGGCAGAGGTGACCACGGCTCGCGATGACGGCTCGACCGCACGGATCGGCTATGCCCCCTTGCGTGCCCGCAGTGTTCGGATTTCGGGCCTTCTGCGCCGCCACGGCGTCGAACAGGGTGCGCGGGTCGCCACCCTGGCCTGGAACACTCAGGGCCATGTCGAGGCCTGGTTCGCCATCATGGGCATGGGGGCGGTGTGCCATACGCTGAACCCGCGCCTGACGGCTGAACAACTGGCGGACATGCTGGCCCAGTCGGAGGCCGCCATCCTGTTCGTCAGCCCCGATCTGGTCGGTCAGGCCAGCCGCATCGCCGCCCTGTCGCCCGGACTGTCTCTGATCCTCGTGCTGGACCAGACCGAACCCTTGGAGACCACGCCCGAATGCCGGGCCGATATTCGCCTGCTGGAGCCGCTGTTGGCCGAGGCGCCCAGTGACGTGCTCTGGGGCGACTTCGCCGAGACGGCGCCGTGCGGCCTGTGCTTCACCTCGGGTACGACCGGTGCGCCCAAGGGCGTGACCTACACGCATCGCTCCAGCTTCCTGCACACGCTGCGGGTGCTGCAGGCGGATGTCATGGCGGTGACCAGCCGTGACAGGCTGCTGGCGGTGGTGCCCATGTTCCACGCCAACGCCTGGGGCCTGCCCTTCGCCGCCGCCGCCGTCGGCGCCAGACTGGTCTTGCCAGGGCGCAGGCTGGACGGCGCCAGCCTGGCCCGGCTGATCGTTTCGGAAGGTGTGACGGCAGGGGTGGGCGTGCCCACGGTCTGGCTGGCTCTGCTTGAGCATGTCGAGGCCACGGGACTTGAACTGCCGTCCCTTGAACGGATCATCATGGGCGGCGCGCCCCTGGCGCCTGCGCTGATGGAGCGGATCGAAAGACGGCTGGGCGTCATCGTCCAGACCAGCTGGGGCATGACTGAACTGTCACCCTCCGGCACGGTGGCGTCGCCGCAGGAACTGCGTCGTTCCGCCGGGGTGTCGGGGCGTCCGGCGGTCGGGGTTGATCTGTTACTGACGGACGAGGCAGGGCAGGCCCTGCCCGAACAGCGCGGCGTAGAGGGGCATCTGAAGGTGCGGGGCGCTGCTGTCATTCGGCGCTATTTCGGCCAGAGCGAGGATGCGGCTGACGCCGACGGCTGGTTCGCCACCGGCGATCTGGCCCGTATCGACGCCGAGGGGCAGTTGACCATCACGGGCCGCGCCAAGGACCTGATCAAGTCTGGCGGCGAATGGATCAATCCCGCCGAGATCGAGGCCGTGATCGGCGCCTTGCCGGGGGTGGCGCTGGCTGCGGTCATCGGGCGGGTCGACGACAAGTGGGGCGAGCGCCCCATCCTTCTGGTCGAGCTGTCGCCGGACGCACCCACCGATGACGAGGCGCTGCTGGAGCCGTTGAAGGGGCGAGTTGCGTCCTGGTGGATTCCTGACGCGGTTCACCGGCTGGAGCGGATGCCGCTGGCGGCGACCGGCAAGATCGACAAGTTGAAGCTGAGGGCTGAATACGGCGCGCGGTGAGCGGCGCCGCATCGTCTCTGGCGACAGCCGCCGAACACGCCTCTCAAGAGTGCGGTCGAGGCTGAGAACTCTTTTCCATTCAAGATCAAAGCGGAGATCATCCATGTTGCAGAACCGTGTCGCCATAGTCACCGGTTCCGGGGGCGGGCTTGGGCGTCAGCACGCGCTCTATCTGGCGTCTCAAGGCGCGCGGGTGGTCGTGAATGACCTGACCGAGGCTGCGGCGCGCGCCGTCGCTGACGAGATCGTTGCGGGCGGCGGAGAGGCGATCGCCGCCGCCGGTTCGGTCACGGATGCCGATGCGGTTCAGGCCATGGTCGACGCCGCCAGGGCGCAGTGGGGGCGGATCGACATTCTGGTGAACAACGCCGGGATTCTGCGCGACAAGTCGTTCGCCAAGATGACGATGGATGACTTCCGTCTGGTCGTGGACGTGCACCTGATGGGCGCCGCCATCTGCTCCAAGGCGGTGTGGGAGATCATGCGGCAGCAGAACTATGGCCGCATCGTCATGACTACGTCGTCGTCGGGTCTGTATGGCAATTTTGGTCAGGCCAACTATGGCGCGGCCAAGCTGGCTTTGGTCGGTCTGATGCAGACCCTGGCCATCGAGGGCGAAAGATACGGCATTCGCGTCAATGCCCTGGCGCCTACCGCCGCCACCCAGATGACCAACGGCGTCCTGTCGGACGAAAGCCTGACGGCTCTTGATCCCGGTCTGGTCAGCCCCGGCCTGTTGGCCCTGGTGCAGGAAGACGCACCAACGCGCGCCATTCTATGCGCCGGGGGTGGCCATTTCGCCCGCGCCAACATCACCCTGACCAAGGGTGTGCGGATCGGCTCAGAGAAAGCCGGGCAGGGGCTGATCGCAGCGTGGGATCGGGCCTCGGACCGTTCGGACGAAGTCGTGCCGGCCTATGGCTTCCAGCAGGCGGAACAGGAACTGGCCTCGGCTGGCGCTGTCGGCCCCGTGATGGCGAGGGCATGATGCGTCAGGCCGTCATCGTTTCAACCGCGCGCACACCCATCGGGCGCGCCTATCGCGGCGCCTTCAACGACACGCCCTCGCCGACCCTGGCCGCCCATGTGCTGAACGCGGCGGTCCAGCGCGCCGGTGTTGATCCTGCCGAGGTCGAGGACTGTCTTCTGGGATGCTCGCTGCCGCAGGGCGTGCAGCAGTCCGTCGGCCGGATGGCGGCCCTGGCCGCGGGCTTTCCCGTGTCGGTGGCAGGCATGACCCTGGACCGGCAATGTTCGTCCGGTCTGATGACCATCGCCACAGCGGCCAAACAGATCATCGTCGATCACATGCAGATCGCGGTCGCAGGCGGGGTGGAGTCCATTTCTCTGGTCCAGACGGATCAGATGCGGGTGACGCCTGATCCGTGGGTCCTGCACCACCAGCCCGACGCCTATATGTCGATGTTGGAGACCGCCGAGACTGTGGCGCGACGCTACGGCGTGTCGCGCGAGGTTTGCGACGCCTATGCCTTGCAATCCCAGCAGCGGACGGCGGCGGCCCAGACCGCAGGCCGGTTCGTCGACGAGATCGTGCCGATGGCTTCACGCATGAAGAT
>NZ_JABAZW010000103.1:0-1767 GCF_018608325.1 Brevundimonas sp. | reverse complement strand
GACGGGTTGGCCTCGTTGCGCACGGTCTTCCCTGACGGCACGGTCACGGCGGGCAACGCCAGCCAACTGTCGGACGGCGCTTCAGCCTGCGTCCTGATGGAGGCGGCAGAGGCGCAGCGGCGCGGACTACAGCCGTTGGGCCGCTATGTCGGCATGGCGGTGGCGGGGGTCAGGCCCGATGAAATGGGCATCGGCCCGGTCGTCGCGGTGCCGCGTCTGCTGGAGCGGTTCAACCTGAAAGTCGAGGACATCGGCCTGTGGGAGTTGAACGAGGCCTTCGCAGTCCAGGTGCTGCATTGCCGCGATGTCCTGGGCATTCCGGACGAGCGGTTGAACGTCAACGGCGGCGCCATCTCCATCGGCCACCCCTACGGCATGTCCGGCGCCCGCATGGTCGGTCACGCCCTGATCGAAGGCCGCCGCCGCGGCGTCCGCTACGTTGTCGTCACCATGTGCGTCGGCGGCGGCATGGGCGCGGCGGGCTTGTTTGAGGTGATGTAGGCGCGGGGGAGCCGTGATGCTGGCTAGACCAGAGCACTCCTGATCGAGACTGGATCCGAAGCTCCATCGCAACAAACTACATCGCCGACACCCCCAGTTCTGCGACCATGTCGTAGGCGTCACCGCGGTAGAAGGAACGGGTCAGTTCGACGGGGCGGCCGTCGGCCAGGAAGGCGCGGCGTTCGATCAGCAGGCCTGCGTGGCCTGCATCGACTTCCAGCAGTTTGGCGCGTTCTTCGCCTGCGGTTTCGGCGCGGAGGCGTTGGAGGGCGCGCACCGGGCGGCAGCCGGTGACGTTGAGGGCGTCGTAGAGAGAAGCGCCGACAGCCTCGACTGAGGGCAGGGCGAAGCCGGTGATGGTCGAGATTTCGATCGCCATCGGTGCGCCGTCCGCCAAACGTAGTCGGCGGAAACGATGCACCGACGAGCCGGGCGAGAGGCCGAATGACAGGGCTTCTTCCGGCGTGACGAAGCCTGAACCGCGTGTCAGCCAGCGACTGCCCGGCACGCGGTCGCGCGCCTTCATGTCCTCAGAAAAGGACGACAGGGTCGAAAAACTCTTCTCCACCCGTTCGGTTCGGGGGGCTGTGTCCGATACGAAGGTTCCTGATCCACGCCGACGACTGAGGAAGCCGTCATCGACCAGACCGTCGATGGCGCGCCGCACCGTCACGCGCGACAGGCTGTAGGCCTCACTGAGATCACGCTCGCTGGGCAGTGCGGCACCAACCACCAGCCGGTTGTCATTGACGGCGGTGCGGATGAGACGTTGCAGGCGGGCGTAAAGCGGCCCGCCTTCGCCCAGAAGGCCGAGGTCGGTCGAAGATCGATGGATGACGGACCTCTGGGATGATGATGTTGTCAATGATCTAGACAATCCTGACTGGAAATGCAGAAGTCCTTGTGTGGTCCACTTGGTGTTGGTGTCAATACCGCTGTTGGCCGGATTGGTATTGTCCAAGGGGAGAGCGACGATGCGGCGTATGAACAGACTGGCCGGGCTGGCAGCAGGCGTGAGCGGGGCGGCCGTTCTGGCGGTGCTGACCCTAGGCGCAGCTTCGGTGCAGGCGGGTGAGGCGGCCCTGATGCCCCTGCCGGCATCGGCAAAAGTGAGCGCGGCTGAAGGTCAGGCGCTGGCCATCTCGGGCCGGTTCGCGGTGCATTACGAAGGGTTTTCGGACGTACGTTTGCAGCGGGCGGTCTCGCGCTTCCAGACCGACATCTATGCCCTGACCGGCGCCGCGCCGACGACGGATGGACCTGCCC
>NZ_JABAZW010000131.1:9130-17329 GCF_018608325.1 Brevundimonas sp. | reverse complement strand
CGACATGGCCTTCAGCTTTTCAGCCTTCTTGGGCTCGTAGACGATCTCGTGGGCCACGCGGCGTCCGAAGTCGGCCTTGTCGCCCTGCATCAGTTGGCTGCCGTCGCCGCAGCTGTCCAGCGCGGCGAGGAAGAGTTCGTCCTTGGAGCCGAAATATCGGCTGATCAGCGCAGCGTCGACGCCGACGTCACGCGCGATATCGCGCATTCCGACATCATCATAACTGTCGGCGGCGAACCGTTCACGCGCGGCGTCGAGAATGGCCGTACGCGTCGCCGCGGCGTTTCTCGGGCGGGGGCCGGTGCACAACAAGGCTCTCAAAACTCCACTGGAAAAAGGGCGGATGTAATAACCGTAACTCCCATATGGCTTTGTCAACGCCTGTTGACAAGCGCTTCGCGTCCTCTCATTAAGTCACCACGCGTTGACAAGGCCGACTCCCCATCGGCCTATGTCCGCACGACTGGGATTTACCTCCGATCAGGGAGAATGCGCAGATGCGCGGGCTTAAGATTGCCGCCGTGTCCGTCTTGGCGACGGGCGCGCTTTATGGATGTTCCCCCAAGGCGGAGCAGCAAGGGCCAGGCGCCCCCCCAGTCACAGTGGCGACACCCCTTCAGCAGAAGGTGGTGGACTGGGATGAATTCACCGGTCGTTTCGAGGCGGTCGAGGCCGTCGAGGTCCGCGCGCGTGTCGGCGGCTATGTCCAGGCGGTTCACTTCCGCGACGGGCAGATGGTCCAACGCGGCCAACTGCTGTTCACGCTGGACCCGCGTCCCGCCCAGGCCGCTCTGGCCCAGGCCCAGGCGCAGGTCGCCCAGATGCAGTCGCAACTGACCCTGGCCCGCGCCAACCTGGCCCGCAGCGAGACGCTGCTGGCCTCGCAGGCGGTGTCCAAGGCCGAGTACGACGCCAACAAGGCCGCCGTTGACGCGGCCCAGGCCAACCTTGCCGCAGCAAACGCTGCGACCCGCACGGCCCAGCTGAACCTGGAATATACGCGCATCACCGCACCGACCTCGGGCCGCGTGTCCGACCGTCGCGTCGATCCGGGCAACCTGATCGCAGGCGGTTCTTCGGCGGGCGATGTCCTGACCACCATCATCTCGGGCGGTCCGATCCACTTCGTCTTCGACGGTTCTGAAGCTGTCATGCTGAAGTACCTGCGTGAAGGCGGCTCCAATCAGGGCGCCACGGTCCGCATCCGTCTTCAGGACGAGAGCAACTATGACCGTACCGGTCGCCTCGACTTCTCCGACAATGCTGTGAACACGGCCTCGGGCGTCATCCGCCTGCGCGCCATCGTGCCGAACGGCGACGGTTTCCTGCGCCCCGGCATGTTCGGCCGCGCCCAGGTGGCGGGCGCCGCTTCCTATGACGCCCTGCTGGTGCCAGATTCGGCCATCGGCACGGATCAGGCGCGCCGCACGGTCGCCGTCGTGGCTGCTGATGGTTCGGTCACCAACAAGGCCGTCCAGCTTGGCCCGATCGTTCAGGGGCTGCGCGTCGTCAAGTCGGGCCTTGCTCCGACGGATCGCGTGATCATCGCGGGTCTGCAACGCGCCGCTCAGCCGGGCTCCAAGGTCACGGCCCAGAACGGCCGCATCACGCCGGTGGCTGACAAGCCTTCGGATGCACCTGTCACTCAAGCGGCCCCGGCCTCCAGCGCCTCGTTCGCCAACAGCCTGTCCACCGGCGACTAAGCCATGAACATATCCCGCTTCTTCATCGACCGGCCGATATTCGCGGCCGTGATTGCGGTGGTGATCTCCATCATCGGCATCTTCGCCTATCCGTTGCTGCCTCTGTCGCAGTATCCGGAGATCGCGCCGCCGACGATCACCATCAACGCCGCCTATCCCGGCGCCTCGGCTGAAACGCTCGCCGAGACCGTCGCTGCTCCCATCGAGCAGGAGGTGAACGGCGTCGAGAAAATGCTCTACATCACCTCCTCGTCCACATCGGACGGGGCGGTGGCCATCACCGTCACCTTCCAGCCTGGCACGGACCTGGATGCCGCGCAGGTGCTGGTTCAGAACCGGGTCGCCCTGGCTGAACCCCGTCTGCCTGACGCGGTTCGCCAGACCGGCATCGTGGTCAACAAGGCCGAGAGCGGCTTCCTGATGATCCTTGGCCTGACGTCACCCGACGACAGCCTGGATAACGACTATGTCGGCAACTACGCCAACTCGACGCTGCGGGACCGCCTGCTGCGCATCGACGGCGTGGGCGCGGTTCAGGTGTTCGGCGGCGGCAACTATTCGATGCGCATCTGGATCGACCCGGCCAAGGCGGCCGAGCGCGGTCTGACGGGCCCCGATATTGTTGCAGCCCTTCGCGCCCAGAACGTTCAGGCCGCTGCCGGCTCCATCGGCCAGCCGCCGTTCCCGACCAATGCCGCAGCCTTCCAGCTACCGGTGCAGGTCCAGGGTCGTCTGACCGATCCTGATGAGTTCTCCAACGTCGTCCTGAAGACGGACAGCGCTGGGCGTGTGACCTATCTGCGTGACGTGGCTCGTATCGAGCTGGGCGCGCAGGACTACGGCATTCGCGGCTTCTTCGACGGCAAGCGCGGCGTCGGCATCGCCATTGTTCAGCAGCCCGGCGCCAATGCGCTCGGCACCGCTGACCGCGTGCTGAAAGAAGTCGAGGCTCTGAAGAAGGAGCTTCCGGCGGGCATGCACGTCGACGTCCCCTACAACCCGACGGAGTTCGTCGCGGCCTCGGTGGAGTCGGTCGAGCACACGCTGATCGAAGCCGTCATCCTCGTCATCATCGTCATCATGGTCTTCCTGCAGACCTGGCGTGCGGCGCTTATTCCGATCGTGGCCATTCCGGTGGCTCTGGTCGGCACCTTCGCGGTGCAGCTGGCGCTGGGCTATTCGATCAACTCCCTGTCGCTGTTCGCCCTGGTGCTTGCGGTCGGGATCGTGGTCGATGACGCCATCGTTGTGGTCGAAAACGTGGAGCGGGCGATCCGGGAGGGGCTCACGCCCAAGGAAGCCGCCTATCGCTCCATGAAGGAAGTGTCGGGCGCTCTGATCGCCATCGGTCTGGTGCTGATCTCGGTCTTCATCCCGACCATGTTCGTTCCGGGCATTCCGGGCATCTTCTATCGCCAGTTCGCGGTGGTCATCGCCTCGGCCTCGGTCATCTCGCTGTTCGTGTCCCTGACGCTGTCGCCAGCCATGGCTGCGCTGCTGCTGAAGCCGCACGTCGAGCATGATGAGCACGCCCGCAAGCCGGGTCTGTGGGGCTCGGTCATGTACTATGGCGGCTGGGCTGGTCGTAAGTTCAACGAAGGCTTCGACTGGCTGTCGGATCGCTATGGTCGTCTGACCGCGCGTCTGGTTCGCACCGTTGGTCTGGTCCTGATCGTCTATGTCGGTCTGCTGGGCCTGACCGCCTGGCGTCTGGTCGATACGCCCTCGGGCTTCATCCCCGAGCAGGATCAGGGCTTCCTGATCGGCGTCATCCAACTGCCTGCCGGCGCTTCGCTGGACCGTACTGAAGCCGTGATGACCCGCGCCAGCGACATCATCCGCGGCACCAAGGGCGTCAACGGCGCCATCGCCTTCGCAGGCCTTGATGGCTCCAGCTTCTCGTTCGGCTCTAACGCTGCGACCATCTTCGTTCGTCTTGATCCCTTCGCGGATCGTACGAAGGAGCAGGCCGCAACCGCCCTGGCCGGCGCCATCACCCAAGCCACCGGTTCGATCGAGGACGCACAGATCTTCGTCATCGCACCGCCTGCGGTTCAGGGTCTGGGCAACGGCAACGGCTTCACGATGATGATCCAGGACACCTCTGGCGCGGGTTACCGCGCGCTTGAGGGCGCCACCTTCGCCATGATGGGCGCTGCCGCGCAGAAGCCGACCGAAGTGAACCAGGTCTTCTCGACCTACAACACCGGCTCACCCCGGATCACCGCCGACGTCGATCGTGACAAGGCGCTGATGATGGGCGTGCAGCCCGGCGACGTCTTCAACACTCTGGGCGTCTATCTGGGTTCGTCTTACGTCAACGACTTCAACATGCTGGGCCGCACCTTCCGGGTGACGGCGCAGGCAGAACCCCAGTACCGCGACGACATCGCCGACATCGCCAACCTGAAGACCCGTTCTTCGTCAGGAGCGATGGTGCCGATCGGATCGGTGGCGAACCTGATCAATGACTCAGGCCCGTCGCGGATCGTGCGCTACAACCTGTACCCGGCGTCCGAGCTGCAGGGTAATGGTGCGGCAGGCGTTTCGTCCGGCCAGGCGCTGGGGATCATGGAGCAGATGGCGGCCCAGACCTTGCCGCAGGGCTTCACCTACGAGTGGACCGGGCTGGCCTATCAGCAGAAGGCTGCAGGATCGGGTGCGACCCTGATCTTCCTGATGGCCGTGGTGTTCGTCTTCCTGGTGCTGGCGGCTCAGTATGAAGCCTTCACCATGCCGCTGGCGGTCATTCTGATCGTGCCGATGTGTCTGCTCGCAGCCATCATCGGGGTGAACCTGAGAGGCCTGGACAACAACATCCTGGTCCAGATCGGTCTGGTCGTTCTGATCGCGCTTGCGGCCAAGAACGCCATCCTGATCGTCGAGTTCGCCAAGCAGGCTGAAGAGGAAGAAGGCATGAACCGCTTCGACGCGGCCGTGCACGCCGCCCGCAGCCGTCTGCGCCCGATCCTGATGACGTCGTTCGCCTTCATCCTCGGCGTCGTGCCGCTGATGCTGGCGACGGGTCCGGGGGCCGAGATGCGGCAATCGCTTGGCACGTCCGTCTTCTCGGGCATGCTCGGGGTGACCTTCTTCGGTCTGATCTTCACGCCGGTCTTCTACGTCGTCACGCGGTGGCTCTCTTCCAAACTGCCGCAGTCTCACAAGCCGACGCCGAAAAAGGCCGTCCAGTTCGACGAACCATCCAACCTGACCGACCCTGATGCTCCGTCGCCAGTCACCGGCCGGGGAGGGGATCACTGATGACCCGCAATAAGACCCTCTCGTTCCTGACCGCCGCAGCCGCCAGCGCCCTGCTTGCAGCCTGCGCGGTCGGGCCAAAGGCGCCGTCTGCCGAACTGCCTGTCACGGGCACGGGCGGCTTCGTGGGCGCAGCCAGCCCCACCGTCTCCAGCGCCCAGGCGCGGGACGACTGGTGGAAGCTGTACAACGACCCGACGCTGGACGGCCTGATCCAGCAGGCCTTTGCTGAAAACCACCAGCTGGAGGCCGCCTTCGCCAACCTGCGCGCGGTGCGTGCGTCGCTGTCGGAGGCCCGCGTGGGCCGCTTCCCGACCACGACGACCACCGCCCAGGCTCAGCGCAGCCGCGCCTCGGCCGCCACGGTCGTTGGTCTGCCTGCAGGCCAGAAGGCGCCGGAGATCGACACCTATGATGCGGGCCTGTCGGCCAGCTACGAGGTCGATCTGTTCGGTCGTGTCGAGTCGACCATCCGCGCCGCTCGCGCCGACGCCCGCGCCTCCGAAGCCGCTCTGGCTGCGGTTCAGGTGTCGGTCGCGGCGGAAACTGCACGGGCCTATGCCGACACCTGCTCGGCCAACGCCCAGATCGCAGTGGCCGAGCGGACGCTGGATCTGCAACGCAACACCGGAACCCTGACCCAGACCCTGCTGGACTCGGGTGCAGGCACCGGTCTGGACGTGGCCCGCGCCCGTGCAGCCGTGGCCCAGACGGCGGCGACCCTGCCGACCCTGCGCGCGGCCCGGGCCGAGGCCCTGTTCCGTCTGGCGACCCTGACCGGGCGCACCCCGGCCGAGGTCGATCAGGCCGCCGCCGCCTGCGTGCGTCCGCCCCAGCTGAACCAGGCGATCCCGGTCGGCGACGGTGCGGCCCTGCTGGCGCGTCGTCCCGATGTGCGTCAGGCGGAGGCCAATCTGGCCGGGGCTGCTGCCCGTGTGAACGTGGCAACCGCCAACCTCTTCCCGCGCATCAGCCTGGGCGGATCGTTCGGCTCGACCGCGCTGGAATCGAACGGTCTGGGCGACAGACAGAACTATCGTTTCAGCTTCGGCCCGCTGATCAGCTGGTCGTTCCCGAACGTGTTCGCGGCCCGCGCCCAGATCAAGGCGGCTGACGCCCGTTCGGAGGCGGCTCTGGCCAACTTCGACCAGACGGTGCTGACGGCCCTGCAGGAGACGGAAACGGCTCTGAGCAACTACGCCAACGAACTGGACCGCCGCGCGGCCCTGACCGAGGCGCGTGATCAGGCCGCCCGCGCCGCCACCCTGTCGCAGCAGCGTTTCAACGCGGGCGCCGACAACTTCCTGACGGTTCTGGACGCCCAGCGCACCCAGGCCGCCGCTGACGCCGCACTGGCCCAGTCGGACGCCCTGGTGACCACCTACCAGATCGCTCTGTTCAAGGCGCTGGCAGGCGGCTGGCAGGTCGAAAGCTGATCTGTCCGGGCGTCTGTCGCGCCCGCTGATCTCAAAAAGACTTAAGGGCCGGGCGCGTGATCGTCCGGCCCTTTTTCATGCCGTTCGTCCACAGGCGGAATGCATCATATTGTTCCCTGTTTGTTCTGATCGTGCTTTATCGACTTCGGGTCGGCGGCATGATGGAGAACGACATGAACGACCGAGCCCTCGCACAGATGATGGCCGAGCTGGACGCTGAACTGGCCCGAGCAGAACCCCACCTGCCCGTCGATCCCGAACAGACGCGCCAGGCCGAGGTTATGCGCGCACTAGCCCTGGGACTTGGCAATTTCGAGCGGATGCGGGCGCACGACGTGCATCTGCTGGCGGCGAAACTGTCGTCGGGGAGGCGGTGAGGGCGGCGGCCATGAAATCCACGAAGACACGCACGCGCGGCGTCAAACAGTGGTTGGATGGCCAGACGACGCGGAACATGCCGCTGCTCTTGATGAAGGGCACCAGGACGGGGATCAGGACGCCGCTCTCGATCTGACGCTGCACGGCGAACAGGGGCACGCACGTCAGGCCCTGACCGCACTCCGCCAGATAGATCAGCGGCTCCAGCGTGCTGGCGATCACGGTGGACGGCAGGCCCCCGCCGACAAACCGGTCATCGCGATACAGCGGCCAGCGCTCCAGCTTGCCGGTCGAGGGATAGCGGTGTTGCAGACACAGGTGGCGCGACAGGTCTTCGGGTGTCTGAGGAACCCCCATCCGATCCAGATAGCCGGGCGAACCGACGACGACATGGTCAAAGGCGCCCAGTTTGCGGGTGACCAGTCGGGAATCCACGACCTCGCCCGTGCGGACCACAGCGTCGAAGCCTTCCTCGATCACATCGACGACGCGGTCGGTGAAATCCAGGTCCAACTGGATGTCGGGATAGGCCTTCATGAAGTTGGACAGGATCGGCATCAACAGCATGCCCGCCAGCGGCAGGCTGAGCCGCAATCGACCGCGCGGCGCCTCCTTGGAAGCCGACAGTTCGTTGGTGGCGGCGCTGACCTCTGCGAAGATGCGTCGGCATCGCTCCAGCAACAGGCCGCCTTCACCCGTCAGGGCGATGGCGCGGGTGCTGCGGTGGAACAGGCGTGCATCCACCTGCGCCTCCAGCCGCGCGATGGTCTTGCCCACGGCGGACGCCGAAACGCCCAGCTTCTTGGCCGCGCCGGTGAAACTGCCTGCCTCGGCGACATGGACGAACACATTGAGGGCGCTGAGGCTATCCATCGGTCTGTCGGATTGCGGACTTCCACGTCCTGACTGATGGGAATAATAGCGTATTTTTCCGAGATGGTCGTGGCCCTAGTTAGCGGATGCGGTCAGATCCGACCGCTCCAAACCGGTTCCCACGATGTCCTCCCCCGTCTTCACCGCAGGTTTTTCGGCCGCACCGCCGACCGTCTTCATCGTCAATGTGATCCACGCCCACGCCGGTCGTCAGGATGAGGCGTTCGAGATCATTCAGGACGTGGTCCGCTATGTCGCCGAGCGCAAACCCGGCTTCCTGTGGAGCAGTCTGGCCAAGAGCACGGACGGCCAGACCGTCGTGAATATCGAGGCCATTTCCGATGAAGGCGATGTGGGCGAGTTCTTCTCCGACCCGGCTTTCGTCGACAAGTTCAAGCGGCTGGATACCGTATCGACCAGCGAGTTCCACACCTACCGCGTCGGCGACCTGATCCTGCCCGCCATATTGACGAGTGGCGCAGCATGACTGCCGCCGTCTGCACGCCAACACAGGATCGGTTGCCGCTGGGGTTCCAGCTGTGTAATCA
>NZ_JABAZW010000131.1:0-8970 GCF_018608325.1 Brevundimonas sp. | reverse complement strand
TTGCCGCTGGCGGGCCTGTCGGCCCTGGCGCTGGCCGGGTTCCTGACGGTGCTGACCGAGGCCCTGCCTGCAGGACTGTTGCCGCAGATGAGCGCGGGACTGGGTGTGTCCCAGCCGATGGTGGGGCAGTTGATCACCGCCTATGCGCTGGGGTCGTTACTGACGGCGATCCCCCTGACGGCGGCGACGCGATCGCTGCGGCGGCGGCCTCTGCTGATCACCGCCATCGCCGGATTCCTGATCGTCAATGCGGTGACCGCACTGTCGACAGCCTATGCCCTGACGCTGGTCGCGCGGTTCGGGGCAGGGGTGTTCGCGGGCGTCGTCTGGTCCCTGCTGGCGGGATACGCCAGCCGCATGGCCCCGGCCCATATGACGGGGCGCGCCATCGCCATCGTCATGGTCGGCACGCCGCTGGCCCTGACTATCGGCATTCCGGCGGGCACATGGCTGGGTGGGCTGATCGGATGGCGCAGCGTCTTTCTGATGATGAGCGCGGTCAGCATTGTCCTGATCGGCTGGATCCTCTGGCGCGTGCCGGACTTCGAGGGCGAGAAACAGGCGGCGCGGCGTTCGCTGGCGCAGGTGTTCGCCATTCCCGGCCTGCAGGCTGTTCTCGCGGCGACGCTGGGTTTCGTTCTAGCCCACAACATCCTCTACACCTATGTCGCGCCCTTCCTTGAGCGGTCCGGGCTGGCGGGACGGGTGGACGCCATTCTTCTGCTGTTCGGCGCCACGGCCCTGGCCGACATCTGGATCACAGGCGTCCAGATCGACCGTCGTCTCAAGACACTGGCCCTGACCAGCACCATCGTCTTTGCGGCGACAGCGCTGGGACTGGGCCTATGGAGCGGATCAGCGGCGGCGGTGCTGGGCGGCGTGGCGGTCTGGGGCCTGGCCTTCGGCGGCGCGGCGACCTTCTTCCAGACGGCCTCGGCCCGCACCGCAGGCGACGCCGCAGACGTGGCTCAGGCCATGATCGTCACGGTCTGGAACATCGCCATCGCCGGCGGCGGTCTGATCGGCGGACTGCTGCTGCAATATCAGGGCGCGGCCAGCCTGCCGTGGAGCCTGCTGGTCCTGCTGGTCCCGACCGCCGTGCTCATCGCCATGAGCAGGCGGGGATTTCGCTAAGCGACTCGAGGACGGGGATCATCCCCCGTCCTCTTGCCGGAACGTGTCCGAAATGAAGGTTGAACTTGACGCCTACGCGGCCCTGCACACGAACAGAGCTGTCCTTAAAAACTGGCTTTGAGTTCGCGCACGACGTTTCTGGCCTGTTCGATCAGGGCGTCATGGTGGGCGGCGATATCGACGGCATCTTCTCCGAGCGCATCGTAAAGATATTCGACCTTAGAGTCCGTGGCGCCGCAAAGGCCGCCGATGCCGACGTTGAGTTGATGGGTCATGCTCTTGTCCAGCCCACGCTTGGTGAAAGACGCCTCCGTTTCTCCAGTGACGGCGATCCAGCGAGCCTTGTTGAAGGGCAGGCGACGACCGCCGCCATAGGCGATCCCATTGTTCCAAACGCGGTCGATATAGCCCTTGAGAATGGCGGGCACCGAGAACCACCAGACCGGGAAAACGAAGATCACGGCATCCTGGTTTTTGAGCTGGGCAGCCAAGGTTTGGACTTCGTCTGAATATTTCTTGTCGATGTCATGCCAATCGGGCTCATCAATAGGCTGCAACGAGGGATCAAAGCCCATTCTGTAGAGGTCGAGCTCCGTGACGGCGACCTCGACGGCATTGAGTTCTGACTTCACCGCCGCAGCCACGCGCGCGGTCAGGGAGCCGTCTCGCGGATGGGCCCATACGAGCAGTAGGTTCTTCATGGTCACTCCTGATTGCTTGTGGCGGCGCATGTCGACCGCCAGAGGAGTGGCCGTTAATCACGGCATATCTGATGGGAAAAGATTGTATTCATCTGAAAAACAGATAGATGCATAGGCATGGATTGGTCATTGGAACAGTTGCGGCAGTTTGTAACGACGGCTGAGACCGGCTCGTTCAGTGCGGCGGCACGCAAGCTGGGCAAGGCGCAGTCAGCCGTCAGCACGGCGATTTCCCTGCTTGAAGTGGATCTTGGCGTTGAGTTGTTCGACCGCTCTCGCCGCAACGCCCAACTTACAGCAACCGGTCAGGTTTTGTTGCTGGAGGCCGCAGAGGTTCTGCGCCAGGCGGAAGAGATGGGGCAAAGGGCGCATTTTCTGTCGAATGGCAATGACGCCAAGCTTGCGATGGCGATCGATGAGGCGCTGCCCTGTGCTGCGATCAGCACCCTGTTACGTGAACTTGCAGAGTGTTTTCCCGAAATCGAGTTGACGCTGCTCAACGGCACCGCGACCGAGGTTATGAGCTATCTGGATCAAGAACGCGCCGATGTTGCGTTTCACTTTGATCGCGCGTCGCTGAGGACCTGTTTCGAGGAACGCCCCGTTGGCGCCTTGCCGCAGGGCATCTTCGTCGCCGAAGGTCATCCTTTGTTGCAGAGCAATCCCGTGACCCGACGGGACTTGGCACGTTACCGGCAATTGTTGATGCACGCCGATGATGTGAAGACGCCGGCCTATAGTCCGAAGGTCTGGCGGTCGGACAGTTTCTACAGCATTGCGGAAATGGTGGCGGACGATCTCGGGTGGGCGATCTTGCCGGTCAATGTCGGCACATTCGAGAAGTATCCGAAACCTTTGCGGCAAATCGACTGTCCTGCCTTGGCGCTGCCGCTGCTTTCAGTGCGTATGCTCTGGTGCCAGGGGCGTCCGCTGCGCGCGACCGAGAAATGGGTGGCGTCCAGGTTCACCGAACTTCTCGGAATAGAGCAACAGGCCTGAAGGGGCTGTTGTCAGCCGCTCTCACGCCCCCGTATCGATCCGCGCCACGACCGACATGCCCGGCGCCAGACGTTCGATGGCTTCCTGACCCGGTTCGATGCGGATGCGGACGGGAATGCGCTGGGCGACCTTGGTGAAGTTGCCGGTGGCGTTGTCGGGGCGGATGACGCTGAACTCGCTGCCGGCGGCGGGGGCGATGCGTTCGACGCGGCCGCGCAAGGCCTGACCGCCCAGAGCATCCACCTTCAGTTCGACCGGCTGGCCGACGCGGATGTTCTTCATCTGCGTCTCTTTCATATTGGCTGTAACCCAGACCACGTCGGGGACCAGACCCATCAGCTGGGTGCCTGCGGTGACATACTGGCCCTGACGCACGCCGACCTCGCCCAAGCGTCCGGGACGGGGGGCGACGATGCGGGTGTTGGCCAGGTCGATCTGGGCCAGACGCACGGCGGCGCGGGCGTTCTCGACCTGGGCGGCCAGACTGTCGCGGCTGACGACAGCGGATTCGACGCTGGTTTCGGCGATGCCGCGTTGGGCGCGGGCCTGCGCGACCTGAGCCTGGGCGCTGCGCAGCGCCGCCTCTGCGACATCGACATTGGACTGGGACACCCAGCCGCCCGCCTTCAGGGTGCGGGCGCGGTTGGCGTCCGCCTGCGCCTTGGCCAGATTGGCCTCGGCGCCTGCGATGGTGGCGGCGTACTGGGCGACCGACCCGCGCGCCGAGGCCTGTGACTGGGCCGAGTTGGCCAGTGCGGCCTCTGCGGCGTGCAGGGTGGCGGTCGCCTGTTCAACGCGCTGGCTGTAGGTGCGGTCATCGACCTGGGCCAGCAGTTGACCGGCCTCGACCGTCTGGAAATCCTTGACCGGAACCTCGACCACATAGCCGCTGACCTGGGGGCTGATCAGGGTGACCTGACCGCGCACATAGGCGTTGTCGGTGCGCTGCATATGGCTGGTGAAGGGCGGAAGCTGCCAGGCGAACAGAACGACCAATGCCCCCAGCACGGCGACACAGGCGGCGACCACGGTCCACAGCACGCGCTTCTTCGGCTCAGGCGGGGGCGGGGCCGGAGGGGCTTGCGGCGCGGGCGCTGCGGCGGGAGCGGGGGCGGATGTGTCGGTCATGGGTCAGTCTCAATCGACGGCGGAGGCGACGGCGGAGGAATCGGGAGCCTGGTTGGCAGCCTGGCGGGCGCTGCGCTTGGCCTGCCAGCGGGGGCGAAGGTGGGTGATGGTCACCCAGGCGCAGCCGATCGCCGCCAGTACGGAGATGATCAGGAAGACGTCGTTGTAGGCCAGCACATTGGCCTGCTGCGTCACCTGACGGCTTAGGAGGGCGGCGCCTTCGGCATTCAGCAGGGCGGGGTCGGTGATGGTGGACGAATAGGCGCCTGACAGTTGGCGCAGGCGCAGGACCACCTGTGGGTCCATGGCGGTGATGTCGGCGGCCAGCTGGTTGGAGTGGAACTTTTCGCGGATGATCTGCAGCGAGCCGGTCAGGGCGCTGCCCGCCAGCCCGCCGACATTCTGCAGCACGCTGAACATGACGATGAAGCTGATCAGGTTCTCCTTGCCCTGGGTCAGCACCTTGACCACGCCCTGCATCAGGGCCGGGCCGATGAACATGGCCGAGGCGAAGGCGATCAGGGCCTGACTGACATAGAGCTGGGCCGGGCGGGTCAGCAGGGTCGAATGGCTGTCCATGAAGGCGCCAATGGCGATCAGGCCGAGCGCAATGGCGATAGGCTTGTTCAGTTTGGCCATGTTCAGGGTGAAGGCGCTGACGGCCGTGCCTGCGATCATGGCGACCAGGATGACGCCGAACAGGCCCATCAACTGATCCGGCCCCAAACCCACGACGGTCAGGAAGCCCACGGCGCCGGAAGTCTGTTCCGACAACACCATGCGGATCAGCAGGATCGCCCCGAACAGCCGCAGCATGTCCGAACCGGTCAGCCAGCGGATGTTGATCAGCGGATTGGTGCGGTTGTACTCGACCAGAAAGGCGGCGGTCAGCAGGATGATGGCCCCGATCAGCGCCCAGCCCAGCCACGGCGCCTCGGTCCACCAGATGATGCGGCCCAGGCCCAGCACGGCGCACAGCAGGGCCACGCCCGGCGCGAACAGGGCGAAGGTCACGAAGTCCAGCCGGTCGAAGACGCGCATCTTTTCGGACGGCGGCAGCTTGACCACCTGCACCGCGCCCCAGGCGATCAGGCACATGCCCAGTTCGTACAGATAGAAGGCGCGCCAGTCGCCCAACTGCAGCAGGCCCGGCATGATCAGACGGGCGATGGGCACGGCGAAACTGGTCAGGCCGATGCCGATGATCAGCCCCTTCAGCCGGTGCGCCGCCGGGAAGGCCTGGATGATGTAGAGGAAGCCCAGACTGCTGAGGCCTGCGCCCGCCATGCCCGCAATGGCGCGCACCAGCAGCGTGGACTGATAGTTGTCCACGAACAGGTGGGCCGCGCAGACCAGCACGAAGGCGCCCAGGAAGATCTGGGTGAACAGGCGCAGTCCGTACTGCATGCGGAACTTGACCAGGATCAGGTTCATGCAGGCGTTGGTCATGACGAAGACGACCGGCAGCCAGGCCGCCTCGGTCAGGGTGATCCCCAGGGAGCCCTGCAGGTTCTGGACGTTGGCGGTTATGGCGCCATTGCCCAAGCTGCCGACGGTGGCGACCATCAGGCCGGTGACGGCGTACATGATCCGCGTGGGCCAGCTGTGGTCCGGGGTGGCGGGCGAGCCGGGCATCATCGGCCGCTCGTGCGGCTTCAGCGTCTCGACATACTGTTCCCAGGGCAGATGCCAGTTGTTGCCAGCCATCAGCGCGCCTTCAGCCCGTTCAGCACGATCAGGCGAGTGCGGGCCGAAACCGCGCGGCGCTCGGCCTCGTCGGCGCCCTGAAAGCCCGAACCCAGCAGAGTGGCGATCAGACGCAAGTCCATCGGCCCCAGATCCTCCCGCACCAATCCCGCCGCCTGTGCGCGCGCCAGGGGCCCGGCGCCCGCCTCAGTCAAGCGTTGCCGCAATGGCGTAAGTGCATCTGGCGAACGGACGTTCCGCAGAACATCAGACCAACCCGCATTACGCATGACCAGATCGGCCAGTTCTTCGACAAACCAGAAGAAGACCTCGGGCGCATCGCCTTGAGCCCGCGTGCGGGCGTCCAGGACGTCGACCCCGTCGATCAACACGGCCAGGGCCAGTTCGGTGCGGTCCGAGAAGTGGCGGTAAAGGGTGCCGCGCCCGACGCCCGCCCGTTCCGCGATCAGGTCCAGCGGGACATCCAGCCCCTGTTCGGACAACAACTCGCGCGCCGCCTTGAGCAGGGCGGCTCGGTTGTTGGCGGCGTCTTTTCGTATGGGGCGCGACATGGTGAAGCGCTTAAGTGGACATCCGTGTCCGTTTTGCAAGGGGCCATTTTGTGGCGCCCTTGTTTCAACGTGAGAAGGCTCAGATGAGCGGCTTCTCCAGCACCACGAACGCCAGTTCGGGGCGTGGCGGATCGAGCGGGAAGGGGCGTTCCTCGCCGGTGCGGACATAGCCGCGGCGTTCGTACCAGGCGATCAGTTCGGCGCGGCGATGGATGACGGTCATCTCCATGCGGCGGGCGTCAAAGCGGCTGACCGCCTCAGCCTCGGCGGCGGCCAGAAGTTGCCGCCCTATGCCGCCCGCCTGCAAGGCCGGATCGACGGTCAACATGCCCAGATAGCTGAGGTCGTCGCCCGACCGGGCCACCTGCACGCATCCGATCAGAACCTCGTCACGGTAAGCTAGCAGGATGACACGCTCAGGATCGGCGATCAGGTCTGACAGTTCCTCGGGGCTGGTGCGTTCGCCCGACAGCATGTCGGCCTCATGCGTCCAGCCTGCCTTGGCGGTGTCGCCGCGATAGGCGCGTTCGATCAGGGGACGAAGGGCGGCGACATCATCAGCAGTCGCCGTACGGAAGGCGACTGGGCTCAACGACGGGCTCTCCGGGGGGCGGCCTGTGGCGCCGCCGCACCCAGTTCCTGAACCAGATGATCCATGCCGTACACATCGCGCAGGGCCGTGGTCACGGCCTGGGTGGTGACGATGACGCTGCGGTTGACGTTGCGGTCATAGCCGTAGGCGTTGCGCTGGGTCAGGACGGTGGAGTCGAAGTTGGCGCCGATGATCTCGCCCTTGGCGTTGACGGCGGGCGAACCGGACGAACCGCCGATGGTGTCGGACGACACAGCCATGTTCATCACGGCGTTCGGGTCGATCCGGTCCTTGGCGGCCAGAAGCTTGGGCGCGACATTGAACGGTTCGGCGCCGGTGGCGCGGTCCCACAGTCCGGCGAAGCTGGTGAAGGCGGGGATGCGCTGGCCCGGAACATCGGTTCCCTCGACCCGGCCATAGGTCAGGCGCAGGGTGCCGGTGGCGTCAGGATAGACGGCGTCGCCATAAACGGCGAAACGGGCGGCGGCCAGTTGCTCGGACGCGCGGGCGGTGGGGGCATCGACCTTGTTGCGCCATTCGGTGCGGACGGCGCGGGCGTCTTCGTCGATCGACAGGACATACTTGATCAGCGGATCATCGGACGCCTGAACGGCGGCAAGACCGCCTTCCCACAGGGCGCGCCGCACCGCCGGATCGGCCAGTTTGGTGCCGCTGACAACGCGGGCCGACAGCTGTTCAGGGCTTTCGCGGCCCAGCAGGGTGCGGACGTGGGGGCTGTCGACCGTCAGCCACTCGCGGGTCTTGGACAGCCACCATTCCAGACGGATCTGCTCCAGTTCGGCATAGACCGGACGCTCGGCGAACAGGCCGGACTGGACGGCGGGCAGGCGGCTGTCGGCATATTCGCTCAGGCGTTGATCCGACGGCTTGGCGCGTTCCTCGGCGCCGCGCACGATGGCCCGCGCCCACTGGAACAGCTGTGAGCCGCCCGCGACCGGGGTGGTGCCCATGCCGGTGCCGCCTTCCAGCAGCGCCATCGGGGCATAGAGTTCGCGCGCCAGCGGCTGGACGGCGTCCAGCGTGGCCCAGGGATTGACGCCCGCAGCGGCGCGCTGGCGGAAGTCGGCTTCCTGTTCGGCCTTGGTGGCCATGAAGGCGGGGTCGGTCAGGGCGCGCATCCGGCCCAGACCGCGCTTGTAGGTGTTCTCGACGCCGACGATGGGGTCCATGGCGATGAAGGCCTGATCGGCGCCTTCCTCGGAATAGCGGATCAGCCGACCGCGCAATTCCGACGCGATCAGTTGATCCAGCGGCAGGACCACGTCGCGGATCGTCATCAGTTGCGACTGGGTCAGCAGGCGCTGTGTGGCGCCGGGGTTGCCGGTGACGAAGACGGGTTCGCCCTCGGTCGGCTTGTTGGGGTTCCAGGCGAAGTGGACCGGCGTCTCGACCGGCTTGTTGTCTTCGTACAGGCGGATGAAGGCCGCATCGATGGCGAAGCGCGGGAAGGAGAAGTTGTCCAGATCGCCGCCGAAGGTCGCGGCGCGGTCTTCCGGCGCCCAGGCCAGACGGACGTCGGAGTATTTGCGGAACTTGTAGAGCTTGAACTGGCCGCCCCGGTACAGGCTGACGACTTGGCAGCGGATCTTGGGATCATTGCCGCAGGCTTCGGTTTCGATGCGTCCGGCCTCGGCCTCGCGCGCCTGGCTGAAGGCCTGTCCGTCCAGACCCTCGCCCGCCTTGTGCATCCGGGCGGTGACGTCGCTGATGTCGGTCAGCACCTCGGCGGTGGCGCCGGGGCATTTCAGTTCTTCCTCACGGCTCTTGGGGGTGAAACCGGTCTCGCCGTACTGAAGCTGGGGCGTGGACAGGTTGGCGACGCAGGTGGCGACGCAGTGGTTGTTGGTCATCACCAGACCCTGGCCCGAGACGATCCCCGCCGAACAGCCGCCGAACTTCACCGACGACAGACGCACCTTGTCCAGCCAGGCCTGATCGATGTTCGTGCCCAGCGTCTGGTTCGCGCGGGCGATGGGGAAGTTGTCATAGGTCCACATGCCTTCCTCGGCGCGGGCGCTGGTCGAAGCGGCGGCGAAGGCGAGGACGGCGACGGAGGCGGCGAGGGCGAGACGCATGAAGGATCCTATCTGTCTCCTCCCGGTCCGCGCAGCGGATGGGGAGGTGGCGCGGCGCGCCG
>NZ_JABAZW010000019.1:2187-2550 GCF_018608325.1 Brevundimonas sp. | reverse complement strand
GTATAGAATATATACAGCTCACCAGTTTTGCCCCTGCTACTATTAATTTTGTCATACAGGCCGTAGAGCAGAAGGGAATTGAAGATGGGACAGCAGGCGCCGAAATTAACTTGCCGGCAGGCAAGAGCAATAGATCTTATTGGTTTTTTAGGGGGAATGGGAATCACGCCGGTTAAAGTCCGGGGTGATAACTTCTGGTATCTCTCCCCTTTGCGTAATGAACGTCATGCTTCATTTAAGATCAGCAAGAGGTTAAACAGGTGGTATGATTTTGGTCTTGGAAAGGGCGGTAATATCCTTGACTTCGGGCTGCTCTATTTTGCCTGTAGCATCCCCGAGCTGCTGGACCTCCTCGGACAAAAT
>NZ_JABAZW010000019.1:0-2177 GCF_018608325.1 Brevundimonas sp. | reverse complement strand
ACCTGTATTTATTAAACACAAAATTCCTATGCCTATTTCCAGCCTCAACCAGCACCCGCAATAGTTCAAGGAAAAATCCTGATCCTTTCAGCTACAGAACTCTCGCACCCTGCCCTAATCTCTTATCTCCGGCAGAGGAAAATTAATTTGTCTATAGCAAGCCTGTACTGCTGTCAGATACATTACAGCAATAACGGCAAAACCTACTTTGCCATTGGCTTTAAAAACGACAGCTTGGGCTATGAGCTTAGAAGCAAATACTTTAAAGGAAGCTGCTCACCTAAACAGATCACCTCGATCTGTAGCGGGCAGTCCACTGCAATGGTCTTTGAAGGATTCATGGACTTCCTCTCCTTCCTCAGTCTCCCCGCAGGGCTCAGCAGATTTCCTGCGGATTACTTTATCCTCAACTCCGTCTCGCTGGTAAAAAACGTGCTACAAGTTCTAAAGAGCTACCGGCGCATTATGACCTTTCTGGACAATGATGCTGCCGGCGAAAATTGCAGCCAGGAGCTACAGCAGCGCTTCAAAGAAAAAATGCTAAACCTCTCCTACCTCTTCTCCCCTTATAAAGACCTCAACGATTTTCTCTGTAGCCAAGCACCAAGTAAAGAAATCCCTCTTCAAATCCCGGAGCCCCCATGATCCCTCCGATAGCATTATTATAAATAAAAGCCCCCTTTATCAAAAGAAGGCAGGCACGATGACCTGTGAGCCCCGTCATCGGCCAGATGTACCATTGTCATACAACGGGATCTGGTTGCCCTTACTCCGGAGTCGAGGGCAGGGCTTTTTACCATAACGTAGATTTTTTCAAGTGAAGTTGACCAGTGATGAAAGAAGAAAAAAACAACCGCAACAAGCTGCTGCAGGTGAGGCTGACCGCAGCAGAACAGCAGGCAATCCTAAAGGAATTTGCCAAGACCAAAAGCCTTAAACTAAGCGACTATATCCGCAAGCTGGTGCTTGGCAAGCCCCATATCGGCAGCTTCAGAAATGAGTCCCTGGATGATTTCGTGACCGTCCTTGCAGGCCTGCGTATGGAACTCAAAGCGGCCGGAAACAACCTCAATCAGGCCGTAAAAAAATTGCATACCCTCAGCGCAGGAAAGCAGCTGGAGGCCTGGCTAGTCAGTTGGGAGCTGGACAAGCGGGCCTTCCAGAAAGCTGTCGCCTCCATACAATCCCACATGGATAAAATCTCTGACCAATGGTTTCAGTGATCCACCAGGGAGACAGCTTCAGAAGGGTGCTGAACTACAATGAAAACAAGGTTAAAGAAGGAGTAGCGGTCTGCCTGGAGGCCGGCTATTATACCAAAGAGGCAGCCAATCTTTCCTTTGCTCAAAAGCTAGACCGGCTCAAAAAGCAGGCCGCATTACGGCCCAATACCAAGGTAAATACGGTTCATATCTCCCTGAATTTTGACCCTTCAGAGCACCACAGCCCGGACAAACTACGCGAGATTGCTGCCGCATATCTGGATAAGATCGGCTTTGCCGAGCAGCCTTACCTGCTCTACCAGCACCACGATGCAGGGCATCCCCATGTGCATATCCTGACCACAAACATACGCCCTGATGGGGGCAGAATATCCCTGCATAACCTGGGTAAAAATCAGTCTGAGCAGGCCCGTAGGGAGATTGAAATTGACTTTAGTCTTATCAAGGCGGAAGATAGCGCAAGGCGTAAAGTCTATGATCTAAAACCGCTAAGCGCAACGGTTGAGTATGGCAAGACCCAGACCAAACGTGCCATAGCCGGCGTACTTGATCATGTGCTGAAGGAATATAAATTCAGTTCCCTTTCTGAGCTTAATGCCATCCTCCACCAGTACAATATCTCTGCTGAAAGAGGCAGCGAAGATTCCCGTGTCTATAAAAATCAAGGCCTTCTGTACCGGATCAGAACCCAGGATGGCAGCTTGAAAGGCGTACCCATTAAGGCCAGTGACTTCTTTACCAAGCCCACCATAAAGAAGCTGGAAACAGATTTCTTCGTGGGCAAAAAAGAGAAAGCCAGCCACAGCAGTCAGCTTAAATCGGCTATTGAACTCGTGCTTTTAAAGCGCTCCATAAACAGCCTTGAAAAATTCAAGGCCGCACTCCAGGCCACAGGAATACACCTTGCGACCAGTACCAATAAGCAGGGACTGATATA
Organism: Brevundimonas sp.; assembly: GCF_018608325.1. Classification (GTDB taxonomy): domain Bacteria; phylum Pseudomonadota; class Alphaproteobacteria; order Caulobacterales; family Caulobacteraceae; genus Brevundimonas. The sequence continues at coordinate 17 of NZ_JABAZW010000019.1, read as the reverse complement.
TGGCCTCACCTATGTAG
>NZ_JABAZW010000148.1:1615-2582 GCF_018608325.1 Brevundimonas sp. | reverse complement strand
CCGCGACGCTGGTGCAGGCGGCGGCGCGCATGGCGGCGGGACGGATGATCTTCATTTCACGCTCTACGGATACTCAGGGGAAGGTGCGACCCTCTGCCGCAGGGGCGCCGTCGTCAAGCCCGTCAGGCGGCGGGTTTGACTTCCAGCAGTTCAACGCTGAACCGCAGGGTGGAGTTGGGCGGAAGCTCGCCGCCGCCGACCCAGCGCGAGCCGTAGCCCAGTGAGGCGGGGATCACGAACTCATAGATTTCGCCGACGTGCATCAGGGCGACGCCCTCGGTCCAGCCCTTGATGACGCGGTTCAGAGGGAACTCTGCCGGTTCATTGCGGGAATAGGAGCTGTCGAACTCGCGCCCGTCGATGAAGGTCCCGCGATAGTGAACCTTGACCGTATCGGTCGCCGTAGGTTGGGCGCTTCTCGGGTGCGCCTTGCCGACGCGGCGGTACTGCAGGCCGCTTTCGGTCGTGGTCCAGCCGCGTCGGGCGCCGTTCCAGTCCAGATAGGCGATATTGCCCGCATCCCAGACCTCCTGCGGCGACAGCGACGCCTGACCCTCGACCTGAGCAGCGGCGCGCGCGGCGGCGGCGGCCGTCTCGGCATAGGTGACCGGCTCACGCTTGGTCGCGCAGGCGGACAGGGCGCCGGAAAGGGCGACGGCGGCGATCAGGGGCAGGGCGATGCGATTCATAATGCTACGCTAGGATGCGGCGGGTTCGTCGTCCAGTCGGTGCGCCGCCAGAGCCGCCGCGACACGGGACTGGAATTCCGGCTGGGCGCCGACATCGCCGTGCCCGGCGTCCGGGAAGACCAGGCGATCGACGGTGACGCCCTCGGCCTTGAGATCGCGCACAAGCTTCTGGCTGAGGGCGGGCGGCAGGGTGGTGTCGTGGGTCGCCTCCAGCACCACGACCGGGCCGCGATAGCCCTTGAGCGCGGCGGGCAAGTCCACGGCGGCCAGATTGGGGG
>NZ_JABAZW010000148.1:0-1497 GCF_018608325.1 Brevundimonas sp. | reverse complement strand
CGGACGAGGGGGCGAGCCCAGCCTGTCGCGTTTTCGACGACGGCGCGGGCGTTGGGGGTGGTGGTCTCCAGCACCACGGCGTCGGCGCGGATGTGCTGGACGATCTGAGGGCAGACGATGCCGCCCAGCGAATGGCCCCAGGCGATCAGCTTGCGGTCCTCGGCGTCGGCCTGTGCGCGGGCGACGTCAGCGACCGCTGTGGCTGTGGCGATGAAGGCGGCGTATTCGGCCGGCCCCGGCGTTTCGCCCGAGCCGGGATAGTCGAACATCAGCACGTCGCCGAAGGGCGTCAGCTTGTCGGCGGTCAGGCCTGCGGCGGCGCTGCGCCGGAACATGTTGCCGCCGCAGAACAGGATCAGGGGCGTGTCGGTGCGTCCGGTGCGCACGCGCGTCGCGCCGATGGTTCCGCCTGCATAGGGAATGGTGAAGGTGTCGGCCTGGAAACGCATGGGCGCGTCCGGGGGCAGGACGATCTTTTCCGCCTGCATCCGCGTGTCGGGATAGAAGAAGGCGTCTTCGGGCACATTGACCGCCTTGCAGGCGGACAGGGCCACGGTCGAAACGGCGATTACGCCAAGCCAGCGGGTGTTCATGCGAAGGCGTCTCCCTTGGCGGTCATGGATGACGCCAAGGGTGGGACTGTCAATGCGGCGTCTTCAGGTCAGGCGGGCTTAAGCCAGGACTGGCAGGCGGTGCGGGCGTCGGCGTCGGTCTGGGCGGCGCAGGCCTCGGCGATGCGTCCGCGCAGGCGTTCCAGCACGGGGGCGCCATTGTTGGCGCGGCTCCAGTCCGTCAGCGTCTTGCCCAGGGTGTCGAAGCGCTGGCGCGTGCGCTGGTGATAGCTGTCGGGCTGGCCGGACAGTTCACCGATGACCTGACCGGCGGCGGTTTCGATGGCGGTCTTGTCGCGCGGGGTCAGGCGGATCAGGCCATCAACATAGAGGACGCCCCATTGGGCGCGGGTGGCGGGGCCTTCGGCGGTCTCATAGCCCTTGCGCAGCCAGTCGACGGCGGCGGCCTTGTCGCCGCGCGCCTCGGCCAGTTCGGCCAGATCGGGCATGTAATAATAGGGGGTTTTCGACTTGTGCAGTTCGGCGGTCAGCAGGGCCTCTGCGCCCGGTTTTTCGCCCGCTTCGGACAGCAGGTTGGCGGCGGTGCTGATGGTGGACTGGCGCTCATAGGCGGTCTTGGCCGATTGATCGGCCCAGGCGGCGCGCTGGCGCACCTTGTCACGCAGGGCGGCGGGGACGGCGGCGTCCTTGCCTGCCTGAGCCCGGAAGGCGGCGATGTCGGCATAGGTGGTCGAGAGGCGGTCCTCTACGCCCAGGGTCGTATCGGCATAGACGCGGTCCAGCGCCTGCGTCAGGGCGTTCGATAGCCGGACGCGTTCCGGCCCGGCAGGTGTCGCGGCCTTGATGACGTCGGCGCCGCTGTAGATCAGGGCGCTGCGGTTGGCGCGGACCTCGGCGGGATTGGACAGGACGGCGTCCAGCAGGG
>NZ_JABAZW010000112.1 GCF_018608325.1 Brevundimonas sp. | reverse complement strand
CGGCCTGCAAAATGTGCAACGTGCCAGATGAGATGTCGACGGGAAAGAGCTGCATTCCCAACCCATCTGACGCCAACATGCCCCTGCCCGTGATCGTCGAGCTGCGGAGGAACGCGACGCCAAAAGAGGTCGTGCGATGGCTCGAGAGGACATCACGCCAGGAGAATTTCGCAGAGGCGTCGGGCGTGGCGGCGGCGGACGTCAGCCTGCTGGCGGAAAACCGGACGACGGGGCAGGCCTGGGTCTTTCCGGCGACGGCGGCGGACGCCCTGTCGCATCTGGACCCGCGCGAGGTCTTCGTGGTCGAGTTCGTGTTCCGTGACGGCAGCATCGCCACATCGACATTCGAGGCGGGCGATTTCGGCGCCGGACGCGCCTTCCTGGCGATGGGCCGGATTTAGGCCTCGACCGGCTCGGGCTTGGCGGCAGGCGCGGTCGGCTCGACGCGGGATGCGAAGGCGATGACCGGCAGGCGCACCATGATGACCGTGCCTTCGCCCAGGGTGCTGTCGATGGTCATGCGCCCGCCGTGCAGTTCCGTCAGCGACCGAACCAGCGACAGGCCCAGACCCGTGCCCTGTGACCGCTGATCGGCGCCGCCCGCCTGTTCGAACGGGCGGCCCAGACGTTTCAGGTCCTCGGGCGCAATGCCTACGCCGGTGTCGGCGACGGCCAACTCCATATAGGGGCCGATGGCGTCCAGGGTGACGGTGACCGATCCGCCCTTGGGCGTGAACTTCACGGCGTTGGACAGCAGGTTCAGGGTGATCTGCTTCAGCGCGCGCGGATCGGCGGTCACGGCCAGAGGATGGGGCGGCAGCACCCCGGCCAGATGAATGTCGCGGTCGTCGGCCTGCAGCCGAACCAGGGCGATGGCGGCGGAAATGGCGTCGCGCGCATCAAAGGTTTCGACCGCCAGTTCGTAGCGCTCGGCCTCGATCTTCGACAGGTCCAGCACGTCGTTGATCAGGGCCAGCAGGTGACCGCCCGCCTCATGGATAGAGTCGGCGTAGCCCGCGTAACGGTCGGGCAGGGCGCCAAACAGGCGCTGGCGCATGATGTCGGCGAACCCGATCACGGCGTTCAGGGGCGTGCGCAGCTCATGGCTCATATTGGCCAGGAAACGGGTCTTGCCCGCGCTCTGGGCCTCGGCCTCCAGACGGGCGTTCTCCAGCCGCAGTTCACGCGCGAACTGGCTGGTGCCGTCGAAAGCCTGCGCGATCAGGCGCGGTGCGTCGCCTGCGATGTCGAAGCGGCGCAGGATCAGGGTGATGCGGCGGTCCAGTGCGGCGCGGGGGCTGAACTGGACCTCGACCGTCTGGCCTGTTTCGGCGCGGGTCATGGCGGCGGCGACCATGAGCCCTCCAGCCGGCCTTGCGCCGACAACAGCATGACCAGACCGGGCTGGGCGTTCAGCAGGTTTTCAACGCGGGACAGGCCGGCCTCGGCCCGCTCCAGACGACGGCGACGCTCGCCCCAGGTCAGGCGCATGGCCGTGACCGTTGCGATCAGGGCCAGGAAGGCGGAAGCGGCGGCCAAAACGGGCTGGGGCGCGCCAACACCGTTCATCCAGACAGCGATCAGACCCGCCGCCAGCGCCAGTCCTACGGCGAAGGCGCCCACGCGGGTCAGGCGGTCATCGCCTATGCCCGAATGCTCCAGTGCGATCCCCGCGGCCAGCGGCATGACCAGCAGACCCGGCAGAGGCCCGGCCAGACCTCCGGTCAGCCCCGCCGCCGCCAATGAGGCCAGCAGCCACGCGCCGATCAGCAGGAATCGTAGGCCCGCGCCGTCCTGCGCCATCAGCACGATCCCCGCCACACCGGGCAGGGCCATGACCAGCAGGGCCGACAGGGCCGGTTCATGGATTGCGCCCATGATCTGCGCCACAAGGGCTGTCAGGGCGACCGACACGGCCCAGCCCGCATGCCACAGGGCGACCAGCGACGGCCCGCGCGACGCAACGGCGTCTGGCCGTGCGCGGGGGGTGTTCCTCTGCTGGTGCTGGCGGGTTTTGTTCAAGGGTTCAGGCCGTGTTTCTTCCAGTGTCAGACTAGGCCTGCGTCTGAGTCGGTGCGAGGCCGCTCCCCCCTGAGGCGACTCCGGCGGCGGCGTTTACCAAGCTTTTCGGGGGACAATACGGGTGCATATCGTTAACGCCGCCCGCGATCTGCCCCCGACCTGCCCTCGATTTGAATGAAACGCTGGTCTGTTTCAGGTCTATTTCGATGAGGGCAAGCAGTTTGCATGGCGACGATCAGGGCCTATGTGGCGGCCCATGACTGACGCCCGCACCCCGCCGACTGAATCCCTGGACGAAACCTTTGGCGAACTGGTCGAGGATTTCGACCTGCTGGGCGACTGGGAGCAGCGGATCGAATACGTCATCGAACTGGGCAAGGGGCTGGCGCCTTTGGCTGACGCTGACCGGATCGAGGCCAATAAGGTGCCGGGGTGTGCGGCCCAGGTCTGGCTGGCGACCGATGCGGGCGAGGGGCGGCTGTGGTTCGCCGCCGACAGCGACAGCGCCCTGTCCAAGGGCAATATCGCCCTGTTGCTGAAACTCTATTCCGGGCGCACCCCGGCGGAAATCCTGAACTTCGACGC
>NZ_JABAZW010000050.1 GCF_018608325.1 Brevundimonas sp. | reverse complement strand
GCCGCCATGAAGGCGAAGGGCTGGATGTCGGTTTCGACAGGAGCGTCGGTGCTGACGGGCGCAGACTCGTCGTCCCGCCCATTATTCAGGCTGGCGCTCGGCGCATCCGGGATAGGGGCAGGTGAAGGCGCGGCGTCTGTCGGCGTGGAGGCGGCGTCCGCGTCCGCCATCTGCACCTGCGCCAGGGCCTGCATGGGGGCGTTGATGACCCGGGCCGCGCGACCGTCAACGCCAGGGCTCTGCAGGATGTCGGCGATCTTGGAGGAAAACAGGCTGATGTCCGCAGCCTGAGCGCCGGGCGCAGCCGAGCCGACGCCGGCGGAGGCCGGGGCGACAGGGGCGAACATGGCGGAGGCGGTCGGCATTTAAGTGCAGGCTGCTTTCAAAAATGGGGTGGCGCCTGCTGCGCCTGACTTTTCGATGCGAGCCTCGCAAAGCTTGGGCCATGTCGAATAGTTCAATAAAAACAATGAAAAGTAGTGAATTCTTATGCCGGGTTCGGAGTGCGGCGGTCGTTTCTTGCCGCGCATTCGCCGTTTTTTGCCCGGTCGCCCGTCGGCCCGTGGAAACTGTACGGGCGACAGGGGGCGGTTTGGCGCGGGCTTTGCGCACCTATCCGGTCATGACAGCTGTCCATTCAGCGATCTTGTTTAAATTCAACGCTCAAGCTGAGCGGCGACGGCGCGTGGCCGGGCAAGAAATGCGCGCAGCAGGGCAGGGCTTGCCGGGTCGGCAGGAGGAAGTGCGTCAATGTCGCTGAATTCGATCATGAACATCGCGACGTCGGGCCTGCAGACCGCGCAGGCCCAGTTGCGCGTCACCTCCGACAATATCGCCAACGTCAATACGGTCGGATACGTCCGCAAGATCGCCGACCAGAGCGCGTCGGTGACCAAGGGCTATGGCGACGGCGTCGACATCACGCGGATGCGGCTGGCGACCGACCGTTTCCTGCAGGCGGCCAGCCTGAGCGCCAACGCCGACGCCGCGCGACACGGGGTGCGGTCGGAGCTGTTCAACCAGATCCAGAACCAGTTCGGCGATCCCAGCAGCAACACCAACTTCTTCGCCCAGATCGACAAGCTGTTCGCCAGCTACGCCAATCTGGCGGAAAGCCCGACCTCGTCCGCAGCGCGCCAGGATACGATCTACAAGACCCAGGCGATGTTCGACGACGCCGCCAATATCGCCCGCCAGATCCAGGCGACGCGGCAGGAGGCGGACAGCCGGATTCAGTCGGTGGTCGAGACGATCAATCCGCTGCTGGAGCAGATCGACAAGCTGAACAAGACCATCGCCGCCGGATCGGCGACGAACCAGGATGTGACCGGCGCCCAGAACGCGCAACAGAGCCTGATCAACGAACTGTCCAAATATATGGACGTGAAGATCGAGCAGCGCTCGAACGGCGGCGTGACCCTGCGGACCGGCACGGGCATGACGCTGGTGGGAGAAGGTCATGCGACCCTGTCCTATCAGGCGGCGGGCACGGTGGATGCGACCACGGCCTTCTCCGACATCATGATCACCGAACCCAGCGGCACGCGCTGGCCGGTGCTGGACGGCGTGACCTCGGGCGAGCTGCGGGGGCTGGTGGAGTTGCGGGACAAGGATGCGCCTGCTGCAGCGGCGCGTCTGGGCGAACTGACGGCCAAACTGGCCGATGAACTGAACCGCGCGCACAACGCCAACACCAGCGTGCCCGCGCCTGCCATCCTGTCCGGGCGCAACACCGGTCAGTCGTTGGAGAATGCGCTGGCGGGCTTCACCGGGCGGACCACTATCTCGACCGTGGACAGCGCGGGCGTGGTGCAGGCCTCGGCCGAAATCGTCTTCTCGGGCGGGACCATGACCATCAATGGTCAGGCGGCGGACCCGACGACCTTCCTTAATGTGTTGAACGCGCAACTGGGCGGGACGGGCACGGCCAGCTTCGTCGATGGTGCGCTGCGTCTGGAAGGCGCGGGTGGAAACGGCGTCGCCATCGCTGATGATCCCAGCGCGCCCAGCAGCAAGGGCGGGCGTGGCTTCTCGCACTGGTTCGGGCTGAATGATCTGGTCACGTCGGCGACGCCCAGCTTCTATGAGACGGGGCTGACGCTGAATGCGCAGCACGGGTTCACGCCGGGCCAGAACCTGACTTTCCGGTTCAATGACGACAACGGATCGCGCCTGCGCGACGTGACGGTCACGGTGCCGTCGGGCAATGGCACGATGGCCGAGATGCTGACGGCGCTGAACGACCCGATCAACGGCGTGGGCCGCTATGGGACGTTCAGTCTGGACGCGAGCGGGACGCTGGCCTTCAAGCCCTATAACCCCGGCGCCCAGACGATGAGCGTGGTGCAGGACGGGACGATCCAGAGCCCGTCGGGCCTGTCGATGTCGCAACTGTTCGGCCTGGGCGGGACGGGGGCCGCGCGGGCAGGCGGCTATTCGGTGCGCAGCGACATCCAGCAGAACCCCAACAAGCTGGCGCTGGCGCAACTGAACCTGTCGGCGGCGGCGGGGACGCCTGCGCTGAGCAAGAGCGACGGACGCGGCGGCCTGCTGCTGGCCGATGCGGGCAAGACCAATGTGAACTTCGCCGCAGCAGGCGGCAGCGGCGGCGGGGTGAAGACCCTGTCCGCCTATGCGGCCGACTTTGCAGGCGACATCGGCGGG
>NZ_JABAZW010000169.1 GCF_018608325.1 Brevundimonas sp. | reverse complement strand
GGCCAAGGAGCGCAAACAGTGGCGCGACGCCATTTCGCATGAGCTGCGCACCCCGCTGATGATCCTGCGCGGTCATCTGCAGGGCGGGCTGGACGGCATCTATCCCCATGACGACCGGCTGCTAAGCTTGGCGCTCAGTCAGGTCGAGACCCTGACCCGCGTGATGGGTGATCTGGCCGCGATGGAGGACGCCGAAGACCCCGCGCTTCAGGCCCACCCGGTCGCCGTCGACCGCATCCTGACCGAGATAAAAAGCCTGATGGATCCGTCCCTGCGTCGTGCAGGCTTTACTGTCGACTGGCGCATCGCCCCGGTCACGGCGGTCGTGGATGAGACCCGCATCCGTCAGGCCGTCGTCGCCCTGGTGCAGAACCTCCTCGTTCACGCCTGCCCCGGCCCCGCGCGGGTTCAGCTTCAGGCCAATGACGAGCGCCTGACCGTCACCGTCGATGACTGCGGTCCCGGCATCGACGCGGCCCTGTCAGAGACCATATTCGAGCCCTTCAAGCGCGGCCCGACCCCGGCCAGCGGCTGTGGCGTGGGTCTGGCCATGGTCCGTTACGCCGCCGACGCGCACGGGGGTTCGGTCCAGCTTCACCCCTCAGAACTGGGCGGCAGCGCCTTCGTCGTCACCGTGCCCTTGCGAAGCTGAACAGGCGCTCAGGCCGTCGCCTCAGCCCTGGCTCGTGCCTTCTTCAGGTCCGGCAGGAAGGCGGCCAGCAGGCCGATGGCGGGCAGGACGCTGCAAATCGCATAGACGGTCGTCACCCCGTACAGGTCCGCCATCCAGCCCAGAACCGCCGCGCCTATGCCGCCCATGCCGAACGAAAAGCCGAAGAACAGGCCCGAGATCATGCCGATCTTTCCAGGCGCCAGCTCCTGAGCGAAGACGACGATGGCGGGAAAGGCCGAGGCCAGCAACAAGCCGATGATGATCGTGATCGGCCCGGTCCAGAACAGGCTGACATGGGGCAGCAGAAGCGTGAAGGGCAGCACGCCCAAAATCGAAGCCCAGATCACATATTTGCGGCCGAAACGGTCGCCGATCGGACCGCCGATCATGGTGCCCGCCGCCACAGCGCCCAGGAAGGCGAACAGGTGCAGTTGGGCCGTGTCGACGTCCACGCCGAACTTCTGGATCAGATAGAAGGTGAAGTAGCTCGTGATGCTGGCCAGATAGACGTATTTCGAAAAGATCATGGCCAGCAGGATGGCCAGACCGCGCCGCGCCGTCTCCTTGGGCAGCTCAATAGCCTCCATATGTTTGCGCCCGGCGACCAGACGAGCCAGGCCATGATCCCGGTACCACAGGCTGACCTGCCACAGGATCGCCCCCGCCAGCAGGGCCAATAGGGCGAAGAAGGCCAGGCTGCTCTGTCCCCAACGAACCACCACGATGGCGGCGGCCAACGGCCCCAGGGCCGAGCCTGCATTGCCGCCGACCTGGAACAGGGATTGCGCCAGACCGGCCCGGCGCCCCGCCGCCATCCGCGCCACGCGTGAGGCTTCCGGGTGGAAGACCGACGACCCCATGCCCAGCAAGGCCGCTCCGACCAGCAGCAGCGGATAGGTGTGTGCGACCGACAGGACGACCAGCCCCGCCAGCGAGAACAGAGTGCCGCCCGGCAGGGCCAGCGGCGTCGGGCGGCGATCCGCATAGACCCCGACCAGAGGCTGCAGGATCGAAGCGGTGATCTGATACACCAGGGTGATCAGGCCGATCTGACTGAAGGACAGGCCAAGCGCCGCCTTGAGGTTCGGATAGATGGCCGGAAGCAGCGCCTGCATCATGTCGTTCAGCAGGTGACAGGCGCTGACCGCCACGATCACGGGAAAGACTGTGGTTTGCACCACCGAGGGCTGGGCGGGATCTGCGTGCGCGGTCGTCATCAACTCAAACCTTGTTCGGACGTCAGCGATAGCGCACAGACCTGTGGCCCGCATTCGATGTCGGGACATTCACTTTTGCGAGTGGGACATGGCCGAGGTCTGGATCAATCCTGACGATTATGATCAGACGCCGCGCCCAGTCGTCGGCATCGGCAACCGCTATCCGCCGTCATTCGAACTGGCGCCCCACAGCCACGGCCGCGGCCAGTTGTTGTACGCCGCCAGCGGCGTAATCGTGGTCAGCACCGCCCATGGCGCCTGGGTCGCGCCGCCCGAACGCGCGGTCTGGACGCCGGCGGGCATAACCCACGCCGTGCGCATGGTGGGCAATGTCGAAACCCGCAGCGTCCTGCTGGATGAAGCCGCCGCCCGCGCCCTGGGCGGCCAAAGTCTGGTGATCGCCGTCCCTGCCCTGTTGCGCAGCCTGCTGATCGCGGCGTCCGACATCGTCGCCGACTATGAGCCGGGCGGCCGCGATGAACTGGTGATGGCCCTGCTGCTGGCGGAACTGGAGCGCGCACCCCGTCTGCCCCTGTCCGTCCCCTTCCCTGTCAGCCCCGCGCTGGCCGCCCTGTGCCACAGGTTTCTGGACCGCCCGGCGCCGCACGACACCATCGACGACTGGGCGCGGCAGCTGGCGATGGATCGCCGATCCTTCACACGCCGGTTTCGCCGCGAGACCGGCATGAGCTTCGGCGCCTGGCGGCAACAGGCCTGTCTGGTCAGCGCCCTGCCCCTGCTGGCCGAAGGCCGCTCGGTCACCGCTGTCGCCCTGGATTTGGGC
>NZ_JABAZW010000147.1 GCF_018608325.1 Brevundimonas sp. | reverse complement strand
GTTTCATTCGGCGGCGGCGGCGCCTCGGGAGGATGGTGATGCATGTCTCCAAAGACGACCAAGAGCGCATCGCCCGCGCCATCGCCGCGGCTGAAGCCACGACATCGGGTGAAATCTTCTGCGTCGTGTCACGGCGGGTGTCCTCCTACATCGACGTCAGCCTGGGCTGGGCGGGAGCGGCTGCCCTGATCCTGCCGATGGGGTTGATTCCGCTGGGGTTTGGCCCCGCGTGGCTTTCCCCCTTTGACGGCGGCTGGGAGGCGGCGCACGCAGCAGGCGGCCCGCGGGACATCGCCTATACGCTGGGCGCCTACGCCATGGTCCAGGCGCTGGTCTTTGTTCTGGTCTTTCTGCTGACCCGTATTCCGACAATCCGGCGCTGGGCCACCCCGCGCGGGGTGCGCCGCGATCGCGTGCGCCGCGCAGCCCTGCAGCAGTTCCTGGCTCACGGCGTCCACGTGACCCGCGAACGCACCGGCGTCCTGATCTTCGCGGCGCTGGACGAGCATCAGGTCGAACTGATCGCGGACGAGGCCATCCACGCCGTCGTCGGCGACGATCATTGGGCCGATACGGTCGCCGCCCTGCTGGGCGAGATCGGCGCAGGCCGCCCCGCCGCCGGGTTCGAGGCCGCCATCGCCCTGTGCGGACAGGTGCTGGCCCAGCACTTCCCGCCACGCGAGGACAATCCCAACGAATTGCCGGATCACCTGATCCTGCTCTGACTGTCGCAACGCGGTCGCATTCTGCGCCGAAAAGACCAGTTCTTCGCCGCTCGGTTCACGGAATTCATGCCCCGTCTTTTGACCTACAACGTCCATCGCTGCGTCGGCACGGACAAGCAACTGGACGTGGCGCGCATCGTCGCCGTGATCGCCGAGCACGAACCGGACATCGTCTGCCTGCAGGAACTGGACGTCGGACGCGCCCGTACCGGAAAGGTCGATCAGGCCGAACGGATCGCCGAGGGCCTGTCCATGACCTCACGCTTCCACCCGGCCATGCAGGTCGAGGCCGAACTGTATGGCGACGCTATCATGACGCCGCACCCGGAAAGACTGATCCGCGCCGACTCCCTGCCCTCGGTTCGCGGCATTCCGGGCCTTGAGCCGCGCGGGGCCATCTGGTCCGAGATCACCATCGACGGCGTGGCCATCAATGTCTTCAACACCCACCTTGGACTGGTGCCCAAGGAGCAGAGGCTGCAGGCCGCGGCCCTGACCAGCACGACCTGGCTGGGCGGATGCACCGGGCCGACCCTGCTGGCGGGCGACTTCAACGCCACCTCGATCACCCGCCCCTATCAGACCCTGTGCCGCAAGCTGGAGGACTGCCAGCGGCAGTTGAAGCTGAAGCCGTCGATCAAGACCTTCCCCTCGGCCTTCCCCGCCATCCGCATCGACCACTGCTTCGTCAGCCCGGAAATCCGCATCCGACAGGTGCGCGCCGACTATTCGCCGCTGGCGCGTGTGGCCTCGGACCACCTGCCGCTGATCATTGATTTCGACGTGGTTCAGTCCGGCGTCTGAGCCCTGGGCAAGGGCTCCGGCCGCCGCGCGTGGGCCAGCCGCTTCCACGGCCGCCATGCATCTGATGAAGAGATGGGATCGCCCAACTGCCATTCCGCGAACAACTGCTGCAGGCGCGTAGGCTGATCATGGCCCAGCAGATGCAGTCGCGGGCTGTTGAAACTGGATATGGCCGCCCCGACTGAGCCCATCACCGCCTCGACTTCCGCATAGTCCTCGGCGCCGACACCGATCCAGTGGCCGATGGTGTGATGCCGGTGCGCGGTGATGACGCCCAGCCCCGCCGCATCTTTCGGCTCGACGGCGATGTCACATTCGGTGTCCAACCCCATCGAACGATTGTTCAGATTGGTTGATCCGATCCGCAGCAGCCGGTCGTCAATGATGGTCGATTTGGCGTGGACGATGATCCGGTCGCCGTGCGCCGTCAGGGGCGCAAAGGCGAAAAAGCGGTTGTATCGATCGGCGCTCTCCAGCCGATACAGCACCTCGGCCCGCGCCGTGTCCATCGTCAGGCTGTCGAACCAGCTGGGGCTCTTGGCGGTCGTGATCAGCACCACCTCCGGCCCGTCCTCCTCGGCCAGACGCGAGGCCAAGGCGGCGGCGATCACCGGCGAGGTGAAATACTGGTTCTCCATATAGATCAGCCGCTTGGCGCGACGGATCGCCTCAAGGTGCAGGGCCTCGTTTTCGCGCACCTCGTGCCGCCCGGACCATTTCGGCTCAGTACGGGCCACGCCGACCGGCACATCGGTCATATGCACCGGCACATTGTCCGGCCAAGGGTCAGAGGCCACCTCGTCAACGACCGTCCGCTCCCAGGTCGCGCGGAACCAACGCTCGCGCGCCAGATCACCCAGAACGCGCGCGGCGGGACCATCGAAGACGCTCATCATCTCATGCCGCGCCTTGCAGATGGCGCCATTGGGCAGGGCGCGACGCGGGTCATGGTCCAGATGCTCTTCTGAATCCCAGCGATCGGTCGATATGTCGCCGCCGCCGACGAAGGCGATCCGGTCGTCGATGACGATGACCTTCTGGTGGTGGCAGGCGCCGATGGGACCGGGCGAATCCATGCGGAACTCGACCATCCGCTTGCGGAACCAGCGCTGCGCCCGATGCGGATAGAAGCCCTGCGACGCGGCGATCAGCAGCGGCGACTTCCAGATCAGCAGACGCACGTCCAGATCAGGCTTCTTCTTGACCAGCATCCGCAGTTGCCGCCCGATCTCGGCTGCCTTGTCGCCGGGGCGCGTCTCTGGGTCCAGATGGGTGCGCGGATCAAACTGCCAGCCCAGCACCACGATCGACCGCTCGGCCTTGTGGATCGACGACGCCAGAGCATCGAAATAGGCCTCGTTCTCCATCAGAACAGAAAATCGATGCGCGACATCAGTGCGCCAGATGCCCGGCCCAGGCGTCAGCAGGCTGCCTTCATAGCTGTGGCCGTCGGTGGTCATGCAGCCTGTCTGTCTGATTCGCGTGACGTCGTTAGCGAGGCGGCGTCTGTCCCTTTGGTTTTCATGCGGACAGCCTCGGGTCAATCTTTAGAGGGCGGGATTGTGACGTTCGTTGATATGAAGCATAATGAAGACAGCCATTGGGGCTAGGGAGGTCGCGGGAAATGCAGGCGCTGGTCGAACTTATCGCCGGCTTGATTGCGTTCCTGGCCGCCGCCGTCCTGTCGCAATTCGGGGTGGAGATCCATTCTCCGCGCCAGATCGACCGCGAAGTCCACCGCACCAAGGACTGCAATGTCGCCCCCCCGTCCAGCACCATGGTTGTCGACGTCAAGCGAGACTGTTGATCGCGGTCGGTTCTGTCTGCGGATTGCTTTGACCTTGAGCTTTGACTCGCTAGGGTAATCGGCGAGTTTTCGCGCGCCACGCGATTTGGATCGAGATCGACCGCTGATGAAATCCCGTAACAGGCCGCCTCTGAAACTGACCAACGACGAAGCGCCTGTTGAGCCGGTCGAAACCGTGGAGGCTGTCGAGGCGCCCGCAGAGGGTCTCGACACCGCAACCGAGCACGAACCGGACGCCGTCGAAGAGGCCGTGACAGAGCCTGCCCACCAGCCTGAGCCGGTTCTGGAGCGCCCCATGTCCGAACGTCGCCGCCGTCGCCTGCTGGAAGAGCAGCGACAGGCCGAAGAACGCGCCGCGGCGGAACTGGCGGCCAAGGCGGTCCAGAATCAGACTTTCGACATCGCCCCGCATTCCGATTCCGTCGCGACGCCGGAATCAGCGACTGCGCCGAACGTCGCCGTCGAAATGGCGGTGGCCGCAGGCGCCCCGCCCGCTCCGATCAAGAAATCCACCGCGCCCGCCGTCAAGACGACCGCCGCCCAACGCCAGGACATGCCGTCTGGCCGTCACGCCTATCTGATCGCCGGGGTCGCCTCGACCCTGTGGATCGGCGGCGTCGCATCCTGGGCCGCCTATGAGTTCGGCGCAGGCGGGGCGGAACTGGATGGTCTTCGCATCGCCATCTACGCCCTGATCGCGCTGGCCCCAGCGGGTCTGGCCATCATGCTGGCCCATGCCGTGCGCCAGGGCGCAGGTCTGGCCGCCGAAACCAAGCGCGCACGTGATCTGGCCGAAGCCCTGGTCGCCCCCACCGCCCTGGCCGCCCGCCAGACCGGCGAGGTTCTGCATTCTCTGCGTTCCGACATCGACCACGCGGCGCTGGCCGCCGAACGGGCGCGCAACGACATGGCCCTGCTGCGCGAAGCCCTGGCGCAGGAAACCAACCGCCTGAACGAAGCCGCCGAAAACGCCAGCCGCACCGCCCGCCGCCTGACCGAGGGTCTGGGCCGCGAACGCGAGGAAATGACCAAGTTGGGCGTCCATCTGGACAGCCAGTCCGAGGGCGTCATCGTCGCGGTCGAGCGCCAGTCTCGCATGGTCGCCGACGCCTCCGATCTGGCGCAGGCGCAACTGCGTGAGGCCGAGGCCGCCCTGGCCGCGTCGCCGCCGAAGATCTGGCCCGCCAGACCATCCGCCTGGAGAACGCCGGTTCCGGCGTCGCCGAACAAATCCAGTCGGTCGAAGAAGGTCTGGGCCAGCAACGGGCAGCCCTGGTCACCGCCGCCTATCAACTGCGCACCGATCAGGAAGACTTCTCCGCCCAGGTCGAAAGCCAGCGCGCCCAGATTCTGGAGCAGTTGTCCGCCACCCGCACCGCCGCCTCTGATCTGGGGCAGGCCTCACAGACCTCCAGCGAGACCCTGCGCGATCTGGTCGAGGCGGCCACAGATCAGTTCCGCGCCCTGGTCGACATGTCCCAGCGCGAGGCCGACGGCTTCGACGCCGCCACCAAGGTGTCGCTGGATCGTTTCGAAACCCTGGCCGCCGAGGCCCGCGACACCCTGATGGAAGAAACGCGCCGCGCCCTGGAGCAGATGCGCGCCACGGCTGAGGATTCCCGCGCCGCCGCAGCAGACGCCGCCGAACAGGCCCGACTGCGCGCTGACCGTCTGGGTGAAGCCCTGTTCGACGCCGCCCAGAAGGCGGATCAAGCCGCCGACGCCCGCATCGACGACGCCCGTCGCATCGTCAGCGAAAGCGCGGGTCTGGTCGAACAGACCGGCGATCGCGCCATTCAACGTCTTGAAGGCCTGCTGACACGCCTGAACTCGGCCCTGTCCGAGATCGACACCGCCGTCGCCGACGTTGACGAACGCGCCGCCCGCCTGCCCGAACAGGCCCGCGCCCGCGTCGAGGCTGTCCGTGCCTCGGTCGAAGAGGGTCTGGCCTCGCTGTCCGCCGCATCGCGCAAGGCCGCCGAGGACACCGAAGCTCTGGACATCGGTTTCCAGGATCGGGTGCGCCGCAACTACGACATGCTGACCGAGGCCGTGCGCCTGATGGGCGTCGTCTCCGGCGATGCGCCGGTTGCCCCGCGCCGTCGCGAAGCCGCACCTGAGCCGGAGGTTCGACCCGCCCGGCCGCAACGCGCACCCGTCGATGACCGCGCCGATGAGCGCAGCACCGCCCTGCGCGGCCGTCTGCGGCTGGAGCCGTCAGAGCCTCCCCGCGCCGCCGTCACCGAACGGCTGGACTGGAATGACCTGGTGTCGCGCGATGAGCCGTCAGAGCCGCCGCTGGACCTGGACACGCCCGCCCTGCCCCGCGCCGACGCCGCCGCGCTGGCTGACCGCGTCACCGCCGCGATTCGCCGCATGGGCGTGGACCCCAATGCGCTTCTGCCGCGCTCTCGCGTTGAGGAAGCGGCCCGCGCCATCAGCAAGGGCGACGCCGACGCCGCCCGCCATATCGTGCGGCGCGTGGCCCCCGCCGCTGTGCGCAGCGTGTCGCGCCGCGTGATGAACGACGCCGAACTGCGCTCCGACGCCGAACACTATGTCCGCAGCTTCGGCAAGGAGTTGTCGGCTGTCGCTCGCGCCGGGGATGGCGCCGGGGTTCAGTCCCGCCTGGCCTCCGACGGCGGCCGCGCCTTCATGTTGCTGGATGCGGCGGTCGGCGACCTGGGTTAGAGCTTGACGCCGCGCCGAACTTCCCTCCTCCTGACGTCGTCACGGAACCGTGACGAGTAACGCTAGAATGGCCAGCATGACCTCCTCCAGCGACAGCGCCCAACGCCCGGACCGACGCCCCGGCATCGCCATATGCGCCTATGACGTCGACGATCAGGGCTGGGATCTGGTCGAGGACCTGTCCGGCCAGCCGTGGAGCCCGACCGGAGCCCGTACGGTTCCCGTCACCGCCGCAGACCCCGAGACCCTGGCCTCGACCCTGAGCGCTCATTTGCAGAGCGGCGATTGCCGCGCCGTGCTGCTGGTCGGACGCAATCACAAATCCGGCGGCTTCCGCGTGCAGATGCGGGCCGAGAACCGCGACCTGACCCACAAGAACCGCCAGACCCTGACCGGCCCCGGCGTCGCCCGCACCACCGCCCCCGTCGCCGATATCGTGCGCGCCCTGAACGCCGCAGGCCTGTCCGTGGACGCCTCGTCCGAGGCCGAAGACGATGTCGGCTCCTATCTGCTGTACCGCGTGCTGTCGGAACTGCCTGAAGGCCCTCACACCCCCGCCATCGGACTGCTCCGCGCGCCCCTGCCCGCCGACGAAGCCCTGATCCGCAAAGGCGTCAAAGCCGCCGCCAACGCCATCGCCAGCCACCTGTAGGTTCAGGCGGCGCGCGTCAGCACCGGGCGCAGCAGCAGATTGGCCAGCAGGCTCACCGCCGCCATTCCGGCCATGGCCAGATAGCCGCCTGCCCCGAAGGCGTCGTACAGCGGGCCGCTGGCCAGGGTCGCCAGGCCCATCAGCACGCCGGCCGACAGCATGGAGTTCAGGGTCTGGGCCGCCGTCTGGCTGTCGCGCGGCGCCAGTTTCTCGATCACCTCGACACCCGCCAGGAAGTTGGCGGCGAAGCTCAGGGCGTGCAGCATCTGCAGCGGCCACAAGGCCCACAGCGGCGGCGATGCGGCCATGAAGGTCCAGCGGACGACCGCCGCGCCCGAGGCGATCATCAGTATGGGCCAGGGACCGATGCCGTGCCGACGTCGCCACGGATCGATCACCCACATGAAACTGATCTCGACTACCACGGCGAAGGCCCACAGCAGGCCCGTCATGTCCGCCTCAACCCCTTGCGCGCGCCAGAGGATGGCGGAGAAGCCATAGTAGAAACCGTGCGCCGCCTGAACCAGGCCGATGGCCAGGATGGCCGTCACCACCACCGGGTTCTTCAGCAACTGGCCCATGCCGCGGAACCGGTCCCAGCCCAGAACGGGCGCCCCGTCATGCACAGGCTCGGGCGGTAGAAATCGCCAGGCGGCCAGCGCGATCCCGACACAGGCCAGGGTCACGCCGATGATGACCACCTCGGCCCCCGTCGCGCGCACAATGAAGCCGACGACGATATTGGTCACGAAGAAGGCCGCCGAGCCAAACCCGCGCGGCACCGCAAAGGCGAAGCCCTCCTTGCGCGACAGCCGCAGGTTCAGCACGTCGGTCAGGGGGATGATGGCCGCAACCCCGGTCGCGGCGATGAACCAGGCGATGGCCCAGGCGGCGAACCCGTCGACCAATCCCGCCGTCCCATAGGCCAGGGCCGACATGGCGGCCAAAAGGGCGATGGGCGTGCGGCGATATCGGAACCCGTCCGCCCAGACTGCGATCGCCGGTCCCGTGACCAGACGCGCCAGCATGGGGGCGGCGAGGATGACGCCGATCTCGGCCCCGCTCAGCCCCAGCGACCGCATCCAAAGCCCGGCGTAAGGCAGGCTGACGCCGGTGCCTATGAACATCAGGGCGTACTGGAAGGCGACGCGAGAACGGGCTGACGGGGACATAACGCCGCATAGCAGACTTCCGGGATTCGTCAGGCTAGGCTCGACATATGAATCCGACTCGCAGCCTGATTTTATTCGCCGCCCTGAACGGGGCCCTCGCCGTCGCACTGGGCGCCTTCGCGGCTCATGGGGCCGAGCCGCAGTTGAAGACCCTGCTGACCACCGGCACGCACTATCAGTTGGTCCACGCCGTCTTCGGCTTCGGCTGCGCCCTATGGACGGGCGGCGGCAGGCTGGCGCGGGTTGCGGGTTGGCTGGGCGTCGTCGGCGGACTTATTTTCAGCCTGTCTCTGGCTGCATTGGGCGTTCTCAGCGTGCCGGTCATCGGGGCCATCACCCCCATCGGCGGCGTATTGATGATCGCTGGTTGGCTTTGCGTCGCATTTGCGGCATTCCGGTCCAGTTCCTCGTAACGCCTTTAGCGTCCCTGCAGAAAGACATGCGTATCCATGGCCTTCCCCGCGTCTGCTGAACCTCGCCGCGAACTTTATCCTGAGACCGAACCCTTCGCGTCAGGCTGGATGCAGACGGACAGCGTCCATGAAATCTACTACGAGGTTTCCGGCAATCCGCAGGGTCGTCCCGTCGTGGTGCTGCACGGCGGCCCTGGCGGCGCGGTCAATCCGGGGATGCGTCGATACTTCGATCCGGCCCAGTACAAGATCGTCATGTTCGATCAGCGCGGATGCGGCCTGTCGCGTCCCAACGCCTCGCTGGAGGACAACACCACCTGGGCCTTGATCGACGACATCGAACGGCTGCGCGAACGCCAGGGCATCGACCAGTGGGTGGTGTTCGGCGGATCGTGGGGGTCCACCCTGTCGATGGCCTATGCGATCAAACACCCCCAGCGGTGTCTGGCCCTGGTGCTGCGCGGCATCTTCCTGCTGACCAAAAAGGAACTGCACTGGTTCTATCAGGACGGCGCCTCGATGATCTTCCCCGACGCCTGGGAGCGGTTTATCGCGCCGATCCCGGAGGCCGAACGCGGCGACCTGATGGGCGCCTATTACAAGCGCCTGATCGGCGACAATGTCGAAGAGCGTGAGCGCTGCGCCCTGGCCTGGGCCGGTTGGGAAGGTGACACCGTCAGCGTCGAAGGCCCCAGCGCCAAGCCGGACAAGTTTGCGGAACCCGACTTCGCCGTCGCCTTCGCCCGGATCGAGAACTGGTACTTCACCAACGGCGGCTTCTTCGACGACGAGAACTGGATCATCAACAACGTCGATAAGATGCGCCACATCCCCTGCTGGATCGCGCAGGGGCGTTTCGATGTGGTGACGCCGATCTCCGGCGCCTGGGCGCTGCACCGGGCATGGCCCGAGGCCAGGCTGGACATCATCGGCGACGCCGGACACGCCTCGTCCGAGCCGGGCATCGTGGACAGCCTGATCCGCGCCACCGACTGGGCCGCAACCGTCTAAGAGAAAGCCGCCGCATCGTGCTGATGCGGCGGCTTTTTTGTCTCAGACCTTACTGCGTTCATCCAGGCTCCACGCGCCCGGACCTGCCGTGAAGATGTACAGGAAGACGAAGCAGAACAGGATGGCCGCGTCCCCGCCGTTGACCGCCGGATAGGGGCTCTGCGGGAAATGCACCATCCAGTAGGCGACCGCCATCTGCCCCGAGGCGATGAAGGCGGCGGGGCGCGTGAACAGGCCCAGCACCAGCAGCACCCCCGTCACCAGTTCGATGACGGCGCCGACGCCGAACAGAGACAGCAACGGCACCTGCCCCGGCTGCGCGCCTTCGGGAAAGCCGAACAGCTTGACCAGACCATGCGCCAGAAACAGCAGGCCTGCGACGATGCGCAGCGCCGCCAGCGCTTTCGGGGACCACGCACTCGCTTGATTGAACATCGTGACTTTCCTCCCTCGTTGGAGCGTCCGCACATGCAGATCGCCCGGCCGGAACATGTCCGGCCGGGCAGGTTGCGCCTGAGTCCTAGGCGGCGTCCACCAGCACGACTTCAGCGTCCGTCAGCGCCTTGATCGTGATGACGTCTTCCTCGGCGATGGCTGCACCGTCGCGGGGGCTCAGCTTCACGCCATTGACTTCGATCTCACCCAGCGACGCCACCAGATAGGCCCGACGCGTGGCGCCGACCGGATAGTCGACCGTGTCGCCCGCCTTCAGCGTCGCCGCGGCGACCCGCGCCTCGGTGCGGATCGGCAGGGCGTCAGCGTCATCCTCAAAGCCCGACGCCAGGACCACGAACTGGCCCGAGCGGTCGCCCTTGGGGAAGGGCTTGGTGCCCCAGCTGGGCTTTTCGCCCCGACGGGTCGGCTCGATCCAAATCTGGAACAGACGGGTCAGCTCGGTCTCGGCATTGTATTCCGCGTGACGAATGCCGGTGCCGGCGCTCATCACCTGAACATCGCCCGCCACCGTGCGGCCCTTGTTGCCCAGGCTGTCCTCGTGGCTGATGGCGCCGTCGCGGACATAGGTGATGATTTCCATGTCGGCGTGCGGGTGGGGCGGGAAGCCGCTGCCCGGCGCGATTTCGTCATCATTCCAGACCCGCAGGTTGCCCCAACTCATCCGCTTGGGATCATAGTAGTTGGAGAAGGAGAAGTGGTGCTTGGCGTTCAGCCAGCCATGGTTGGCGCCGCCCAGCGATTCAAAAGGTCTGCGCTCGATCATTGGTCTGTCCTCAGGCCGGGCCGTCCCGGCGTCATCTGCTTGACGACAAGATAGAGATCGGCGACCGAACAGAAATAGAAACCAACGAAACTCATTGTTTCGCTTCGCATAGGCCGCCGCATGTCTCGCCTGCCCGATCTGGAAGCCCTGGCCATCTTCGCCAAGGTGGCGGAAACCCAGTCGTTTTCCGGCGCGGCGGACAGCCTGTCCCTGTCCAAGGCCACCGTGTCCAAGGCGGTGACCCGGCTGGAGCAGCAGCTTCAGACCACCCTGCTGCACCGGACCTCACGCCGGTTCGCCCTGACGGACACGGGGCGGAACCTGGCGGCGCGCGCGGCCCATATGCTCGCCGAGGCCGAGGGCGCGGTGTCAGAGGCGCTGGATATGTCGGTGACGCCGCGCGGGCTGGTGCGTCTGGCCGCACCCATGTCGTTCGGCATGGCCTATGTGGCGCCTGCCCTGCCCGAGTTTCTGGCCACCAATCCCGACATCTCCATCGACCTGCATCTGGCGGATGAGGTGATTGATCTGGTCGGCGGCGGATTTGACTGCGCCCTTCGCATCGCCGCCCTGCCCGATTCCTCTCTGACGGCGCGCAAGCTCAGGCCGGTCAAACGCGCCCTGGTCGCCTCACCATCCTATCTGGCGCAGCGGGGAAGGCCGACCCACCCGAACGATCTGAACCGCCACGCCTGCCTCTGCTACGCCTATATGCCGACGCCCGACATCTGGCGGTTCAGCAATGCGGCGGGTGAAGAGGTCGTGGTGCGGCCGCAGGGGCCGTTGCGCGCCAACAACTCGGACGCCCTGACGGCGTCGCTGTGCGCAGGTCTGGGCATCTTCCCCCAGCCGGACTTCATCTACTGGAAGGATGTCGCCAGCGGGCATCTGGAGACGGTCATGACCGACTGGAGCCTGCCGCCCATCGCCCTTCATCTGGTCGCGCCCAGCAGCGGACCGCGACCCGCACGGGTCACGGCCCTGATGGACTATCTGGCCGACCGGTTCAGCAAACCGCTGTGGCCGGGCGATACGGTCGGACGCTAGGTTCAATCGACTTCCAGCTCTAACCGTCATTCCGGGGCTGAGCGGAGCGAAGAACCCGGAACCCAGGGCCACGAGCGCAACACTGGACGCATTCGCTGCCGGATGCACGGCTCCTGGGTTCCGGGTTCGCCCTGCGAACGCCCCGGAATGACGAGCCGAAATGCAGACCCATTAAGTGCCAACAGACGTCACAGCGTCAGCCGCACTTCACTTCCTTGATGATGTTGGTGGCTTCGTCGAACACGAAGTTCACGCGGTTCTCGCGATAATCCATCGTGGCGGCGCAGGTGCTGCACAGCACGCGGAAGGTCTGGCCGTGCGGCGGCTCGGGAATGGTCGAGCGGTTGCGCCCGACATAGTTCTGGAAATCCTCGACCTTGCAGACCTTGTAGGCGGCGTCCGGCCAGGTCGGGTCGTTGGCCTTGGGGCTGGACGCGCAGGCCGACAGGGCAATGGCGGCGGCGCTCAGGCAGGCCAGTGTGAAGGCGGTCTTCATGGTCGTCTCCTGTGATCTGTCGCGGTTCAGCCGCAACGTACCTGTTCGATGATGCCCGTGTCCTGATTGAAGAAGATGTTCAATCGATAGGCCGAATAGTCCTGCGTCACCGGGCAGGTGGTGCAGGTCACGCGCCGGTTCACGACCTCGACCGGAACCGGGATTTCGGTGCGGGCCTTGCCCACCAGATACTGCATTTCACCCGCACGGCAGGTGTCCGCCGTGGTGCTGGTCGGCATCCGCGTGCCGACGGGTTGATTGAGCTGTGCGCGTTCAACGGCGCGCGGCGCGGGGGCTTCTGCAGCGGGCGTCGAACAGCCGGCCAGCAGGGCAAGGCCGATCAGGCCGCCTTTTCCCAGCGCCCCTCGTCCGACTGTTTCCAATAGGCCAGGTTGGCGCCCTGCCCCTTCAGCGTCTTCCACCGACCCCGCGCGTGCTGCAGCGCCGGTTCGTCCCGTCCGTCGAATATGATGAAGCATCGTTCAAACCCTTCCGTCGCGCCAAGCTCTGCATCGTCGACGATGAACAGCGCCTGAGCGCCGTTCAGGTTCTCCCCCGATTCGCTCAGCAGCACAGGCTGGCGGGCGGCGTGATCCTGATCGGCGCGACCGTGCGGCAGGAAACTGTCGTCGCGATAGGTCCACAGCGCCTCATCGACATCATCCAGCCGATGTGAGTGCGACGATTTGATCAGGGCGCGCCAGCCCCGCTCGAGGGTCTTCTCGAGCAGGGTCGGCAACACCTGGTCCAGCGTCGAACGCTCCAGGTGGTAGAACCAGATTTCGGGTTTGTCGGTCACCCGGCTCTACCTCCGGCGATCAGGATTCGTAGGCGTCTGCGACCATGCGGTCCAGCGTACGCACGGCGAAGCCGACGCCGCCTTCCGGCACGGTGGCGCTGGGGCTCTTGTTGGCCCAGGCGGTCGGCGCGATGTCCAGGTGCGCCCACGGCACGCCGTTGGTGAAGCGTTGCAGGAACAGGGCGGCGGTGATCGAGCCGCCAGCGCGGCCGTTGCCCATGTTCTTCAGGTCCGCAATCTTGGACTCGATGTGCTGCTCGTAGATAGCCGGGATCGGCATGCGCCAGAAGTTCTCGCCCACCTTCTTGGAGGCCGACAGGACGTTGTCCGACACTTCGTCCGAGTTGGAGAAGATGCCCGCATAGTCCAGGCCCAGAGCCACGATCATGGCGCCCGTCAGGGTGGCCAGGTCGATCATGAACTTCGGCTTGAAACGCTCCTGCGTGTACCAGAGGGCGTCGGCCAGAACGAGGCGGCCTTCGGCGTCGGTGTTGATGACCTCGATGGTCTGGCCCGACATGGACACGACCACGTCGCCCGGACGCTGGGCGTCGCCGTCAGGCATGTTTTCGACCAGACCCAGCACGCCGACAGCGTTGACCTTGGCCTTGCGGCCCGCCAGCGCAGCCATGGTTCCGGCCACGGCGGCGGCGCCGCCCATGTCCCACTTCATGTCTTCCATGCCGTCAGCAGGCTTGATCGAGATGCCGCCGGTATCGAAGCAGACGCCCTTGCCGACGAAGGCCAGAGGCTGTGCGCCCGCCTCGCCGCCCTTCCACTGGATCACGGCCAGCTGGCTTTCGCGACGGCTGCCCTGGCCCACGGCCAGCAGCGTGCGCATGCCCAGCTTCTCCATCTCGGCTTCGCCAAGGATTTCGACTTCCAGACCCAGGCTCTCCAGCGCCTTCACGCGCTTGGCGAACTCGGCCGGGTACAGGACGTTGGCGGGCTCGGACACCAGATCACGGGCGAAGACCACGCCGTCGGCGATCGCCGACAACGGCTCCAGCGCGGCCTCGGCGGCGCGCAGGTCGGTGGCGACGATGCGGATGGTGGTGACCGACGGAATCTTGTCGGCCTTCTGCTGGGTCAGATATTTGTCGAAACGATAGGCGGCCAGACGCGCCGCAAAGCCAACGCGGGCGGCGTGTTCAGGGCTCAGGTGCGAGGCGTCGATGGTCAGGACTTCAGCGCCCGACAGCTTGACCGCCGCATAGGCGCCGCCGCCGAAGGCCTCGACGGCCAGATCATCGGTCTTGTCCGCAGCGCCCGCACCGACCAGCAGCACGGTGTCGGCGTTTACGCCAGCAGGGGCGGCCACGATCAGGCTCTGACCGGTCTTGCCGGTGACGCGGCTCTTGGACAGGGCCTTGGTCAGCGCGCCAGCGGCCTTGGCGTCCAGCGCCTCGCCAGCAGCCGTCAGAACACGACCCTCATGAACCGGCACGGCCAGAATTTCAGCAGCGTCAACGGCGGCGACGAACTCGATCTTCATTCAGCGACTCCAGCCAGGCCCCACCCGGCATCTGTAAAAGGGCAAAAAGACAGCGGCGCGTCCGCTTGCCGCAGACGCGCCCCTATGTGCTACTAGATGCGCCTCTATACCGCCGCCTGCAACCGGGCGAAGACCATCCGCCCATGAACCTGATTCAAAGATACCTTTTCCGACAGATCTCACTGCCCGTGGTCGCAGCGTGCGCCGCCTTGGCCGGAATCGGGATTCTGAGCCAGAGCCTGGACCAGCTGAAGTTCATCGTCGAACGCGGTCAAAGCGTCTGGGTGATGGCCAAACTGACGATGCTGGCCCTGCCCCAGCTTCTGTCGGTCATCCTGCCCATCGGCCTGTTCGTCGGCGCCCTGATCGCTCTGACGCGGTTGCAGCGCGAGCAGGAGATGACGGCGGCATTCGCAGGCGGCATGACCCGCTGGCAGGTGATTTCACCCGCCGCCCGTCTGGCCGTGCTGGTCGCCCTGGCCACCCTGCTGGTCAATCTGTTCTTCCTGCCCTGGGCCCAGCATGAGACCCGGCGTCAGGCCTTCGCCATCCGCACCGACCTCGCCGCCCTGCTGGTCGAGGAGGGCCAGTTCGTACAAGGCCCCAACGGCCTGACCGTCTATGTGCAGCAGATCGAGCAGAACGGCCTGATCAAGAACCTGTTCGTCTATCTGGAGGAAGGGGCCAAGGTCACCACCTGGAACGCCGCCGAGGCGCGTTTCAGCCGCGACGCCGCCGGAACCCCGATCCTGACCATGATTGAGGGTTCGGCCCAGCGCTATTCGTCAGGCGGCGTGCTGGAGACCCTGTCGTTCGACCGTTACGACTTCTCGCTGGCCCCCTTCACCAGCGTCAACGAGACGATCCGCTACAAGCCGTCGGACCTGTATCTGCCGCAGTTGATGAACCCGTCGCCGCGTCTGCTCGAAACCGCGGGCTCGCGCGGGGAACTGCTGGCCGAGGCCCATTCGCGCCTGTCGTCGCCGCTTTATGCGCTGGTCGCCATGTCGCTGGCCTTATCGGCCATCCTGGGCGGGGCGTTCAGCCGAACGGGCTATTCGCTGCGAATCGCCAAGTCGGCGGGCCTGTTCCTGCTGTTGCGCGTCGTCGGCTACGGCCTCGTCGCCGCCAGCGCCTGGAACGGCTGGATGAACATCCTGCAGTATCTGGTGCCCATCGCGGCCATCGCCATTTCGCTGCGCGTCCTGTTCCGCGCGTTGAAGCCCCGGCGTCGACGCCAGTGGCCCGCCCTTGAAAAGCTGAAGGCGAGATTCGCATGAGCACGTCCTTCATGCCGTCGCGCTTTTCCCCTCACCTGCCGCGTCTGGGCCGGATCGAACGCTATGTTCTGATCCAGCAGTTGCGCTCTCTGGGCGTGGCCCTGGCGGTGATCGCCGCTCTGGTCATGCTGATCGACTTTGTGGAGGTGTCGCGCGGCGTCGGCTCGGCGCAGGACCTGTCGGCAGTGCGCATCTTTGGCCTGGTGCTGATGAAGTCGCCGTCGGTGATCGTGCAGCTTCTGCCGTTCGTCTTCCTGTTCGGCACCCTTGCGGCCTTCATCGGCCTGAACCGCCGCAGCGAACTGGTCGCCATGCGCGCGGCGGGCGTGTCGGCATGGCGGTTCGTCCTGCCTGCCGCCGGGATGGCCTTTGTGCTGGGCATATTGACCGTCACCGTGCTCGGCCCCCTGGCCGCTTCCGGCGACGCCATGTGGCAACGCGAGCGGGCGCGGATTTCGGGAGCCACGCTGGGCGCCGATTCTCAGGAGGCGATCTGGCTGCGCGAAGGCGACGACCAGCGCCAGATGATCATCCGCTCCGCCCGCCAGGACCGCGCCAACGCCCGCCTGCTGGACGTCAGCTTCTTCATCTACACGACCGGCGCAGACGGCGGCCGCACCTTCTCCGAGCGGATCGACGCCCAGTCGGCGACGCTCAACGCGGGCCGCTGGCGCCTGACCAACGCCACCGGCGCCCAGATCGGCCAGAAGGCCGTGACCTATTCCACCCTCGATCTGCCCTCCAGCCTGGCCGACAAGGAAGCGTTCGAGCGGTTCGCCCGTCCCCAGTCGACGCCCTTCTGGTCTCTGCCGAACCAGATTCAGCGAATCGAGAACGCAGGCTTCACCTCGACCGCCTATCGCCTGCGGCTGCAGCAGTTGCTCGCCACGCCGCTGGTGTTCGCCGCCATGTCGATCCTGGCCGCCGCCTTCTCTCTGCGGCTGATGCGCCTGGGCGATCTGGCCAAGATGAGCGTGTCCGCCGTGGTGCTGGGCTTCGCCTTCTTCTTCCTGAACCAGTTCTCGTCGGCCATGGGCTCGGCCGAGGTCGTGGCCCCGTTTGTCGCCGCCTGGCTGCCGCCTGTGCTGACAGCGCTCGCCGCGTTCACCTTGCTGTTCTATACCGAAGACGGCTAAGCGGGCTCCCTTACTTAGAGACGGATTGCATATGCAGGGTGATCGCCGCGACAGGCGCTACAACGCCTTTCGGCACAGGCTTCTGGCCGGCGCAGCGCTGATCGCCTGCGCGCCCTTCGCCACGACTGCGGGGGCGCAGACCGCGCCCGCCGTGCAACCGGCTTCGAAACACGTCGTCGAAGACGGTCTGACGCCGCAGGCCGTCTATATCGACGCCGCGTCCGCCACCCGCCAGGGCGACACCGTCGTTGCGACCGGAACTCCTGAAGACCGCGTCTATGCCCGCTCACGCGGCCATGTGCTGCGCGGCGAGAACCTGTCCTATGATCTGGCCAACGGCACGGCGACCGCGGACGGGCAGGTCGAGGCCATTACGCCTGACGGCACAGTCATATACGCCGACCATCTCGAACTCGATCACGACCTGACCACGGGCGTCGGCGTGGATTTCGCCACTCGCTTCCAGAACGGCGCCAGCCTGATGGCCTCCACTGTGGTCCGCCGCAGCGAGAAGGTGAGCGAGATGAACTACGCCATCTTCACCCCCTGCCCCATCTGCGACGCCAAGGGACCGAAGACCCCCAGCATCTCGATCCAGGCCGAGCGCGTGGTTCAGGACGAGGCCCTGCACGCCATCCTGTACCGCAACGCGGTGTTCCGCGTCGGCGGGGTGCCGATCCTCTACACACCCTATTTCGCCCACCCCGACCCGACGGTGGAGCGCGCCAGCGGCTTCCTGGTGCCCATCGTCAACTATGACGACGGTCGCGGCTTCTCGGCCGAGACGCCCTATCTGCATGTGGTTTCGCCGTCGGAAGACTGGCTGATCAGCCCGCAGTTCAACTCAAGGATTGCGCCCTTCCTGAACGCACAGTGGCGTCGCCGTTTCGTCGACGGGGCGATCACGGTTCGCGGCGGCTATACCTATGAGCGGAACTTCGACAAGGCGATCGGCAACAGCCTGATCGCCAATGATCGCGAGAGCCGCAGCTATCTGCTGTCGCACGGCAACTATGACCCGGCGGGTCCATGGCGCTTCGGCTTTACGGCGGAGCATACGTCCGACAAGACCCTGTTCGACCGTTACGCCATCCGCGACCCGTATCAGGACAATGGCCTCTATTACGGCGACCGCCGTCGCCTGATCACCCAGGTCTATGCCGAGCGCCAGACCGACCGCTCCTATGTCTCGGTCGCCGCCTTCCGCATCCAGAGCCTGCGCCTGGACCCGCGCTTCGCCGACAATGATTTCCGCGACGCCAACGGCGTGAAAGTCTTCGAAAGCGACGAGAACCTGCCGATCGTGGCGCCCCTGATCGACGCCCGCTGGGAGCCGCACGATCCTGTCTTCGGCGGACGCCTGCGCCTGAAGGGTTCGGCGGTGTCCCTGACGCGTGAGGCCTTCGTCGGCGCGCCGATCCTGAACCCAGAGATGGTTCCCCCCATCACGTCCGGCCTGTCCGGCGTCGACAGCCGCCGCGTGACGGGTCAGGCCGAATGGCGTCGCACCATCATCACGCCCCAGGGCGTGCGGATCGAACCGTTCGTCGACACCCGCGTCGACTTCTATTCGATTTCTGACCTGCCCCCGATGATGGGCGTGGACGGCAGCCAGACCATCAGCCGCTCGCGCCTCAGCGCCGGGGTCGACTTCACCTATCCGCTGGTCAAGCGCACGGCCAAGGGCGACATCATCCTTGAGCCCGTCGCCCAGATCTCGATCTCCAACAAGACCGACATCGACCCGCGCATCCCCAACGAAGACGCCCAGGTCATCGAACTGGACGAATCCTCGCTGTTTCGCATGGACCGTTTCTCGGGTTACGACCTGATCGAAGGCGGGGCGCGCTTCACGGCGGGCGGGCGG
>NZ_JABAZW010000154.1 GCF_018608325.1 Brevundimonas sp. | reverse complement strand
CACGGTGTGAACCTTGTTGTAGTCGCCGTCCCAGGTGCCGAAGTTGGTGGCGCCGGGGCCGCTGCCGACCGTCTTGGAGTCGAACGAAGCGTCGCCCGTCAGGTAGCGGTAGGTCAGGTCGATGTTGGCGCGGTCGCCTACAGCGTACGACAGACCAGCGAGAGCCTGAGCGGCGAACTTGGTCGAGCTGTCGTCAGCGGTGAAGGTGGAACCGCGGTTGGCGCGCAGGTTGCCGATCGTGTCGATGGAGACGCGGTTCACACCGGCGCCGAGGCCGACGAAGGGACGGATGCCCCAGGCCGAAGAGCCGAAGTCATAGATGACATTGGCCATCAGGGTGGTCGACTCGATATCGCCTTCCGGTGAGTGGCATGCACCCGTCGTTGGCGTCAGGTTGCAGAGGCCCTGCGTGCCCGACACGGCGCGGATCTTGCCGATGTCGCCCGAGCGGTAGCCGCCTTCCAGTTCAACGCGCCAGTTGGGGTTGAAGCGATAGCCGAGGCGAGCGAAAGCAGCCCAACCGGGGTTGACGTCGTACTTCCAGCTGGCGCCGGTCGTCGACGATTCAGCCTTGATGTCGTGGTCGAACTTGTAGCCGGCGTCGATCGCGCCGTACCAGCCGTTGGGCTCCGCCGAAGCGGCGCCGGCCGAAAGGGCCATGGCGGCTGCTGCGCTGGAAGCCAGCACAAGAGTCTTCATACGCATTGGGGGTATCCCTCCGCCTTTGTTGATAAAAATGCGACGGGAAAACCGCCTAATAGTGGCTCATATCAGCGAAGCTGTGGGAGGTCGAGCCGCAAAGGGGGTTGCTGAACACTCTGAAATTGCAACCGTGGCCTTGATGCTACAGGGAAAATCTCAAAAACGACGATGTGTCGCGCGTTTGGAGATTCTCTTTAACGTTGTGTTTAGGAGATCTGTCGCGTGAGGCGGCGTCAAAATTCGGACACAGCGCCTGGCCGGCGGGCGCGCGATTTGAGCCAGATCACGCCCATCAGGTCAGATAGGGAGGCGCGCAGCCGTCCCCAGTTGGTGTATTTCGACCGCCCTGTTTCGCGGTGGCGGTGCCCGACGTCGAGATACTGGTTCCGATAGCCTTCACGGATCACCAGGGCGGGCAGGTAGCGATGGATGTGGTCGAAATAGGGAAGGCGCAGGAAGACGTCGCGGCGGAACGCCTTGAGGCCGCAGCCCGTATCGTCGGCGTCGTCGTTCAGAAGGCGCTTGCGGATGCGGTTGGCCCAGAGTGAGGCCTGACGTTTCGCAGCGCTGTCCTGACGTTTGGCGCGGCGGCCGCCGACCAGAGCGACATCGGCGGGGGCGGCGAGCAGGGCGTCAACCAGACGGGGGGCGTCAATCGGCGGATTCTGACCGTCGCCGTCCAGGGTGACGATGATTGCGCCGCGCGCGGCGAGGACGCCAGTACGCACGGCGCGGCTCTGACCCGCATTGGACCCATGCGCCAGCACACGCAGCATGGGCAGTTCCGGCATGACGGCCTTCAGTTCGGCCAGGGTCGCGTCCCGGCTGGCGTCATCGACAAAGATCATTTCGAAGGATCGCCCCATGAAGGCCTCGGCGATTTCACGCGCCAAGGGCACGGCGGCCCCGGATTCGTCATGGACGGGGACGACGACGGAGATGTCAGGCGCGGATTCAACGGTCATGGCCGCTCCATAGCCGAGATGCGTCGCTTAGGGGAGACGGCTGACGACTGTGCGGGCTGCGTGTAAGGAGGCAGGATGAAGACGTTTGATCTTGATCGCCATGTCGCCGGTTGGCGCGGACCCCTGTTTGCGGCCCTGCTGACGCTTGTCGCCGGTTTGCCCAGTCTGCTGCTGATGCCGCCGCTGGACCGCGATGAGAGCCGATTCGCCCAGGCCACCGCCCAGATGCTGGAAAGCCACGACTATGTGGACATCCGCTTCCAGGACGAGCCGCGCTGGAAGAAGCCGGTCGGCATCTATTGGCTGCAGGCGGCCGCCGTCGCCATGACCTCGGATGTCGAGGATCGCGAGATTGCGCCCTACCGGATTCCGTCCCTGCTGGGCGCCATGCTGGCGGCCTGGGCTGTGGCCTGGGCCGGGGCGGCCTTGTTCGGCGCGCGAATCGGCTTCCTGGGCGGGGCCATCATGGGGACCACCTTCCTGCTGTCGTCCGAGGCGGGCATCGCCAAGACCGACGCCATGCTGTGCGGGGCCACGACCCTGGCCATGGCGGCGCTGGCGCGCATCTATATGGCGACAAGGGCGGGTGAGAAGCCGGTCCGGCTGCACAAATTCCTGTTCTGGGCGGGCCTGGGCCTGTCGATCCTGATCAAGGGGCCGATCGGGTTTCTGGTCATCGCCCTGGCAGTCATCGCCCTGTCGATCTGGGATCGGAACATCAAATGGCTGGGCCGTCTGGGCTGGGGCTGGGGGCTGCCTCTGGTGGCCCTGATGGTGGGGCCTTGGGCCATCGCCATCACCATCGCCACGGACGGCGGTTTCTGGCGCGAGGCCATCGGCGGCGATCTGGCGCCCAAGATTGCGGGCGCGCACGAAAGCCATTCGGGCTTCCCCGGCATGTATCTGTTGCTGGCGCCCCTGTTGTTCTTCCCGTCGACCCTGTTGTTGCCTGCCGCCATCTCGACGGGGTGGAGCCGCCGGGCGGAGCCGGCGATCCGGTTCCTGGTCTGCTGGCTGGTTCCCGGCTGGCTGATGTTCGAGTTGGCCCCGACCAAGCTGTGGCACTACACCCTGCCGACCTTTGGGGCGCTGGCTCTAATGGCGG
>NZ_JABAZW010000014.1 GCF_018608325.1 Brevundimonas sp. | reverse complement strand
CAATGAGGTTGACGGTGAGGCCGTGGACGCCATGGCCGATGCGGTGGCCCAGGCCTATCCGCGCCTGTCGCACCGCTATTACGCCCTGAAGGCCAAGGCGATGGGGAAGACCCGTCTGGATCACTGGGACCGTAACGCCCCGATCGAAACCACCGCCCCGCGCGCCTTCACCTGGACGCAAGGCCGCGAGATCGTGCTGGACAGCTTCTCCGATCTGGGCGGCGACTTCGCCCAGCGCGCGTCAGGCTTCTTCGATAAGCCGTGGATCGATGGCCGGGCGCGGGCAGGCAAACAATCCGGCGCCTATGCCCATCCGGTGACGGCGGACCGGCATCCCTATGTCTTCCTGAACTGGATGGGCGAGCGGCGCGATGTCCTGACCCTGGCGCACGAACTGGGCCACGGCGTGCACCAGACGCTGGCGGCGGATCAGGGCACTTTGCTGGCTGACACGCCTCTGACCCTGGCCGAGACGGCGTCGATCTTCGCCGAGGGGCTGACGTTTGACCGCCTCTTGGCCACGGCGCCCAAGTCGGAACAACGCGGCCTGCTGGCCGGTCGGATCGAGGACGGGCTGAACACCGTCGTGCGCCAGATCGCCTTCCACCGTTTCGAGACCCGCTTCCACGACGAACGCCTGAAGGGGGAGGTGCCGCAGCAGCGGATCAACGAAATCTGGCTGGAGGAGATGGGCGCCTCGCTGGGGCCGTCTGTCGCGCTGAATCCCGGTTATGAGCACTGGTGGAGCTATGTCAGCCACTTCGTGCATTCGCCCTTCTATGTTTACGCCTACGCCTTCGGCGACCTGCTGGTCGCGGCCCTGATGGAGGCGCGCCGGGCCGATCCGGCGGGCTTTACGCCCCTGTATCGCGAACTGCTCGCGGGCGGCGGGGCGCGGACCTATGTCGAGGCGCTGAAGCCGTTTGGCCTGAACCCGCGCGACCCGGCCTTCTGGAGCGTAGGCTGCAAGCGGCTGGAGCGGCTGATCGACCAGTTCGAGCAACTGGCCTAGGTTCGCCCCGAGCCGTCATTCCGGGGCGTCCGAAGGACGAACCCGGAACCCAGGAGGTTCGCACCCGACGTCGAATACGTCCGGCAGCGTGACCTTAGCCCTGGGTTCCGGGTTCTTCGCTCCGCTCAGCCCCGGAATGACGATCCGAGATAAGCGGTCCAATGAATGGCGTACAGACGTAACTCTGCAGCAAGCATGGGCTTGAGCGAACCGTGTGCCTCGGTATAAGTCGGCGAAAGACCGACTAGGGAAGATCCATGGCCGACTCGCACACCCCCGCCGCTGAAGCCCACGCCGACGCGCACGACTATCAACGGGGATCGATGCAGATCACGGAACAGGCGTCGACGTTCGACCTGTTCATCTTCCTGGCCAAGTGGGGCTCGCTGTCGATTGCGGTGCTGATCCTGGCGCTGACCCTGTGGTTCCATCCGGGCGGCAGCTTCGGCGCGGCCTTCATCGGCGCAGCGGTTCTGGCGGTCGCCGGCTTCTTCGCCCTGAAGTCCAAGCCCGCCGCTGCTCACTGATTGCCCTGATCCTGTGAAAGCAGGGTCGGGAATCTGCTGATCTCCCAAAGCTTTGGCATAACCGTGCTTTGACGGCGCGGGCTCTGACGGCCTAACCTTCGTTCAAGGAAAAGAACGAGGGGATTCGCTTGGCTGTCGCTATCGCCGTTACCAGGGAACGCCGTGAAGGCGAGACGCGCTGCGCCGTCACGCCTGAAACCGTCAAAAAGCTGATCGCCCTTGGCGCGACCGTGGCGGTCGAGGCCGGGACGGGGCTAGGCTCCTCGATTCCTGACGCCGAATACACCGCCGCTGGCGCGGTGGTGAAGCCGGACACACGCGCGGTGCTGGACGGCGCCGACATCGTGCTGAAGGTGCGTGGTCCGACGGCGCAGGAAACCAGCGCCCTGAAACCCGGCGCCATCGTCCTGGCCATGCTGGACGCCTATCGCGAAAAGGACACGGTCGAGGCGCTGCGCGGCGCCAACGCCACGGCCTTTGCGATGGAGTTCGTACCTCGCATCACCCGCGCCCAGGTCATGGACGTGCTGTCGTCACAGGCGAACCTGGCCGGTTACCGCGCGGTGATCGAGGCGGCCTATGCCTATGGCAAGGGCTTCCCCATGATGATGACGGCGGCCGGCACGGTCGCCGCCGCCAAGACCTTCATCATGGGCGTCGGCGTCGCGGGGCTTCAGGCCATCGCCACCGCGCGGCGTCTGGGCGCTGTGGTCACCGCCACCGATGTGCGCCCCGCCACCAAGGAACAGGTTGAATCGCTGGGCGCCAAATTCCTGGCCGTCGAGAACGAAGAGTTCAAGAACGCCCAGACGGCAGGCGGCTACGCCAAGGAGATGTCGGCGGAATACCGCGCGCTTCAGGCTGAACTGACCGCCAGCCACATCGTCAAACAGGACATCGTCATCACCACGGCCCTGATCCCCGGTCGGGCCGCGCCCATCCTGCTGACCGCCGCGCACGTCGCCTCGATGAAGCCCGGCTCGGTCATCGTCGATCTGGCGGTCGAGGCGGGCGGCAATGTCGAAGGTTCGAAACTGAACGAGGTGGTCGTCACCCCGAACGGCGTCAGCATCGTCGGCTGGGCCAATCTGCCGGGCCGCATCGCCGCCGACGCCAGCGCCCTCTACGCCCGCAACCTGTTCGCCTTCATCGGCCTGCTGATCAAGGACGGTGTGCTGAGCGTCGATCTGGAGGATGAAATCCTCAAGGCCGCCGTCGTCACCGATGGTGGCGCGGTCGTTCATGAAGGGGTGAGAGGATGATGTTTCTAGGTAAGCGTCGTTGGGGCATCAGAATTCTTGAAGAATCCGAGCTTAGCGTGAAGAGTCGAGAAGGTGATGCCGTTCTGCGTGTTCTCCTTCATCAATCCAAAAGTCCAAGCAACCCGGGTAAGGGTGACAAAGGAAAAGTCGTGACCGGAGCAATCGGTATGGTTTCGAATTTTCAAGCGTTGGATGATCTTCGAGAACTTGGCTTGTCAGTCGATGAAGCGATGACATCGCTCGCTAAGTTGGGCAACGGCGTCGATAAGGTCCTCGACGCTCATATCGCGCAGAGGCGAGCGGCATAGCAATGGAACACGTCGATCCCACCGTCTTTCGTCTGGCCATCTTCGTGCTGGCCATCTTCGTCGGCTATTACGTCGTCTGGTCGGTGACGCCTGCGCTGCACACGCCGCTGATGGCGGTGACCAATGCGATTTCCAGCGTCATCATTGTCGGCGGTCTGATCGCTGCCGCCGCCGTCTCTGGCGATGTGTCGGGTCCCAGCGCCTGGATCGCCAAGGGGGCGGGCGTGGTCGCCGTGACCCTGGCCAGCGTCAACATCTTCGGCGGCTTCATGGTCACGCGCCGCATGTTGGCCATGTACAAGAAGAAGGAGCGGCCAGCTCCCAAGGTCACGACGTGACGGACGCCGCCCAGATCGCCATCGTCGGCTCATGGGTCGGCACCGGCATCGGTTTCGGCCTGTGGCTGTATGGCTGGTTCGGGACGCAGATCCCGCTGAAACGCCAGCGGCTGCATGACTGCGGCATTGCACTGGTCTTTTCGGCCATTCTGGTTCGCGTGGTGACGCAGGACAGGCCGCTGGGAGTTTTCGAATGGGCCCTGTTCTTCATCGGCCCGTTGTTCATCGCCGCCGCCCTGTGGCGGCTGGCGCGCACGTCTTAGGGGGAGGGGCGTGATGAACGCATCTTTGGCCGCACTGGCCTATCTGGTTTCCGGGGTTCTGTTCATTCTGTCGCTGCGGGGGCTGTCCAGCCCCGAGACCAGCCGTCAGGGCAATACATTCGGCATGATCGGCATGGCTCTGGCCATCGGCGTGACCCTGCTGACGCTGGGCACGACCGGGGCGCTGGATCCCGTGACGCTTGGCCTGATCGCGGGCGGCGTCATCGTCGGCGGCGGGGCAGGGGCGCTGATCGCCAAGCGGGTCGCCATGACCGACATGCCGCAACTGGTCGCCGCCTTCCACAGTCTGGTTGGCATGGCCGCCTGTCTGGTCGCCATCGGCGCCATCTACGCGCCCGAGGCGTTTGGAATTCTGTCGGCGGACGGGGCGGGCATCAAGACCCTGTCGATCATTGAACTGAGCCTGGGCGTGGCCATCGGCGCCATCACCTTCACCGGCTCGGTGATCGCCTTCGCCAAGCTGAACGGCAACATGAGCGGTGCGCCGATCCTGCTGCCCGCCCGTCACCTGATCAACATCGGTCTGGCGCTGGGTCTGGTCTTCCTGATCGGCATTCTGATCGGCACCAATGGCGCGGCGACCTGGGCCTTCTGGGGTGTGTTCCTGATCGCCCTGATCCTGGGCGCAACCCTTATCATCCCCATCGGCGGCGCTGACATGCCGGTCGTGGTGTCGATGCTGAACTCCTACTCCGGCTGGGCGGCGGCGGCTCTGGGCTTCACGCTGGAGAACATCGCCCTGATCATCACCGGCGCTCTGGTCGGATCGTCGGGGGCCATCCTCAGCTACATCATGTGTAAGGGCATGAACCGCAGCTTTATCTCGGTGATCCTGGGCGGGTTCGGCGGCGGCGATGCGGCGGCTGGCCCCGGCGGCGCAAAGGAGACGCGTCCGGTCAAGCAGGGCTCGGCCGAGGACGCCGCCTTCATCATGAAGAACGCCTCTAAGGTCATCATCGTGCCGGGCTACGGCATGGCGGTGGCTCAGGCTCAGCACGCGCTGCGTGAAATGGCCGACAAGCTGAAGGAAGAGGGCGTCGAGGTGAAATACGCCATCCACCCCGGCGCAGGCCGGATGCCGGGCCACATGAACGTCCTGCTGGCCGAGGCCAACGTCCCCTATGACGAAGTGTTCGAGTTGGAGGACATCAACGCCGAGTTCGCCACCGCCGACGTCGCCTTCGTCATCGGCGCCAATGACGTGACCAATCCGGCGGCCAAGACGGACCCGACCAGCGCGATCTACGGAATGCCGATCCTTGACGTGGAGAAGGCCGGAACCGTGCTGTTCATCAAGCGCGGCATGGGTTCGGGCTATGCGGGGGTCGAGAACGAACTGTTCTTCCGCGACAACACCATGATGCTGTTCGCCGACGCCAAGAAGATGGTCGAAGGGATCGTGAAGTCGCTGTGATGCGGGGCTGGACAGGCGCCGTCGCCGTCGGCGGCGTTCTGGCCCTGTCGGCCTGTTCGGCCATGTTGAGCCTGAGCATCTCGGGCGGGCTGGACCGGCCCGAGGTGACGTTCGACGAAGGGCGTCGCGCCTGTGTCAGCGATCTGTCCGTCTATGAGAAGACGGGCGATGCCTATGCGCCGCTGTGGTCCATCGAGGCGGCGGGGCGTCACTGTGTGATGCTGCGTCGGGTCGTCTATGGCCAGACACCCGCCGGGTTTGCCGTCAAGACGCCCGCCGCGCCTCTGCAGGCGCAAGGTGTTTATCAGGCCGTAGGCAGAGGTGTGACGACCCATCCGCTGATGAAGGCGCCGTGGCTGGGCAGCGTGGTTTTCCATTTTCACGACGACCAATGGCGGATCGTCCAGCAGGGCGCCGAGCCGTTCTAGGGCTGTGATGGGGTGGGCTGTCGGGTGACGCAACCTTTGCCGTGACCGGGTGTTACGCCGGGATGCGAATACGGTCGAATCGCCTTCCTCATCAGACGTGTGGCGTTCCGAACTGGAGCGGGTGCGATGACTGATGCTGATGAAGCCGTCGACTATACATTGGAGCATCGTCCGCTTGCCCTGATCACCGGGGCTTCGTCGGGGATTGGCGAAGCCTTTGCCCGCGCGCTGGCCGAGCGGGGCTATGATCTGGTGATCGTGGCGCGCCGCGCGCATCGGCTCAGGATTCTGGCCAACGACGTGACGCGCGATTATGCGGTCAATGTCGAGGTCCTGCCGATGGACCTGTCGGAGCTGGGCGCCTGTGATCGGGTGCTGGCTGCGGTCGCGGGGATGGGCCGGTCTGTCGACCTGCTGGTCAATAACGCCGGCTATTCCATCCCTCAGAGTTTCGCCGATGTGCCGTGGAAGGATCAGCAGGACTTCCTGATGACCCTGATCGTCAATGCCTGCGGTCTGGCCCACGGCGTCATTCCCGGCATGATCGCGCGCGGGGAGGGGCGGATCATCGCCACGGCGTCGCTGGCCGGGTTCGCACCCGGCGTCGCGGGCCACAGTCTGTACCCCGGCGCCAAGAGCCTGATGATGAGCTTCACTCAGGCCATCGACGCTGAGTATCGAGACAAGGGGCTGCGGGCCACGGCGGTCAGCCCGGGCTTTGTCGCTACCGAGTTCGCCGCCGCCAACGGCACGGACAAGGTGATGGCCGATGCGCCGCGTCGACTGTTCCTGACGCCGGATCGGGTGGTGCGCGCCGCCTTGAAGGCGAACGACCGGGGACAGGTCATCGTCGTGCCCGGCTGGTACAACGCCCTGGCCGCCGGACTGATGCGGGCGCTGCCGCAAGGGCTGGTGCGTTGGGCGCTGATGAAGGGCTCGGCGAAATATCATCTGACGGCGGACTGAGGCCATGACCACGCGGTACGACATCGTCATCATCGGTTCGGGCGCGGGCGGGGCGACGCTGGCGCAGAGGCTGGCCCCGACCGGCAAGTCTATTCTGATCCTGGAGCGTGGCGAACACCTGCCGCGTGAGGCCGAGAACTGGAGCCCCAAGTCGGTCTTCATCGAGCGCCGCTATCGCACCAAGGATCATTGGTACGACAAGCACGGCCACCCGTTCATCCCCAACACCCACTATTGGGTCGGCGGCAATACGACCTTCTATGGCGCGGCCCTGATGCGGATGCGGGCGCGCGACTTCACCGAGGTTCAGCATGCGGGCGGGGTGTCGCCTGCATGGCCGATAAGTCTGGCTGATCTGGCCCCATACTACGCCGAGGCCGAGGCGCTGTGGCAGGTTCACGGCCATCGTGGGGATGACCCGACCGAGAATGGCGACGAACCGCCCTATGTCTATCCGGCGGTCGAGCATGATCCGGGTGTGGCGGCGCTGAAGGGGCATTGGGAACTGCAGGGCTGGCGTCCGTTTTCCCTGCCGCTGGGGGTCAAGCTGGATCAGGCGCATCCGGTCACCTCGACTTGCATCAAGTGCAAGACGTGCGGCGGATACCCCTGCCTGCTGCGGGCCAAGTCTGACGCGCGGACCCTGGCCATCGAGCCGCTTCTGGCCATACCCAATGTGACCATCCTGCCGGGGCGCAGGGTCGTGCGGCTGGAGACGGATGCGTCGGGCCGGACGGTCACCGACATCGTTTGTGAGACGGCGCAGGGCGAAGAGCGCTGGAGCGGTGACATCGTCGCACTGGCCGCTGGGGCTGCGCCGACGGCGGTGGTGCTGCTGGCCTCGGCCAATGCGGCGCACCCGAACGGTCTGGCCAATGGGTCGGATCAGGTGGGGCGTAACTATATGTTCCATAACTCGACCGCCATGGTGTCCCTGACGGCGGCGCATCAGAGCGTGACCTTCCCCAAGACACTGGCGGTCAACGACTTCTATTTCGGCGACCCGGCCGAGGGTTACGACTTTCCGATGGGGCATATCCAGTTGCTGGAATACATGTCGGGCCAGACGCTGGAAGGGCAGGTCGAGGACTGGCTGCCGCCTGCGCTGGTGCCGGACGAACTGGCGGGCGCGGCGGCCGAACGGATGCTGTCGATGCTGGTGATCTCGGAAGACCTGCCCATGCCGGACAACCGTGTGATGGTCGCCGCCGACGGACGGATCACGCTGGACTACACCTTCGGCAATCTGGAAGGGCACGAACGGCTGGTGAAAAAGCTGAAGGCGTCGCTGGATGGCTTCGTCGACCACGCCCACCCGATCTCACAGCATCATTTCCAGTTCGATTCCCTGCTGCCTCTGTACGGCACGGCCCATCAGTGCGGCACGACGCGGTTCGGTACGGACCCGGCGACATCGGTGCTGGATGTGAACTGCAAGGCCCATGAGCTGGACAACCTCTATGTCGTGGACACCAGTTTCTTCTGCTCGGCCAACGCCATCAACCCGACCCTGACGGTGGTCGCCAACGCCATGCGGGTGGGGGACCATCTGATCGAGCGAATGGGGGCGAAAGCCGTTTGAAGCAGGCCCTCTATCGCGGGGCTTTCAGACCCGTTATCACGCGTCTGTGAACACAGCAGCGCCGCGCCGATTTGAAGCCTTGGACTCCCTGCGGGGTGTCTGCGCCATATTGGTGGTGATGTTCCACATGCCGGTGGCAAGCCACTGGCGCGATTGGGGTTTCATCCAGCACTCCTATCTGTTCGTCGACTATTTCTTCGTCCTGTCAGGTTTCGTCATCGCCCATGCCTATGCCGGGCGGCTGAAGTCGGTGCGCGACGGCGGGCGGTTCATGGTACGCCGTCTGGGCCGGGTCTGGCCGCTGCACGTGCTGATGCTGGGCGCCTTTATCGCGCTGGAACTGGCGCGTCTGTTCTTCCATGTGGATTCGGCCTCGGCCTTTACGCGCGACCGATCGGTGGATGCGATCTTCACCAACCTGCTGCTGATCCAGGCTTGGCATGTGCATCCGTATCTGACGTGGAACGGACCCGCCTGGACGCTTAGCGCCGAGGTCGCCTGTTATCTGATCTTCGCCGGTCTGGTGCTGGCCGCGCCAAAGCGGTTCCGCTGGATCGGTCTGGTGCTGGCGATCATCGGCGGGCTGTTGGTGCTGACCTGCGCCAAGCGCTTCATGAACACGACCTATGACTTCGCCGTGCCAAGGGCGGTCTATGGTTTCTTCCTGGGCTGTCTGTTGCAGGGGCTGTGGACCAGTATTCCGCGCTTGAAGGGCATGGCCGCGACCGGGCTAGAGATCGCCGCCGTCATCGGGGCCTGTGTCTTCATCGGCTATGCTGAGGGGCCGGTCACTGTGGCTGTGACCCTGGTGTTCGTCGGTCTGGTCTGGGTCTTTGCAGGCGAGGACGGCGCCCTGTCACGCGTGCTGGATCATCCGGCGCTGGTGACGCTGGGGCGGTGGTCGTTCGCCATCTACATGGTCCATATGTTCATCCTGACCGTCATGATGATCGTGGCCAGAAAGCTGCACTGGGTGCCAGAGCGTCGCATTGATTTCGGCTCGGTCTGGCTGAACGACCTGTTCGCGATCGGCATGTTCGGCTTCATCGTCGTGGTCGCGGTGTTCGCGCACCGACTGGTCGAGCAACCGGCCCAGCGCATGATCGACCGCTGGACCAAGCCGAAGACAGCCTGAGTTCAGGCCGCCATCCGCCATTCCGTTTCGACCGGCTGGGCGCGCCCTTCGTCCCACAGGGCGTCCTCATCCGAGTAGCGGCTGCTGGCCGCGGCGGAGATGACGTCCACCACCTGTTCCTCCAGACGGTCCCAGATGATCGCCAGATCGGATGAGCCATCGGCCTCGCACGGCACAATCATGTAGCGGCTGGCGTTGATGGACTGGAGCGGTTGGAACTGAGCCATTGGGTGATCTCCTGAAGCGGTTGGCCTCTTGTCGATGATGAGGTTATGAGACAGTGTTGCGTCAGAAGCGGACGTATTGAGTGAGGCGACGTGAGACACGACAAGGCCGTCATGGTGATCGACCTGGCCCGGCGCATGGCTGCCAGCGCCGAGGGACTAACGCTGGACGAAATGGCGCGGGACATGAGCGTCGGCCGCCGCACCGCCGAACGGATGCGCGACGCCGTCCTGATGCTGTTCCCACAGGTGGAAGAGGTGTCCGATCCGCCGTCAAAACGCTGGCGCATTCGCGGGGGGTTGTCCGCCTTTGAACAGGCGCCGACCGCGACAGAGATGCTGGAGCTGACCAAGGCGGCGTCGGCCCTGCGTGCCGCGGGTGAACCGGCGCGGGCGGCGGCGCTGGAGGGGCTGGAGCGCAAGCTGAAGGCGGCGATGCGCTCGACGACCCTTAACCGGATGGCGCCGGATCTGGAGGCTCTGGTCCGTGCTGAGACCATCGCGGTTCAGGCCGGGCCGCGTCCCTCGGCGAATGAGGCCATGCTGACGGCCATTCGTGGCGCGGTTCTGGCGCAGCAGCCGCTGGGCTTTACTTACTCCCGACCGGGCGCAGAGCCGCGCAGGCGGTCCGTCGCCCCCTGCGGCGTCATGTTTGGGCGCGCCAACTATCTGGTCGCCGCCGACCGCGAGACGGGCCGCATCCAGACCTTCCGCCTGGACCGGATGAGCAGTGTCGCGCCGCAGGAGGGTGTGGCCACACCACCCGCTGATTTCGACCTGAACGTCTTCGCCAGCCAGTCTTTCGGCATCTATCAGGACGAGATCGAGGATGTGGCCATCCGCATCGCCCCCGAAGGCGCTGATGAGGCGCGCGGCTGGCGCTGGCACCCGACCCAGACATTTGAGGATCAGGCCGATGGCGCGGTCATCGTGAGGTTCCGCGCGTCGGGGATGCGCGAACTGGCCTGGCATCTGTTCACCTGGGGCCAGCAGGCGGTGATCCTGTCGCCGGATCGGCTGAAAGCCGTGATGGCCGAGGAACTGGCGGCAGCCGGGCGCGCTCTGCAACAGGCCTGAGCGTGACAGAAAGGTAAGCTGACACCGGGACTTGGCTGCCTATCTTGCGGCCAGTTGCACAGTTTGGAGACGACCCTTGCGTCTGAAGTTGATCGCCGCCTCGACC
The DNA here is from genome assembly GCF_018608325.1 of Brevundimonas sp. Taxonomy (GTDB): domain Bacteria; phylum Pseudomonadota; class Alphaproteobacteria; order Caulobacterales; family Caulobacteraceae; genus Brevundimonas. The sequence continues at coordinate 8,551 of NZ_JABAZW010000014.1, read as the reverse complement.
CTCTTGTCATCCGCCGCTCTGCTGGCGGCCTGTGCGACGACTTCGTCCGTTCCGGGCGTGACCTCGCTGGTTCAGGGGCAGGCGCAGGTGCGGTCAACGCCTTCCGTGACGGTGACGCGCAACGGCGACACCCTGACGGCGGACTATGTCTTCACCCGTGACGCCCCGGTCTGGGCCTTTATGGAATCGGCCCTGATGACCGGCTCGCGCCAGCCGTGGCGACCGACGCAGTGGACGGTCGAGACGCCCGGCGTCGTCATGGAGCGGCACGGCGCCTATGACATCATCCGCAGCCGTGACGGCGGGCCGGTGCCGCGTCATGTCCGCTTCACCATCCGGCCCAAGTCCGTTGATCTGGAGGCGGCCTATCGCACCATCACCTTCTCGGACGGCGCGGTGGCCCTGCCGACGCGTCAGTTTGACGTCTTCGCCGTGCGTTCCGTGGCGGAGGCGGCGGCTACGCCCGCTGACCTGAATGGCGTGAACGTGGATGGCGGTCCTTCGCCCGTCACCTGGCGCGACGCCTCCGGCCCGGTTCTGTACAAGGGCGAGCGTCGCGCGAACCTGACCACGACGACCGACCAGAGCTATGTGCTGATGGGGCAGGCGGCAGTGACGCGGGGCGAGGGCCTGACCACGGTCATGGATCCCAGCCTGCCCGCGTGGATCGGCGAGGAGATCCGCAGCTTCGCGCCGCGTGTAGGCGACTATTACAAGCGTCGCCTTGGCCCGTCAGGCGATGGGGACGAAATCCCGGTGGTCATGGTCGGCTGGAACGGTCCGACCGAACGCATGACCAGCATGGCGGGCAGCGCGCTTTCGTCCCTGATCGTCATGCGGTTCGAGGGCGTCGGCGTGGTCCAGCCCAGCAAGCAGGTTCTGGAACGGTCGCGGTGGTTCATCGGTCATGAGAGTGCGCATTTCTGGCTGGGGCAGACCGTGCGTTACGAAACAGCGCGCGACATGTGGATCACCGAGGGCGGCGCCGATCTGATGGCCGTGCGGGCTCTGCAGGTGTTCGACGCCGGCTTTGATGTCCGGGCTGAACTGCAGAACGAGGTCAAGGACTGTGCGGACCTGACCGTGAACAGGGGCGTGGCGGATGCCGGTCAACGGGGCGAGCACCGCGCCTATTACGCCTGTGGCGCGGTGTTCGCGATGGCGGCTGAAGGGGCGCAGAAGAAGCGCACCGGCGGCGACTGGTTCGATTTCCTGCGCGGACTGATTGAGGCCAATCGCGCGGATGAAGTGCTGACGCGCGAGGAATGGCTGTCGGCCCTGACGCGGGTGTCGGGCGATCCGACCCTGCGTCTGGATATCGAGCAACTGCTGGATCAGGGCGCAGCCAACCCTTCAGCCGTCATCGCCCGTCTGTTCGAACGCACCGGCGTCGCCTTCCGCATGGAAGACGGCAAGGTGGTGCTGATTTAGGCCGCGCCGAAGGGGTAGGGGCTGACGGACTTGGACCAGTCGTCGACAGCCAGCGGGCGGTCGATAGGGGCTGCGGCGCGTTCGGCGCAGGGGTGGCGGTGGCACAGGCGGCAGGACGGGCCGATGGGCGTCACCTCGGGTCGCTCCAGATCAAGGCCGTGGGCATAGGCCAACCGGTGTGCGTGGCGAAGTTCGCACCCAAGGCCGACGGCCAGGTCATGAGTTTCGCCAAACCCATCCTGCCCCTGCCGTTCGACCGTGCGGGCAAAGGTGAACCAGCGTCCGCCGTCCGGCGTCTCGATGATCTGGGTGATGATGCGGCCCGGCGTGCGGAAGGCTGCGTGCAGCCGCCAGCGCGGGCAGGCGCCGCCGAAGCGCGAAAACGGAAAGGCTCCCGCCGCATAGCGTTTGGAGATGTTGCCCGCCTGATCCACCCGCATCAGGAAGAAAGGCACGCCGCGCGCGGTGGGGCGCGACAGGGTGGTTAGGCGATGCGCGGCCTGTTCATAGCTGACGCCGAACCGGGCCTGCAGGCGGTTCAGGTCGTACCCGGTGTCTTCCGCCGTCTTCTGGAAGGCGGCGTAGGGCATCAGCATGGCTGCGGCCAGTGTGTTGGTCAGGGCGACCTTCAGCAACGACCGCGTCGCCGCATCCGGTGCGCCGGACGTCTCCGCCATGGCGTGCAGGGCAGGGCCGTGTTCGACCAGAGCCAGCTGATAGGCGATGGCGAAGGCGCGCGAAGACGGCCCCAGCGTCTCTGACAGCAGCAGGCGGCGGCGGTGCAGATCGTATCGCCGTGTCCATTCCACCATGACATCGGCGGGCAGGGTGCGGACACCCAGCGCGTGTTTAGCCGCCAGTCGTTGACGGGCCGCCGGTTCGAAGCCGTCGCCGTGGGCGGGGGCATCTGCCGTCAGCGCCTCGGCCAGAGCCTCGCCCATCTGGTCCAGTTCGGCGAAGTGGTTGCCGCGTGACTGGATGTATTCGCGCACCCATTCGGCAGGGCTGGTCTCGATCAGGCCCTCGCCGTTTTCGGCCGCCGCCCGCGCCTTGGCTCGTCCGTCATCAAAGGCCTGATAGAGGCGCAGCATGGCGTCCGCGACGCCCGGCGCCTCTTCCAGCAACTGCACCAGCTCGTGGCGTGGCGCGGACAGGCCTTTGAACAGCGGGTCGGCCAGGATTTCGGCCAGCCGCGCTTCATCCGCCGTACTGCCCTGGTTCAGGGTGCGCAGATCGACGTCATAGGTGTCGGCCAAACGCAGCAGAAGCTGGGCTGAAACCGGGCGTTGGTTTCGTTCTATGTGGTTGAGATAGCTGGGAGAAACCCCAAGGTCCGTCGCCATCGCCGTCTGGGTCAGCGACAGGTCGCGCCGCAGCCGTTTCAGCCGGGCGCCGAGGAACAGTTTACGGTCGGCGGCTGTCTCCATGACGGCATGGTGTCACAATATGACTGATGATGCAAAGTCATGATATGACAAAGTGACTTCTATATCATCGCTCATGCTGTGTCATTCGTGACTTCGGCGTGTTCTTGTCTCCGAGACGGCGGCTGAGGCCGCGCCCTTTCGCAGAGACGAGTTCGACCATGACCACCTTCGCCGACCTAGTTCCTTCGCCCGCTGGCCGTTTTGACGGCATCGAGCGCCCCTATACGCCGGAAGACGTCCTGCGCCTGCGCGGTTCGGTGCCGATCACCCACACCCTGGCTGAGCGTGGCGCCAATCGCTTGTGGGAGCTGCTGCACACCGAGCCCTTCATCAATGCTCTGGGCGCCGTCACCGGCAATCAGGCGATGCAGATGGTTCGTGCGGGTCTGAAGGCCATCTATCTGTCGGGCTGGCAGGTCGCCGCTGACGCCAATACGGCCAGCGCCATGTACCCGGACCAGTCGCTGTACCCGGCCAACGCCGCGCCAGAACTGTGCCGCCGCATCAACCGCACCCTGCAGCGCGCCGACCAGATCGAGCACGCCGAGGGCGGCGCCAAGCGTGACTGGTTCGCCCCCATCGTCGCCGACGCCGAAGCCGGTTTCGGCGGTCCGCTGAACAGCTTCGAGATCATGAAGGCCTTCATCGAGGCGGGCGCGGCTGGCGTCCACTTCGAGGACCAGCTGGCTTCGGAGAAGAAGTGCGGACACCTGGGCGGCAAGGTCCTGATCCCGACGCAGGCGCATGAGCGCAATCTGGTCGCCGCGCGTCTGGCGGCCGATGTCATGGGCACGCCGACCATCACGGTCGCCCGAACCGACGCCGAATCGGCCCAACTGATCACCTCGGACATCGATGAGCGGGATCAGCCCTTCATCGACCGCGAGAACCGCACGCCCGAAGGCTTCTTCCGCCTGAAGGAAGGCACCGGCCTGGACCACTGTATCGCGCGGGGCCTGTCCTACGCCAACATCGCCGACCTGCTGTGGTGGGAAACCAGCCACCCGGACCTCGACGACGCCAAGAAGTTCGCCGAGGCGATCCAGAAGAAGCATCCGGGCAAGCTGATGGCCTACAACTGCTCGCCCTCCTTCAACTGGAAGGCCAAGCTGGACGACGCCACCATCGCCAAGTTCCAGCGTGAGCTGGGCGCCATGGGCTACAAGTTCCAGTTCGTGACCCTGGCGGGCTTCCATGCGCTGAACAACTCGATGTTCGAGCTGGCCGACGGTTATCGCGACCGCGGCATGGCGGCCTACTCCGAGTTGCAACAGCGCGAGTTCGCCAACGAATCCATTGGCTACACCGCCACGCGTCACCAGCGCGAAGTCGGCACCGGCTATTTCGACCAGGTCGCCACGGTCATCTCCAACGGCACGTCCTCGACGACGGCGCTGAAGGACTCGACCGAGACCGCCCAGTTCACCACCGCGGCTTAATCAGGAAAGGAACCGCAATGGAACCGCTGACCCGTACTGAATCGATCATCGACTTCTGCCTGGCCCCCTTGGTGCTGGAAGGTGGTTCTGAGGCGGAACGTGAAGTGCGCCGTCGTCTGACGCACGTGCTTCGCACCTATCAGGCCAAGACCGCCACGCCGGTCGCCGTGGACTTCTCGTCCATGCCGTCGCAGGTGATCAACGAAGCCGCTCACGGCTACGAATAGTTCGATCGCTCAATAGAAAAGGCCCGCTCCGATCACTCGGGGCGGGCCTTGTCACGTCTGACGTCCGTAATGAACGTCGGGTTTAGTTTCCGGGCGCGGGCGTCCGGGCCGCCGTCGGGTCGCCGACGGTGATGATCGGCGCATAGACGGCCTGGGTGGCGCAGCTGGACAGGTCGCGGGCGACGTGGCGGCCCAGGCAGAACATGTCCTCGTAGCTGGGGCGCGAGGCGGCCAGGCACTGGAACAGCATCAGCTTGGACATGTTCAGGCAGAACTCGCTGTTCGGCTCGACCGTCAAGGCATCGGTGTTGGCCTTGGCTTCGTCGCCAGCAGCGCCCAGTGCGGCCAGGGCGGCGATGGCCAGCGAACGGGTCAGGGCGGGGGTGTAGGGCGGCGCCTTGCGCGAAGGCTCGACCGTCAGTCCCGTGCCGGTGTTGGCGGCGGTGAACAAGCTGGCGGCCTCGTTGGCGGAAGGCAGCATGTCCACGGCGGACAGGGTCTTGGCGCCTTCCAGCCGGACTTCACGGTTGGCGATGGGCGTTACAGCCCAGCGACGGCGCGGGTCGCGGCGTTCCTGGATCGTATAGGCGTCCTGTTCGATGCCGTCGGCGATGGTGCGCATGGCCACAGCGTCGTTGTTGATGGCGGCGGTGATCAGGCCCGCAGCCGCATCGGCGCCAGGCAGGCTGGCGGCATAGGCGGGGTCGGCGACGATCTGGGCGATCACCTGCTGACGCTGGACGGGATCGACGGCGAACTGACGCACGCCCGCAACGAACTCGGGCGACTGCAGGGCGATGATCGATCCATAGGCGATCAGGCCGCGCGACAGTTCTTCCGGCTCATACGACGCGCCTTTACGAATCTCGGCCTGAATGGATTCGGCGCTGGAGAAGCCGCCGGGTTGGATCGTCTGGGCCTGACGCAGGAACGCGACATAGATGGACGCCGCATCCGCCACGCTCTGGTTCAGCGTGACCGGGGGCGGAGGCGGGGGCGGGGGGGCGACCCCTTTATTTTTGGAGCTGTCGGTAGAGCAGCTGGCCAATAGGGCGGCGGCGGCGATAGCGGCGACCGTGAGGCCGCGGGTCATGAAGGCCTTGGGCATGGAGGCGCGTCCCAGAACTCGAGGCGCCGGGGGCAGCGCCGATACGGAAAGGCGCATATAACGGACGAAAAGTGGTTATCCGAAGGTTAATCGAACAGCTTGGAAACGGATTCTTCGTTCGCGATCCGTCGGATAGCCTCGCCAATCAGCGGAGCCACTGAAACCGTGCGGATTTTCGAGCAGTTCAAAACTTCGTGGGGTTGCTCGATAGAGTCGGTGATCACCAACTCCTTCAGCGGGCCATCGGTGATGCGCTGCACCGCCGGACCCGACAGAACGCCGTGGCTGATGTAGGCGGACACTTCGGTCGCACCCTGTTCGATCAAGGCCTTGGCTGCATTCACCAGGGTGCCGCCCGAATCGACAATGTCGTCAAACAGGATGCAGCGGCGGCCCGAAACATCGCCGATGATGTTCATGACTTCGCTTTCGCCCGCCTTGGGGCGGCGCTTGTCGACGATGGCCAGATCAACATCCAGACGGCTGGCCAGCGAGCGGGCGCGGACCACGCCGCCGACGTCCGGCGAGACGATCATCAGGTCGTCGCCGCGCGAATAGTTTTCCTTGATGTCCTGCGCCAACACCGGCGTGGCCACCAGATTGTCGGTCGGGATGTCGAAGAAGCCCTGAATCTGACCGGCGTGCAGGTCCATGGTCAGAACCCGGTCGGCGCCGGCGCGGGTGATCAGGTTGGCGACCAGCTTGGCCGAGATGGGCGTGCGGCCGCCGGTCTTACGGTCCTGGCGAGCATAGCCGAAATAGGGGACGACAGCCGTGATCCGTTTCGCCGACGCACGCACCAGGGCGTCGGTGATGATCAGCAGCTCCATCAGATTGTCGTTGGCCGGATAGGACGTCGACTGAAGGATGAAGACGTCTTCGCCGCGGACGTTCTCTTCGATGACGGTGAAGACCTCGTTGTCGGCGAACCGCTTCACCTGGGCCTTGGTCAGCGGCATATCCAGGTGGTCGGCGATGGCCTGGGAGAGTGCGCGGTTAGAGTTGCCTGAGAGCAGCTTCATGGGCCGGTCATCCTTTCGCCGTCATCCGACCCCCATGAACGGATGTCGGTTGGCGCGCTCTTTAGCAGCGACTACGGGCGGGGCAAGCTGCGGAACGACATTTCCTCGGCATGGCGCAGCCTGAAAGCGGATGCTAGAGAACGCCGGATCAGTCTTCCAACAGGTGCGCCTGCACCTTGTCCGCACGTCTATGGGGTCGTCTTTGTTCGCATCCAAGTTCCGTTCCGGCATGGTCCTGATGGCCGTCGCCGTCGCCGCGATGACGATTTCCGGTTGCGCGGGCAAGGCCAAGCCGCGCCTGGCCTATGAAGAACGCCCGGTCGAGGCGCTCTACAACACCGGCTATCAGCGCCTGCAGCAGCATCGCTGGAGCGATGCGGTGGACTACTTCCAGGAAGTGGAGCGCCAGCATCCCTATTCGGACTGGGCGCGTCGTTCGATCCTGATGCAGGTCTACGCCTATTATCAGAACAACAACTACGCCGACGCCATCGCTGCGGCTGACCGTTTCATCGCCCTGTTCCCCGGCAACCCGTCGGCTGCCTACGCCTTCTATATGAAGGCCGTCTGCAACTTTGAGCAGATCACGGATGTGGGCCGTGACCAGGGCTATGCCAATGCCGCCCTGACGGGGCTGCGTGACGTGGCCCGCCGCTATCCCGGCACGCCTTTCGCCAGCGACGCTGCGATCAAGATCGACATGGTCAACGACCAGCTGGCCGGTAAGGAAATGAACATCGGCCGCTATTATCAGCGCAACAACCAGCCTCTGGCTGCGCTGAACCGCTACAAGGCCGTCATCACCAACCCGGACTTCCAGCGCACATCGCACACCCCCGAGGCCCTCTATCGTCTGGTCGAGGTCAATCTGATGCTGGGCCTGAAGGAAGAGGCGACCCGTAACGGCGCTGTCCTGGGCTACAACTATCCGGGGAGCCCCTGGTACGCCGAAGCCTATGCCCTGCTGACCGAAAACGGCCAGTCGCCGGACAAGGCGCCGGAAGGCAAGCGTGAGAGCTGGCTGCGCCGTCTCATTCCGGGCTGAGATTTGAACTTCGGCGAGCGTGTTGCGGGGAACACCCTTGTGCATCCCCGCGCATCTCTCGATTCTGCCGGTCGTGATCCTGATTCGTTCCGCCGGCTGCTGACCTCATGCTGACCGCCCTTTCCATACGCGACGTCGTTCTGGTCGACGTGCTCGACCTCGACGTCGACAGCGGCCTCACCGTGCTGACCGGCGAGACGGGGGCGGGCAAGTCGATCATCCTCGATGCGCTGGGCCTGGCGCTGGGCGGACGCGGTGATGCGGGGCTGGTGCGGTCGGGCGCCAAACAGGCGGTCGCCACCGCTGTTTTCAGCGCCCCCAATGATCCCGACCTGCTGGCGCTGATCGCGGACAAGGGATTCGAGGTTCAACCGGGCGAGGAGCTGATTCTGCGCCGCGTCCTGTCGGCCGATGGCCGCAGCCGCGCCTATGTGAATGACCAGCCTGCCGGGGTGACAGCCCTGCGTGAGATCGGCGCGGCGCTGGTCGAGGTGCATGGTCAGCACGAAACGGTGGGCCTGCTGGACTGGCGCAATCACCGGGGCTTGCTGGACGCCTATGGCGGGCTTCAGCCGCAGTTGTCCGCCGTGGCTGCCGCATCGACCAAGTTGAAGGCCGCAGAGGCGCGGTTTGCAGAGTTGAAGGCGCAGGCGGCGGATGCGGCGGCGCGTCTTGAAGAAATCAGCCTGAACCTGTCCGAACTGGATGCGCTGGACCCGCGCGCGGACGAGGAAACCGAACTGGCAGGCGAGCGCGCCCTGCTGGGTGCGGCGGAAAAGGCCATCGCCGATTTGGCGGACGCCCGCACCCAACTGGGCGGCGACAAGCTGAGCCAGAAGCTGGGTTCGGCCC
>NZ_JABAZW010000130.1 GCF_018608325.1 Brevundimonas sp. | reverse complement strand
CCCGACGGTTGGAGGAACTGCCTGCCGCCGCCCATGCCCTGGTCATTGTCGAGGTGGATGATGCGGCGTCGCGACTGCCCCTGACCAGCGCCGCTGACCTGACCATCGTCTGGGTCGAACGCAATGGCCGCCCGCGCGCCCAGGCCGACGCCCTGATCGAGGCCGTGGCCCAATCCGCCGCCGCCGTCGATCCGTCCGACGCCTATGTCTGGATCGCCGCAGAATCCCTGGTCGCCAAGGCTCTGCGGGCGCAGGTCGTCGCCATGGGCTTCAACACCAAGGCCATGAAGGCCGCTGGCTACTGGCGCAAAGGCGCAGTCGGCGCCCACGAAGTCATCGAAGACTAGGTTGAATCGCCATTCAGCTTGACGACGTCATTCCGGGGCGTCCGAAGGACGAACCCGGAACCCAGGAGGTACGCATCATGCTTGAAGTGCGTCCAGCAGCGCGCGTGCGGCCCTGGGTTGGCTGCTACGCGCCGCCCTTCGGGTCCGGGCTCTTCGCTCCGCTCAGCCCCGGAATGACGGGGTGGAACTTCTGCTGGCCGATTGGACGTAAGACAAAAGAAGGGCGCATCAATCAGAAGCGCCCTTCCTGTTCTCAGGATCAGTGACGGAAGACCCGCACGCCGGTGAAGGCCATGGCGATGCCCTTCTCATCGGCGGCGGCGATCACCTCGGCGTCACGCATGGAACCGCCTGGCTGGATCACAGCCGTGGCGCCCGCCGCGACCGCTTCCAGCAGACCATCGGCGAACGGGAAGAAGGCTTCCGACGCACAGGCCGAACCTTCGGCCAGCGATTGCGTCAGCCCCTTGGCCTCACCGGCTTCCTTGGCGCGAATGGCGGCGATGCGGGCTGAATCGCGACGGTTCATCTGACCTGCGCCGATGCCCGCCGTCTGGCCGTCCTTGGCGTAGACGATCGCGTTGGACTTGACGTGCTTGGCCACGGTGAAGGCGAACAGCATGTCCTGAATCTCGGTCGGCGTCGGCTGGCGCTTGGTGACGATCTTCAGGTCCGACGGCTTGATCAGGGCCCGGTCGCGCGACTGGACCAGGAAGCCCCCGGCGACCGAGCGGAACACCTCGCCCGCGCCATGCGGATCGGGCAGGCCGTTGGTGATCAGCAGGCGCAGGTTCTTCTTGGCGGCAAAGACGGCCTTGGCCTCGTCATCCGCGCCCGGCGCGATGACGACTTCGGTGAAGATGCCGGTGATGGCGCGGGCGTCTTCGCCGTTCAGCGGACGGTTGACCGCGATCACGCCGCCAAAGGCCGAAACCGCATCGCATTCCAGCGCACGGGCATAGGCTTCCGACAGGTCCTTGCCCACGGCCACGCCACACGGGTTGGCGTGTTTGACGATGACGACGGCGGGCTGCTCGAACTCGGCGACCAACTCATAGGCGGCGTCGGCGTCGGCGATATTGTTGTAGCCCAGCTCCTTGCCCTGCACCTGTTCGGCATAGGCCACGCCCGGACGACGCTCGCCCGTGCGGTAGAAGGCGCCCGTCTGGTGCGGGTTCTCGCCATAGCGCAGGGTCTGGGCCAGCGATCCGGCGATGGACTTGCGCGCCGGGGCCGCATCCTCGACCTGAGCGGCGAACCAGCCGGAGACGGCGGCGTCATAGGCGGCGGTGCGGGCGAAGGCGCGGGCGGCCAGACGCTTGCGCAGGGCCAGATCGGTCGAACCCTCGGCCTTCAGCGCCTCAAGGATCAGATTGATGGATTCCGCATCCACCGCCACCGAGACATAGCCGTGGTTCTTGGAGCCCGAACGGATCATGGCCGGCCCGCCGATGTCGATGTTCTCAACCGCCGCCTCGAACGAGCCGCCTGCATCAACAGTTGATTCAAACGGGTAGAGGTCGATCCAGACGATGTCGATGGCGCCGATGCCGTGGTCGGTCATGGCCTTGGCGTGGTCGGCGGCGTCGCGCACGCCCAGCAGACCGCCGTGGACGATGGGGTGCAGGGTCTTGACCCGGCCGTCCATCATCTCGGGGAAGCCTGTCAGGTCCGCCACATCCTTGACCGGCAGGCCCAGCTTCTCGATCGCCGCGCGCGTGCCGCCGGTCGAGACCAGTTCGACGCCCAGGTCATGCAGGGTGCGGGCCGCACCCTCCAGCCCGGCCTTGTCGGACAGTGAGATCAGGGCGCGTTGCGGCTTGACCCGGTCAGGGGCGGGCGGAAAGTCGGGAGCGGCAGGCATGGCGGCGTCCGTGGATGCTGGAGGAGGATGGCGCGGCGTCTAGCGCTAATCGGCCTTGCCGTCACCCTTGTATGCGGACAAGCCTAGAACCAGCCCAGCCAGCGCGCCGCATTCAGCCCCAACCCCAGGATGATCAGGGGGCCGAAAACCGTCAGCGTGTATCGGGTGCAAGCTTCAGGAAACAAGGTGTCATAGGCGCCGTCCCTGGTCGCGCCATACCGCACTGCGATGGCGGTCAAAGGACATTTCATCCCCGAGCCGACAAAGACGACGGTTTCAACGGCGACCAGAACCAGAGCGACCGTCAGCCACAACCCGCCACGTCCTGAAATCCCGGCGTAGAGCACCGCAAAACAAGCCCAAGACATCGTCAGATAGATCGCCGTGTGCAGACCCCGCACGACCTGCAGACGATCCCTGTCCGTCACGTCGGATCGCCGCTCGCGCCTGCCGGGCTCAGCTTCCAGCGGATCTTGGTTTCGCTGTCGGTGCGGGCCGAGCCGCGCACCACGATCTGCAAGGACCGCCGGGTCAGGCCCTCGTCGATATGGACGCTGGGTTCGATGGCGACGTCCGGTCCATCGGTCCTGAACCACCAGCCCCGGCCCGAGGCGCCGCGCAGCAGGATCGAGCGGCGGTCGCGCGCCAGCGAGGCCTGCACCCCCGGCTCCAGATGGAAGCGGATGGCGTAGGGGGCGGCGATCTGGCGAACCATCTCCTTACGGCCCGGCGTCGGGAACAGCTTCTCCTCGGCGCGCAGTTCGTCCAGCTTCTGATCCAGATACAGCCGACGCTGATGGTTCAGGCCGAACAGTTCGGTCCAGCCGTCATGCTCCATCTCCAGCCACAGGGCGCCGTCGCCCTGACGTTGCTCGGATACGGAATGGATCGGCGGACCAACCAGACGCGGCCCCAAAAGCTCGCTCCTCCAGCCGCCCAGCGGTTCGTTCAGCGACCGTTCCCCCAGCGTCAGGGTCGAATGGCCCGGCGTCAGGCGCAGGGCCTGGCGATCCGTCGCCGCAGGCGTCCAGCCGGAGCCGGTGACCAGACGGTCGCGGCCGCAGGCGATCTCCAGCGCCATCGGTTGGGCGCAACCCGCCGCACCCCATGCGCCCTTGGGCGGGGCGGCGGTGTCGGCGATGATGGTCAGCAACGGGCTGGCGATGCGGGTCAGGCCGCCGACCGTCGCCTCAGCCGTGGCCGAAGCCTCATCCGGCGTCTGTTCGTCATGGGCGCGGGCGGCGGCGACGCGTGCCGCCGTGGACGGTCCACCGCCCTGGAAACCGGCCAGACGTCCGTCCGGCAGGGTCAGGGTGCGCAAGCCCTTGGTCAGCCGGGCGATGGCCGAGGTCACGGCCTCAGGCGCGGGCTCTGACAGCTGGGCCAGAGCGTCATCCAGCGTCAGCAGGTCCAGCAACAGCTCCAGGCCCGCCTCGGGGCTGCGCGTGGCGTGCGAACCGTCTTCCAGCACCGTCGCGCCCAGCGCGCGGCTGAGGCCCGACAGGGCGCGACGGCGCAGGCTCTGACCGACATTGCCCGCCAGTACGGATCCGGCGATGGCGGCTGCGACATGACGTTCCGCCCGCGTGGCCACGCCTCCGGGCGGGCGCAGCAGCTGACGGGTCTGGCGCGCCAGGCTGTCGGCCAGACGAAGACGCTCGGCCTCGGTCGCCACAGCCCCCATCTTGCGTGCGGCGCAGGACAGATTGATCACCCGGCGCGGCAGAGTCTCGACACCCCAGGCGAAAGGCGACCAGCGGGCGAAGGCGTCCTGCCAGGCCAGGGTCAGCCGCAGGGCTTCGCGCGCGCCGCGCTCCCCTTGCGCCATCAGACCCGGCAGCCAGGCGAAAGCATGAAGCTGCACCGCGAACGGGCGCGACGGGCTGGGCCGGTTCCACGGGTCAGCGGGCGGTTCGACCTCCATCGAGGCCCCCGCCAGAATATAGCGGCCCACCAGCACGCCCTTGCCGGGCGCAGCATCGTGCGGACGGAAGTCGCGGGGCGTGGCGGCGAAACTGGTCACCTTGCCGCCGCCCAGCGTCAGACCATAGCCTGGCAGGCCGTAAAGTTCGATCCAGACCTGACGCGTCACCAGCCGTCCGGCGATGGCGGGCCACAGGGCTGCACCGGCCTTGGAATCGCCCGCACGAACCGGGGTGCGCACCGGCACGCCCGGCAGGCCGGGGATATGGCCCGGCGAGACGTCAGGCCCGCCGTCGCGGGGGGCGAAGGGACCCAGCGGGCTCACGCGGCGTCCGGGGCCGCTTTCAGGGCCGCGATGTTGGCCGCATAATCGCCCTTGAACACGAACGACCCGGCGACCAGCACATCGGCGCCCGCCGCGACACAGGCCGCCGCATTGGCCGAGGTCACTCCGCCGTCCACCTGCAGGTGAGCCGACGAACCGGCCCGATCCAGAATGGCGCGGGCATTGGCGATCTTGCGCAGCGAACTGTCGATGAATTTCTGCCCGCCGAAGCCGGGGTTGACCGACATGATCAGCACCAGATCGACCAGATCGACCACTTCCTCAAGGATCGACAGAGGCGTGGCCGGATTGAACACCAGACCGGCCTTGGCCCCCAGTTGGCGGATGCGGCCCAGGGTGCGGTGCACGTGCGGGCCGCTTTCCGGGTGGATCGACAGCACGTCGGCGCCCGCCTCGCGGAAGGCCTCCAGCCACGGATCGACCGGCGCGACCATCAGGTGCACGTCGAATGGCAGGCTGGTGTGCGGCCGCAGCGACTTCATGATGTCCGGGCCCAGCGTGATGTTGGGCACGAAATGCCCGTCCATCACATCGACGTGGACCCAGTCAGCGCCCGCCGCCTCCAGCGCACGGACTTCTTCACCCAGCCGCGAGAAATCGCTGGCGAGGATCGACGGACATATCAGGGGAGTAACGGCCATGACCTTCGGATAAGGCGGGTTGCGGGCGGGAGCAAGGCGCTCCCTGTCAGGAAACCCGTTCCAGCCGTGCGGCGAAGAATCCGTCCAGTCCGCCCTGCTCGGCCCACATGGACGGCAGGATGCGCAGCCAGCCCTCCGGCGTCAGGGCTTCCGGCGGCGCGCCGAGAGCTGCGGGGTCGGCGGCGACGGTGCGGAAATCAGGGTTGCGGCGCAGGAAGGCGATGATCTGGGTCTCGCCCTCCTCGCGCTCCAGCGAGCAGGTGCAATAGACCAGACGCCCGCCCGGAGCGACCCGCTCGGCGGCGACGTCAAGCAGGCGGTGCTGCACATCGGCCAGCTTGGCGACCTCGGCGGGCTTGGTGGCGCGCAGGACTTCCGGGTTGCGACGGAAGGTGCCGGTAGCGGTGCAGGGTGCATCCAGCAGGACGGCGTCAAAGGTGCGCGCGTCCTCCCAGTCTTCCGCCGGGATGGCGACGACCTCGGCCTTCAGGCCGGTGCGCTCGAGGTTCTGGGTCAGGCGCTTCAGGCGCGGGGCCGAACGGTCCAGAGCGACCACCTGACCACCGGCGGCGGCCAGTTGCAGGGTCTTTCCGCCCGGTGCGGCGCACATGTCCAGAACCGTCTCGCCGGACTTCACGCCCAGCAAACGGCCCGGAACAGCGGCGGCGGCGTCCTGCACCCACCAGTCGCCGTCCTCAAAGGTCGGCCATGTGGCGACATCGCCACGACGGCCCGTACGAACGGTTCCGCCTGACAAGGCCTCACCCTCGACAGCAGCCGCGATGACGGCGGGATCGACGCCGGGTTTCAGGCTGAGATCAGTCGCGGGCTCTTCGCGTGCGGCCAGGGCCAGACCGGTCAGAGCCGCCTCGCCATAGGTCGCCTTCCAGCGGGCGGCGATCCAGTCCGGCAGATTGCTTTCCGCCGTGGTCAGGCCGGGGCCTTCGCGACCGATGCCGCGCAGCACGGCGTTGACCAGGTTCTTGTAGGGGCGGGTCTTGGGGTCGCGCTCGGCTAGTTTCACCGCCGTGGACACCGCAGCGAAGGCGGGCGTTTCCAGCACCAGCGTCTGGGCCAGAGCCACGCGCATCAGGGTGCGCACCGCCTCGGGCGGGGACTTCTTCAGACGACGGTCCAGAATCTGGTCGATCTCGCCCAGACGACGCAGGGCCGCCATGGCCACGGCGCGGGCGAAGGCGCGGTCCACCGGCTCCAGCGCACGGGCGGCGGGTTGGGACAGGGCCTCGTCCAGACCGTTGCGCTTCTCCAGCGCCGCGTTCAGCAGGATGCCGGCGACGACACGGGCCTCGACCCCGATGTCGTCCTGCGACGGAGCGGCGGCGTCCACGACAGCGGCGGGACGGGGGCGTCCCTTGGTGGCCATGCGACGGCCGCGCGCCTGGGAGCTCTGTCCGCCCCGTGCATCATTACTCATACAGCCACCTGCGCGCCCAACTCGACCACGCGGCCGGGAGGGATATGGAAGAAGTCAGTCGGATTGGCCGCATTGCGCATCAGGAAGATGAACAGACGGTCCTGCCACAGGGGCATGCCCTGCCGCGCCGACGGGATCAAGGAACGACGCCCGAGGAAGAAGCTGGTCGACATGATGTCGAACTTCAGCCCCTGCTTGCGGCACAGGCCCAGGGCGCGCGGCACATTCGGCGTCTCCATGAAGCCATAGGTGACCGTCAGCTTTTTGAAGTCGTCATTGATCGGCTCCATCTTCACGCGGTCGGAATCCTTGACGCGCGGGCGCTCCGAGGTGCGCACGGTCAGAATGACGTTCTTCTCGTGCAGCACCTTGTTGTGCTTGAGATTGTGCATCAGGGCGACCGGAGCCACGTCGGGGTCAGAGGTCAGGAAGATGGCCGTGCCGGGCGCGCGGTGCGGCGGGCGGGCGTGCAGCATCTCGATCAGGTCGTTCAGCGGCAGACTGTCCTTGCGCGTCTTGCTGGTCAGGATCTGGGTGCCGCGCACCCAGGTCCACATGATGACGATCAGGATGGCGCCCAGCACCAGCGGCATCCAGGCCCCGTCAGGGATCTTCAGCAGGTTGGAAGTCAGGAAGACGCTGTCGATGAAGGCGAACGGAATAAGCGTGCCTGCGACCGCCCACATGGGCCATTTCCAGCCCTTGCGGATCACCGAATAGGCCATCAGCGTATTGACCAGCATGGTGCCCGTCACCGCCACGCCATAGGCGGCCGTCAGATTGTGCGAGCTCTGGAACACGACCAGCAGGGTCAGAACCCCGATCATCAGGAAGCTGTTGACCGCCGGGACATAGATCTGGCCGGCCTGGGTTTCAGAAGTGTTGCGGATGTCGATGCGCGGCAGGAGGCCTAGCTGCACCGCCTGTTGCGTCACCGAGAAGGCGCCGGTGATCACGGCCTGCGAGGCCACGACCGTGGCGACGGTGGCCAGGATCAACATCGGCCAATAGGCAAAGCCCGGCACCATGTTCCAGAACGGATTGCTGGCGGCGCTGGGGTTATCAAGGATGAAGGCCCCCTGCCCCAGATAGTTCAGGGTCAGGCACGGCAGGGCGAAATAGAGCCAACCGGCCCGGATCGGCGCCTTACCGAAATGGCCCATGTCGGCATACAGGGCCTCGGCCCCCGTCACCGCCAGGAAGACGCTGCCCAGAATGACAAAGCCCAAAAAGCCGTCATGCAGCAGCAGGCTGACGCCGTACCAGGGCGAAAGGGCGCGCAGGATCGACGGGTCATCGCCGATGTGCAGCAGGCCCAGCGCGCCAAGGCTCAGGAACCAGACGGCCATGATCGGCCCGAAATACTTGGCCAGACGGGCCGTGCCGCGCGACTGGGCCATGAACAGGACGATCAGGATGGCGGCCGAAATCGGCACGATGAAAGCGTCCAGCTTGCCCGCCAGACCCGGTGCGTCCTGCAGGCCCTCGACCGCTGACAGCACCGAGATCGCAGGCGTGATGATGCCGTCGCCGTAGAACAGCGCCGCGCCACAGACGCCCAGAATGAAGATCCACGCGCTGCGTCGTCCGACCGCGAACTGGGCCAGCGCCATCAGCGACAGGGTGCCGCCCTCGCCCTTGTTGTCGGCGCGCATCAGGAAGAAGACGTATTTGAACGTCACCACCACCATCAGCGCCCAGAAGGCCAGCGACACCACGCCGACAATCGCCAGATCGCCGCCCACGCCCTTCTGGGCATGACCGATGGCCTCGCGCAGCGCATAAAGCGGGCTGGTGCCGATATCGCCGAACACAACGCCGATCGCGCCCAGCGTCAAGGCCATGAAGCCAGTGCGTTTGGCTGTCAGACCGCCGGAGGCGTGGGACTCGGGTCCCGTGGCGTGTTTGGCGTTTTCAGGCGTGTTCGATGCGGGCTGGGGAGCACCTGCATCGTGGGGAGCATCCCCGGCCATGTGTATCCTCCGGGCGTGCGACGACAGGTCGAGCCCTTCAAAGCGGCGAGCCTTTAGGCCTAATCCGCGTGCGCTTCAATCGTGCCGTTTCGGAATCAATTTCACCGTTCCGCGCGCCGATTTGTGATTCGGCCTCAGAGCGCCTATTTTCAGTGCTGGAAAAGATCATGTCAGACAGCCAGCGTTTCCCCGTCGCCGCCCACGTCCTCGCCTATATGGCGCACAAGGACGCCTATGGCCCTGCGCAAGCCGCGCCCAGCGCCCTGCTGGCCTCGTCCGTGCCGACCAATCCGGTCGTGGTGCGACGGGTCACGGCCCTGCTGGCCAAGGCAGGCCTGATCGCGACCCGTCCGGGCGCGACCGGTGGCTCATGGCTGCTGCGCCGCCCCGAGGACATCCGGCTGGATGAAGTGCTGCGCGCCGTCAATGGCTGCGCCCATCTGGGTTCGACGCCTGCGGGCGCCAAGGGCTGTCCCGTCGGCGAACACATCCCCCGTCAGGTGGCCAAGGCCCTGACCGCCGCCGACCAGGCTGCGTCCGAAGCTCTAGGCAAGATCACCATCGCCGATCTGCTGGACAAGGACCCGGCGTCCCTGGCCGCCTTCGCCCCGCACAAGTCCTGCCCGCTGGCCGCCTGAACCGGGTGACGCGCACTGTCCTGATCACCGGCGCCTCTGCGGGCATAGGCTCCGCCCTGGCGCGAACCTATGCCGCCCAGGGCTGGAACCTGATCCTGACCGCCCGTCGCGAAGGCCCGCTTCAGGCTCTGGCCGATGAGCTGACCGCAGCCCATCCGGTGGCCGCGACCGTCATCCCCGAAGACCTGTCCGATCCCGCAGCGCCCGAGCGACTGGTCGCCGCCATCGCGGCGCGCGGCCTGAGCGTCGACGGACTGGTCAACAATGCGGGTTTCAGCCGAGTCACCGGCTTCCTCGCCACCGACCTGACTGCGCACCAGGCCATGATCCAGGTTATGCTGAGCGCGCCCATCGCACTGTCGCGCCTGCTGCTGCCCGGCATGGTCGAGCGCGGGTTCGGACGCATCCTGAACGTCGCCTCTCTGGCGGGCCAGATGCCGGCGACCGGCGGCGACACCCTGTACGGACCGATCAAGAGCTTCCTGATCAAGGCGTCGCAGGGTCTGCATCTTGAGACGCGCGGGACCGGCGTCCACGTCACCGTGCTGAACCCCGGCTACACCCTGACCGAGTTCCACGACGTCAACGGCTCGCGCGATCAGGTGTCCAAGGCCTATCCCGCCTGGATGTGGATGGACGCCGCACGTGTAGCCCGGATCGGCTATGACGCCTGCGAAGCCAACCGGCCCAGCGTCACGCCGGGCGTCATGAACAATGTCATGGCCGGTCTGGCGCGTTTCCTGCCCGACAGCCTGGCCCTGAACATGGTCGCCAACCACGCCAAGCGGCTGGACCGTATCTGATCGCCTAGTTTGCCGCCGGATACGGCGTGGTCACCGCACCCGAGATCATGCCCGGAATGGCCTCGCCCAGACCCAGCAGGATGAACTGGATCGCCAGCGCACACAGGATCAGGCCCAGAACCTTGACGATGATCGCCATGCCGACCTCGCCCAGAATACGGCTCAGCGAACCGGTCAGGGCGAAACAGACGAAGGATACGGCGCAGGCGGCGGCGATGGCCACCAGCGACCCCATGGTTCCGGCATAGCCCAGCTTGGTCGCCTCACCGGCCTGAATGATGACGGCTGAAATGGCGCCGGGGCCGATCATCAGCGGAATGGCGAAGGGCACGACCAGACGCTGGAACCGCCGACGCGCATAGCCGCGCACATCCTTGGCGTCGGTCAGGGCGTCCTTGTCGGCGAACATGGCCAGGAAGTCGCCGCGCGCCATGTCCAGCCCCAGGAACAGCAGCAGAATACCGCCCGCGATGCGGAAGGCGGCCAGCGAAATGCCGAAGAACTGCAGCAGGCCAAGGCCCGTAAACAGGAAGAAGGCCAGGAAGATCGCCGCAAAGGCGCAGATCAGCGCCGAAACCGAAATCCGCTGACGCAGCGTGGCCCCCGCCGTCGCGGCGGCGAAGATCGGCAGATTGCCGATCGGGTCCAGCAGAGCAAACAGGGTCACGAACAGGTTGACACCCAGATCGACCGCGTTCATCGCCTCACCTCGCCCGAAAAATCCAAACGCCGGCCCTGCCGACGCACCCCTTGCGTCCCGGCATAGCCGCTCAGCGCGAGTCCGTCGATGACCCAACCCAATCGCAAGCCCGATGAACGGATCATCTGTGCGCTGGATGTGCCGACGACCGCCGAGGCCACGGCGCTGGTCAGTCAGATTCAGGATGCGGTCGGCTTCTACAAGATCGGTCTGCAACTGTTCGCCACGGGCGGCATGGAGCTGGCCCGCGATCTGAAGGCTGAGGGCCGCAAGGTCTTTCTGGACTGGAAGCTGCACGACATCGGCGCGACGGTGGAGAAGGCGGCGGCCAGTCTGGCCGAGGCGGGCTGCGACCTGCTGACCGTCCACGCTCGGCCCCAGGTCATGGCGGCGGCGGCGCGCGGCGTGGCGGGCTCGAACCTGAAAGTTCTGGGCGTCACGGTCCTGACCAGCCTGACCGCCGAGGATCTGGCCGCCGATGACCACACATTATCTCCCGCCGAACTGGTGGAACTGCGGGTGCGTCAGGCGCTGGAGGCCGGGATCGACGGCGTCGTCTCCAGCCCCCATGAGGCCGCCCGCGTAAAAGAAATCGCGACCCAGGCGGGCCGCGAAGACTTTCTTATCGTGACCCCCGGCGTCCGGCCCTCGGGCGCGGCGCTGGATGATCAGGCCCGGGCCGCCACGCCGGAGATGGCGCTTCTGGCCGGGGCGACCCATCTAGTGATCGGCCGCCCGATCACGGCGGCGGCCGATCCGCGCTCGGCGGCCTTGGCGGTCGCCGAGAGCATTGCGCTGATCTAGAGCAGCTTAACCGCGCTCGCCCGGCTCCTGGGCATAGCCGTGGCGCGGGCGCGGAGCCTGCGGCGCGACGTGTTCAGGCGGCGGCAGATCGCCGTAATAGCCCTGCGGCTCCTGATATTGCGGCTGCTGGTACTGATACTGCGGCGGCGCCGTGTTCACCTGCGGCGGGGCCACATAGATCTGCGACGGCGCGACATTGACGTCCGACGACTGCACATAGACTGGCGCCTGACCGACATAGGTCGGCGGGGCCACGTCCACCTGCGGCGGGGCCAGGTTCACGCGACCGGGCGCGACCTGAACACGCTGCGGGCCGACATTGACGTCAGACGACTGCACATAGACCGGGGCCTGATCGACATAGACCGGAGGCGCCACGTCAACTTGCGGCGCGGACAGGTTCACGCGACCGGGCGCAACCTGAACCCGCTGCGGACCGACATTGACGTCGGGCGACTGCACATAGACCGGCTGTTGGTCGACATAGACCGGAGGGGCGACATCGACCTGCGGGGCCGACAGGTTCACACGACCGCCCGATACCTGAACCCGTTGCGGACCAATGTTGACCGGCGGGGCCTGAATGTAGATCGGCGGCTGTTCGATATAGGCCGGCGGCGCCATTTCGATCTGCGGCGGGGCGAAGTTCACCTGCGACGGCGCGACATAGATGCGTTGCGGCGCGACACGCACTGGCGCCGCCTGCACATAACGATCTTGATACTGAACAGGACGCGGCGCCGGTCCGCAGTTGCAGTCGACCGGACGCTGCGGCGCATAGGGACGCCAGCCGATGTAATCACGGCCCAGGCCATAGACCGGATAGCCCATCGGCGCGCTGACCGGGGCCGGACCGACGAAGTTCACCGGAGCCGACACATAGTTGGCGCCGCCGCCCCAGTAGCCATCCGAATAACCGCCGCCGCCCGAATAGACCGTGCCGCCGCCGACATAGCCGCGTTGGAAGCTGGAGGTGTTGGAATAGCCGCGGACGTTGATCGCCGAATAGCTGCGCGAATAATTGTTCGCGACGTTGTGGTTCACATTGACGTTGTGGTTGGCGTTGTAATTGCCGTTGTAGTTGCCGCCGCCGTGATGACCACCGCCGCCGCACCCTCCGCAACCGCCACCACCGTAGCCGCCGCCAGGACCGCCAGCCAGGGCAGGCGCAGCGGAAACCAATAGAGCCGCCGACGCGGCAATGATCATAGACTGTATCGTCACGGGACAGACTCCTCTGAGTTGTCACGTCACTGGCAAGACTCGCGCCCGTCAGTCATCTTTTGTTAGGATTTGGCCGCCGCAGCGCCCGCACGCCCTGCCCGGCGATCAGAAATCGACCGCCAGCCCCTTCTTCTCCCAGTCGCCAAAACGCGTCGGCTCCGGCCCGGTCGGCCCGCCGTATTCGGGGTCGGAGTGAACCGCTTCTTCCTCCGCCCGCCGTTCCGCCGCCTCCAGCAGGGCCTGGCGCGCAATATCGCTCAGCGGACGCTCAGGCGTGGCGTGGGGCACGTCGGCGTTGAACACCGGCGCATCTTCGCTGGAAGCCTCGGTCGAGGCGGCGTGGGGGGCGTGATCTTCGGTCACAGGGCAACTCCCTTGAGGGCTGTGCGTCCTAGCATCAAATAGGCGACGCGATGAACCATCTGAAGACCTTCATTCTCCTGGCCGTGATGACCGCCCTGTTTATGGGGATCGGATACCTGATCGGCGGCCCGACCGGCATGGGCGTCGCCCTGCTGTTCGCGGGAGGCATGAACCTGTTCAGCTACTGGAACGCCGACAAGATCGTACTGAAAATGTACAAGGCCCAGCCGGTCGACGAGCAGCATCCCAATGCGGTCGTCCGCAACTATGTCGCCGATGTGCGCCAGATGGCCCAGAACGCCGGAATGCCCCAGCCCCAGGTCGCCATCATCCCCAGCGACCAGCCCAACGCCTTCGCCACCGGCCGTAATCCTCAGAACGCTGCCGTCTGCGCCACCACCGGCCTCTTGGACATGCTGACCCGCGAGGAGGTTCGCGGGGTGATGGCTCACGAACTGGCCCATGTGAAGAACCGCGACACCCTGACCATGACGGTGACGGCGACCATCGCGGGCGCCATCGCGGCCCTGGCCAACTTCGCCCTGTTCTTTGGCGGCAACGACCGTGAGCGACCGGGCGGCATGATCGGCACGCTGGCCCTGATGATCCTGACCCCCATGGCCGCGGGTCTGGTGCAGATGGCCATCAGCCGCAGCCGTGAATATGAGGCCGACCGCGTCGGCGCCGAGATCGCGGGCGACCCGCAGGCGCTGGCCTCGGCCCTGCAGAAGATCGAAGCCTACGCCAAGCGCATCCACAATCCGACGGCCGAGCGCAATCCGGCCTCGGGCCAGTTGTTCATCATCAATCCACTGGCGGGACGCGGCGCGGACAACCTGTTCTCGACCCACCCGGCGACCGGCAACCGCGTCCGCGCCCTGATGGAGCTGGGCGCCAAGATGGGGATGCAGCCGCGCGCGGCCTCGCCCGCACCTGAACCGACCCAGCCTCGCCCCGCCGCCGGTTTCACCGCCAGCACGACCGGCGTGCCGACGACGCCCCCGCCGTCCAGAGGTCCGTGGGGCTGAGGCCACAGTTGGTGCTAGGCGCCCACATCCAAGATCGTCATTCCGGGGCGCCCGAAGGACGAACCCGGAACCCAGGGATCTTGTGCTGGACCTGAAATGCGCCCGGCAGAACAGCTGCGGCTCTGGGTTCCGGGTTCTTCGCTGCGCTCTGCCCCGGAATGACGCCATCGGACTGAGCGCAGATCTCAATAGAATATCTGCGGGCTCCGGGGCGGTTCGTCACACCTGACAGGTTTGCGAAAGTCGGCCACATCGCGTCAGATGCCCCCTTTCTGAATCATGGGGGTCTGTCTTCTGCATGTCGCGCCTGCTCGCCTTTGTCTCCGCCGCCGCCCTGCTGGCCACGCCCGTCATGGCGCAGTCCGTTGATCGGGTCGCCGTCAACAGCATCATCGATCAAGGGCTGAGCCACAGTCAGGTGATGCAGACTGCGGCCTATCTGACCGACCGGATCGGCGGACGGATGACCAACTCGCCCCAGATGCGCGAGGCCGAGCAATGGGCTCAAGCGCAGTTCCGCAGCTATGGCCTGTCCAACGTCCGGGCCGAGGGTTTCGAGTTCGGACGCGGCTGGTCCATCGTCCGTTCCAGCGCCCGGATGACATCGCCACGCCCGCTGGACCTGCGCGTCATTCCGGTGGCCTGGACGCCTTCGACCAATGGCGCCATCAGCGCGGGCGTGATCGTAGCCCCCCTGTCCAAGGTCGAGGACTTCGACAAATGGCGCGGCAAGCTGTCGGGCAAGATCGTCATGGTGTCCCTGCCCGGCACAGGGTCAGAGCCGACTGAACCAGCCTTTCGCCGCCTGACCGCCGCCGAACTGGCCGACCGCAACACCTATGTTCAGCCGCAGTATTCGCCCGAGGCCATCCGCAAGTCGCTGGAGACCGCCGACTTCGCCGCCAAGCTGGACGCCTTCCTGGTCGAACAGGGCGCTCTGGCCTGGGTCCGCATCTCCCAGCGTGACGGCGGCCTGCTGCATGGCACGGGCTACACCTATCAGGTCGGGGCCACGCCCAAGCTGGCGGGCCTTGAGCTGGCGGCTGAGGACTATCGCCGTCTGGCGCGTCTTGCCCTGACCGACACCCCGCCGACGCTGGAGCTGAACAGCGAGGTCCGTTTCCACGACGAGGACGTCAACGCCTACAATATCCTGGCCGACATCCCCGGCACGTCGCGCGGGACGGAATACGTCATGGCCGGCGCCCACCTGGACAGCTGGGTCGCCTCGGACGGCGCCGTGGACAATGCGGCGGGCAGCGCGGTGGTCCTTGAGGCCGCGCGCATCCTGAAGACCCTGGGCGTCCAGCCCAAGCGCACCATCCGCTTCGCCCTGTGGAACGGCGAGGAGCAGGGCATTCTCGGCTCACTGGCCTATGTCGATCAGCATCTGGCGACGCGCGCGTCGTCGAATGATCCGGCCCTGGCCAATCTGCCGAACAACCGCACATGGCGCAGCCGCTGGCCGGTTCAGCCGCGCGCGGGCCACAAGGATCTGGTCGCCTATTTCAATCTGGACAACGGCTCGGGCAAGATCCGGGGCATCAACGCCGAGGGCAATGTCGCCGCCGCCCCGATCTTCCAGGAATGGCTGGCCCCCTTCGCCAGCATGGGCGCGACCACCGTCTCCCTGCGTCCGTCCGGCGGCACCGACCACGTCTATATGCAGACGGTCGGCATTCCCGGGTATCAGTTCATTCAGGACCCGCTCGACTATTCCAGCCGCCTGCACCACACCAGCATCGACAGCTATGACCACCTGAAGGCGGAAGACCTGCGTCAGGCGGCCATCATCCTGGCCAGCTTCCTGCTGAACGCCGCCAACCGCGACGCCCCCCTGCCGCGCATGCCGCTGCCGACGGAGCCGACCCCGACCGATCCGTTCGAATACCGGGCGGACTGAGGCCTAGTCGCCCTGAACGTCATTCCGGGGCGCCCATCGGGCGAACCCGGAACCCAGGAGGATGGCGTCCGTCTCGACGCGGTTCAGAGTGAGCGGGCGGTCCTGGGTTCCGGGTTCCTCGCTTCGCTCGGCCCCGGAATGACGACTTGGTTTTTCAAGCCCGTTCAACGCACATCGCCACGCCCATGCCGCCGCCGATGCACAGGGTCGCCAGACCCTTCTTGGCGCCGGAACGCTTCATCTCGAACAACAGGGTCGTCAGGATGCGCGCGCCCGAGGCGCCGATGGGGTGGCCTATGGCGATGGCGCCGCCGTTGACGTTCACCTTGGCCGGATCGAGGCCCAGTTCCTTGACCACGCACAGGCTCTGGGCGGCGAAGGCTTCGTTGGATTCGACCAAATCAAGGTCGGCGACACTCCAGCCCGCCTTCTCCAGCGCCTTCTTCGAGGCCGGGATCGGGCCCGTGCCCATGATCGACGGATCAACCCCCGCCGTGGCGTAGGAGGCGATGCGGGCCAGCGGCTCCAGACCGCGCGCCTTGGCCTCGTCTGCGCTCATCAGCACCAGAGCCGCCGCGCCGTCGTTCAGGCCCGAGGCGTTGGCTGCGGTGACGCTGCCATCCTTGGTGAAGGCCGGGCGCAGCTTCTGCATGGCCTCGATGGTCGCGCCGTGGCGGATGTATTCGTCCTGATCGACGGTGACATCACCCTTCTTGCCGGGGATGACGACGGGTGTGATCTCATCAGCGAACCTGCCCGCCTTTTGCGCGGCCTCGGCCTTGTGCTGGCTGGCGACAGCGAACTCGTCCTGGGCCTCGCGGCTGATCGACCATTTGTCGGCGATGTTCTCGGCGGTCTGGCCCATGTGATAGCCGTTGAAGGCGTCCCACAGACCATCCTTGATCATGGTGTCGACCAGAGCGACGTCGCCCATCTTATGCCCGGCGCGCAGTTGTTGCGCGTGCGGCGCCTGGCTCATGCTTTCCTGACCGCCCGCGACGACGATCTTCGCATCACCCAGGGCGATCTGCTGGGCGGCGATGGCGACGGCGCGCAGGCCAGAGCCGCAGATCTGGTTGATGCTCCAGGCGGCGGCTTCCTTCCTGACGCCCGCGCCCACGGCGGCCTGACGCGCTGGGCCTTGCCCCGCGGCAGCCTGCAACACATGACCCAGGATCACTTCATCGACTTCATCGCCAGACACGCTGGCGCGCTCCAGCGCCGCCTTGATGGCGATTTCGCCCAGCTTGGACGCGGGCAAGGACGCAAGACCGCCCAGGAAGGAGCCGACCGGCGTACGGGCGGCGGAGACGATGACGACTTCAGTCATGGGATTTCACTCTCTGACGAATAACTGTGCGTGGCCGTTTTGCCGCATTGCGAAGACTTCGTCACCTGCGGCGATGCAGGCAAGTGCGGATTCAGTGAATTGACACCCTATCGGCACATTGTGACGGGAACGATTGAGGTGGTCCAAGGATTGAAACGGCCATGCTTCGCACGTTGAAACGCATCGTCACCCACGTCTGCACGCCGGACGAGCTGGACATGATCGAGCATTACCAGACGCGCGCCGAACGTCTGGCCGATCTGTGGGTCCATGTCGTCGGCCTGATGCTGGCGGCGGTCGGCGGCGTCATTCTGGCGGGACTGGCAGGCGTTTACACCGGCATCGGCGGGGTCATGGCCACGGCCATCTACGCCCTGTGTCTGGTCGGGATGCTTACAGCTTCGACCGTCTATAACTGGACCAACCCCTGCGCCGCGCGGCCCGTGCTGCGCAGGTTGGACGAGGCGGCCATCTTCCTGATGATCGCAGGCAGCTACACCCCCTTCACGACACAAAGGTTCGAGGGCCTGTGGTCGGTCGGCTTCACCGCCCTGATCTGGACCCTGGCCTTTGCCGGGGCCGCCGTGAAACTGTTCGCCCCGCGTATCTCGGATCGGTTCTGGAGCGGCGTCTATGTGCTGTTCGGCTGGCTGGCCGTGGCGGCGCTGAAGCCGATGGTCGAGACGGTCCATCCCATCGCCCTGGCCCTGTTGGTGCTGGGCGGCCTGATCTATACGGCGGGCGTCTTCGTCTTCATCAGCCCGCGGGTGAAGTTCCGCCGCGCCATCTGGCATGGTTTCGTGGTCACCGGGGCCAGCGTTCACTGGGCAGCGGTGCTGGTCGGAGTGGTCCTTGCCCCGTCCCTGACCCACTAGGGCCAATCGACATTCAGTCGATCCGAAATCTCAGATCGTCATTCCGGGGCTGAGCAAAGCGAAGAACCCGGAACCCAGGGCTGCAGCGCCGTTGCTGGACGTGGTCGGACCCAGCACGCGAGCCTCCTGGGTTCCGGGTTCGTCCTACGGACGCCCCGGAATGACAATTTGGGCTGAATGTTGATTGAACCTAGCTCTAGCCGACTAAACCAAACCCCGGATTGAGCCACTCACAGCCATCCGGTCACATCCCCTTGTGCGCACTGGCGCTTCTGTCCGCATAGGGGGATAGTGATGCGTTGCAACATCGCGAGAACAAGCGTGGCTGACGAAAAGACCAAGGGCGGAAAACCCGGCGATCCGGACGTGATCGTCATCAAGAAGTATGCGAACCGCAGGCTCTACAACACGCGCACCAGCGCCTATGTGACGCTTGAGGACCTCGCCACAATGGTGCGGGAAGGCGCCGAGTTTGTCGTCTATGACGCCAAGTCCAATGACGATCTGACCCGTCAGATCCTGACCCAGATCATCTTCGAAGAAGAAAGCCGGGGCGAGGCCCTCCTGCCGGTGCAGTTCCTGCGCCAGCTGATCGGCTTCTATGGCGGCCAGATGCAGGGGGTCCTGCCCTCCTATCTGGAGATGTCGCTGGCCAACTTCAGCAAGCAGCAGGAACAGTTCGCCAGCCAGATCGGCCGCGCCTTCGGCACAGGCTCCGGCGCGACCCTGATGGAAGAGGCGGCGCGCACAAACATGGCCATGTTCGAACGGGCCATGCAGATGTTCCCCGGCTTCGGCTTCACGCGGGCGGAGCCTACGGCGGCGCCCGCCCCGGCCTCTGCTGAACCCGAACCTGCGGCGAAGAAGCCCGAAGCCTCTGACGGATTGGACGAGATGCGGCGTCAGATGGACGAAATGCGCGCCCAGATCGAAAAACTGGCGGGCGCAAAGCCCGAGACGAAATGACGGACCCCATCCGAGCTGTCGGCGGCCTTGAGCAGGTCGATCGCCGCGAAGGCGAGCGCCGCGAGCGTGAACGGCGCAAGGCCGCGCTCGACAATGCGC
>NZ_JABAZW010000086.1:14660-19268 GCF_018608325.1 Brevundimonas sp. | reverse complement strand
CTGGTCGGCGGCCCGCAGCGCCAGCCTGTTCGTGGGGCGCAGCTATCGCGCCGACGAAGAAAACGCCTTCCGCACCACCATTCCCGACAGCCCGACGGGCGATCTCTATGATCCGACGGGCCTGGCCTCATCGACTTCGGACTGGGTGGTTCAGGGCAGCTATTCGCCGTCGGACCGCATTCGCAGCTGGGCGCACGCCACCATCGACGGATCGGGCGACATCCGCCGCGCAGAAGCCGCGCTGGACGGACGCTGGGGCCGCCGCAACGCCGCCACCGTCAGCTATATCGTGGACCGCTCCAACCCGCTGGCGGGCGACCTGAACCGCAACTACGAGTTCATTCAGCTGGCGGGGCAGCAGTTCCTGTACGGCAACTGGGGCGTGGCCCTGGCCGGGATCGCTGATCTGGAGCGGGACATCATCACGCGTTCGGAAATCGGCGTCCTCTATGATGACGATTGCCTGCGCGTCGAGTTCGGTTTCCGCCGCGATAATACGCGCGTTCGCGACAGCGGGCGGTCCGATGGGGTGTATATCCGCCTAAACCTCGCCACTTTCGGAGGTTCAGGTTATGGACAGAGCGACATACGTTGAGCATGACGCTTTACGGGGCGCGACCGCTGACCACGATGGCCGACGGACCGCTGTGAGGAATCAGGAAGACCTATGGGTTTGATGCGTTATTCGACGGGGGCTGCGCTCGCGGCGTTCCTCCTCGCCGGTTCGGCCTATGGTCAGACGGCTCCCGCTCCTGGCGCAGTCGCCGGTGCGCCGAATCCGGCCGCCGAGGTGGCCCCTGCGCCGCAAACCGCGACGCAACCCCAGTTCCAGCTGGCCGACGGCATCGTGGCCACGGTCAACGACAAGATCATCACCGGTTTTGATCTGCGCCAGCGGATGCTGATGCTGATCGCCTCGGCCCAGGTGCAGCCGACCGAGGAAAACCTGCCCGCCATTCAGCAGGCCGCCCTGAACAACCTCATCGAAGACCGCCTCAAGGCGCAGGAGATGACCAAGTTCAAGCAATTGACGGTCACCGCCGCCGACATCGAAGAAGAAATCACCGACATGGCGCGCCGTGCCGGCACGACGCCTGCGGAATACATGCACTTCCTCGAAGAAGGCGGCATCAACCCTGAAGCCTTCCGCGAGAACCTGCGCATCGAGATCGGCTGGCAGCGCCTGACCGGCGGTCGCTTCGGCTCGCGCGCCCGCGCCAGCACCCTGCAGGTCGATCAGGAAATCCGCCGCCTGAACGAAGCCGCGGCCCAGCCGCAGTATCTGCTCGGCGAAATCTACATCGAAGCCGCCCGCGTCGGCGGCCAGCAGGCCGCGCTGAACGGCGCGCGCCAACTGGTGCAGCAGATCATTCAGGGCGCGCCGTTCCAGGCCGTCGCCCAGCAGTTCTCGTCGGCGCCTTCGGCCTCGTCTCGCGTTCCCGGCGATGCGGGCTGGGTCATCAAGGCCTCGCTCCAGCCGCCGCTGCAGGCCGCACTGGACCAGCTTCAGCCCGGCCAGTTGTCCAACCCGATCCCGGTCGAGGGCGGCGTCTATATCCTGTATCTGCGTGACAAACGCGACGGCGCCTCGACCAGTCTGGCGTCGCTGAAACAGGTGATGGTCGAGCTGCCGGAAGCAGCCACCGAGGCCCAGATCACCGCTGCGACCCGCACGCTGGAAGCCATGCGTCAGGGCCTGACCTGCGACAGCATCCTTTCCACGGCCCGCGCTACGTCAGGCGTGACCGGCGCGGACCTGGGCGAATCGGACATCGCCAACCTGGCGCCCCAGTTCCAGCAGTTCGCCCGCACCAGCGAGGTCGGCGCCATCTCCACGCCGATCCGCACGCCTCTGGGCCTGCACCTGGTCGCCCTGTGCGGTCGTCGCGTCGGCGGGCCGGAAGCCCCGTCGCGCCAGCAGGTCGAAAACCGCCTGCGCGGCCAGAACCTGTCGGTGCTTGAGCGTCGCTATCTGCGCGACATCCGCAACGACGCCCTGATCGAGTTCAAATAATGAAGCCTCTGGTTCTGACGCTTGGCGAACCCGCCGGCGTCGGGCCGGAGATCATCGCCGCCTCGTGGCGCGCGCTTTCGTCCGAGGCCGCCCCCTTCGCCGTCATCGGCGACGCCGATCTGATACGGCGTCAGGGCGTGCCCGTGGCGGAGATCATGACGCCAGCGGACGCGGCGGATCGTTTCGCCACCGCCCTGCCCGTCATTCACCGCCCCCTGCCTCGTCCGGTCGAGATCGGACGCCCCGATCCGGCCAACGCCCCCTCCGTCGCTGACGGAATCGAGGAGGCGGTCAGCTTCGCCCTGTCCGGCGAGGCCTCCGGCGTCGTCACCGCCCCTATCGCCAAGGCGCCCATGTACGCCTCGGGCTTCCGTTTTCCGGGCCATACCGAGTTCATCGCTGAACTGACCGCCGACGCCCCCTATTCCGGCACACGCGGCCCGGTGATGATGCTGACGGCGCAGGATCTGCGCGCCTGTCTGGTGACCATCCACGTCGCCCTGGATCAGGTGCCGGAACTGATGACCGCCGAACGCGTCGCCCGCACCGCCCGCGTCGTCCATGAAAGCCTCAAGCGCGACTTCGCCATCGCCCGTCCACGTCTGGCCATGGCCGCCTTGAACCCCCACGCAGGCGAAGGCGGCGCACTGGGGCTTCAGGAAATCGACATCCTGATCCCGGTCGCCCGACAGTTGCGGGCCGAAGGCATCGACATCACTGATCCCAAGTCTGCCGACACCCTTTTCCATGACGAAGCGCGCGCCACCTATGACGCCGCCATCTGCATGTATCACGATCAGGCCCTGATCCCGGTCAAGACGCTGGACTTCTGGGGCGGGGTGAACGTGTCGCTGGGCCT
This sequence comes from Brevundimonas sp., assembly GCF_018608325.1. Lineage (GTDB taxonomy): Bacteria > Pseudomonadota > Alphaproteobacteria > Caulobacterales > Caulobacteraceae > Brevundimonas. Next base: position 16,395 of record NZ_JABAZW010000086.1, on the reverse strand, counting down.
GCCCGTCATCCGCACCTCGCCCGATCACGGCACCGGTTTCGACATCGCGGGCAAGGGCATCGCGCGCCCCGACAGCATGATCGCCGCCATCCGTTTGGCATCTGAGATGGCGAAGGCGCGCGGCGCGCGCTAACAGGGCGTGTGACCGACCAACCTTCCCTCCGCGAAACCCTCGACGCCCACGGCCTTTCGGCCAAGAAGAGCTTCGGCCAGCATTTCCTGCTGGATCTGAACGTCACCCGCAAGATCGTGCGGCTGGCAGGCCCATTCGAGGGCCGCGCCGTGATCGAGGTCGGCCCCGGCCCCGGCGGCCTGACCCGCGCCCTGCTGGAGGCCGACGCTGGCCCTGTGGTTCTGGTCGAGAAAGATCCCCGCTTCATTCCCCTGCTGTCCGAACTGGACGACGGCTCCGGCCGCCTGACCATCGTTGAGGCGGACGCCCTGAAGGTGAAAGAGGCCGACCTGGTCACCGGCCCGGCTCATCTGGTGTCCAACCTGCCCTACAACGTCGGCACGGCCCTTCTGATCAAGTGGCTGACCGGCCCGTGGCTGCCGCACAGCCTGACCCTGATGTTCCAGAAGGAAGTCGCCGAGCGCGTCGCCGCCGCTCCCGGCGAAGACGCCTATGGCCGTCTGGCCGTCATTTCGCAGGCCGTCTGCACCGCGCGCATCGTCATGCACCTGCCCGCCGCCGCCTTCACCCCGCCGCCCAAGGTGGCCTCCGCCGTCGTTCATCTGGTCCCGCTGGCCGAACGCCCCAGCCCCGAACGGCTGAAGAAGCTGGAACGCGTCACCGCCGCCGCCTTCGGCCAGCGCCGCAAGATGCTGCGCTCCAGCCTGAAGCAACTGGGCGGCGCTGCCCTCTGCGAAGCTGCAGGCATCGAACCCGACGCCCGCGCCGAAACCATCGACGTGGCAGGCTTCCTGCGACTGGCGGACGCGCTTTCCTGAGTATCTGACATGACCGTCGAACCGTTCCGCGCCATTTCTGTCAGCCGCCTGGCGCACCAGCTGAAATCCGAAGGCCGGTCGATCATCCATATGGAGTTCGGCCAGCCGTCGACGGGAGCGCCTGCCGCCGCCATCGCCCATGCCCATCAGGTCCTGGATCAGGACGCCATGGGCTATTGGGAAAGCCCCGACCTGTGCGCCCGCATCGCCCGCCTGTATGACGAGCGTTACGGCGTCGCCGTTACGCCAGATCGGATCATCCTGACCAATGGCGCATCGCCTGCGCTGGTTCTGGCGCTGAGCATGCGCTTCCAGCCCGGCGACCGCATCGCCCTGGCCCGCCCCGGCTATGTCGCCTATCGCAACACCCTGCGCGCGCTTCACCTAGAGCCGGTGGAGATTGCCTGCGGGGCGGAAACCCGTTTCCAGCTGACCGCCGCCCAACTGGAGGCGCTGGAGCCTGCGCCCGCTGGCGTCATCATCGCCAGCCCGGCCAACCCGACCGGCACCATCATCGCCGACGAAGAACTGGCCGCCATCGCCGCCGTCTGCCGCGCGCGCAACATCGCCATCATCTCGGACGAGATCTATCACGGCCTCAGCTACGTCGGCCCCACGCCGTCCATGCTGCAGTTCGCGCCCGATGCGATCATCATCAACAGCTTCTCCAAATACTGGAGCATGGCGGGCTGGCGGCTGGGCTGGCTGGTGGCCCCGGAAGCGGCGGTGGCAGAGATGGAAAAGCTGGCTCAAAACCTGTTTATTTCGATGTCCACCATGGCTC
>NZ_JABAZW010000086.1:5331-14650 GCF_018608325.1 Brevundimonas sp. | reverse complement strand
GGGCTGGCGGCTGGGCTGGCTGCTGGTCCCGGAGGCCGAGATCGACGCCGCCCGCGCCCGAATCGGCAATATGTTCCTGACCCCGCCGTCACTGAGCCAGCACGCGGGTCTGGTCGCCATGGATCAGACGGACGAGTTGGAAGGCCATATCCAGACCTATGCCCGCAACCGCGAACTGATGCTTCAGGCCCTGCCTGCGCTGGGCCTCAAGAAGATCGCCCCGCCTGACGGCGCCTTCTACATCTGGGCGGACATCGGCCATCTGACGGACGACAGCATGGCCTTCTGTCAGGAACTGCTGCGCGACACCGGCGTCGCCACGGCGCCCGGTGTCGATTTCGACCCGGTTGAGGGTCACCGCTACATCCGCTTCAGCTTCGCTGTTTCAACACCCGAAGTTCAGGAAGCCCTGGCCCGCATCACACCTTGGTTCGCCGCGCGCCCCCCCCCTTAGAAGCGACCTAAGCCGACGACATGTCAGCGGCGCGTTGCAGGGCGTCGTATAGTTTTCTTGGCTCCAACGGCTTGGACAACCAGTCCGTCATGCCAGCCGCCTGACAGGCGATCTGATCCGCCTCTGACCCGGCGCTGAAGCCAATGACGGGAATACCTGCGTTCGGCCCTGCCGAGGCCCGCAGGCGCCGCGTCGCCTCATTGCCGTCCATGCCGGGCATGTTGACGTCCATGACCACCACATCAAACGTCTGCTCCTCCAATCGACTCAGGGCCAGAAAACCGTCCGAGGCCATGACCAGTTCGATATCCAGCGGCTTCAGCACCAGCGCCAACGTGCGCCGGTTCAGTTCATTGTCGTCCACGGCCAGAACACGTAGACGGTGAACCACAGGCGGCGGCGTCGTCTCATGATGCTCGCCCTCCTCCACGTGCTGGCCCGGCGGCAGGTCCAGCATCAGGGTGAAGACCGCGCCTGCTCCCTGTTCGCTCGCCACTGTCAGATCGCCGCCCATCAGACGGGCAAGCTCCCTGCTGACGGTCAGGCCCAGCCCTGTCCCACCATAGTTCCGCGCCACCTCCGCGGAGCCTTGAGCAAAGGGGGTGAACAACCGTGCCATGGCCTCCGGCAGAATACCCGTCCCCTGATCCGTGACCTTCAGAACCACGCCATGTCGACCGCCCTCAATGGGGGAAACCTCGACATCGATGCGGATCATGCCGCGTGGAGTGAACTTGATGGCGTTGGACAGCAGATTGTTGACGATCTGGCGCAGTCGATAAGGATCGCCGACCAGCCAGAACTCGCCTTCATTCGGCAGTTCAGCCTGCAGCGTAAGCCCTTTGTCAGCCGCCTGATTTCTCCAGAACCGCACGGCGTCCCGCACGAAGACGCACAGATCAAAGTCCCGCGCCTCTATCGACATCGCCCCTGCCTCCATCTTGGAATGGTCCAGCAGATCATTCAGCATTCCCACCATATGGCGGCTGGCGTCGACGATCAGTTCGGCCGTGTCCTGCGTCGTCGGAGCGCCCGGCGCTGCGCGGATAACGCTGGCGCCCGCCAGAATGGCGCTGACGGGTGTGCGCAGTTCGTGGCTGACAATGGCGGCCAGCGCAGATCGATCAGCCATGGCCGCCTGAGCCTGATCCACACGTCGATCCGCCTCCAGAAGCGCCTCCTGCTCGGACTGGCGCGTGGCATGCACCCGATTGAAGACGCTCAGAACGGTTAAGCAACTCAGCACACAGGTGCAGCCCGTCAGAATGACGCCATTCACATCCCCCTGAATCATCATGATGACCGGCATCAGCCCCAGCGCCGTCAGATAGGGCGCGGCCCCGGTATAGAACAGGGCACGTGATCCAATCCCGGCGGCCAGATTGGCCAACAAACCGCCAGCAATCGACAGGGCCGCGACATTGGCTGTCACATTATTGCCGGTGACCCAGATGAGCAGACCTGCGCCGCCATAGGTCACAGCCATGAACGCAGTCGAGGCCAAGGCTGCGAAAACGGCGACCGGCTTCACATCCTGATCGTCGTCTTTTCGAAACGCCGACATCGCGACGTATTCAAAAATCTGGGTTGCAACAGCTACGGCTGCCCAGATCCAGATCCATGACGCCTTGTCGTTCGCATAGAAGGCCAGTGCCAGAACACTGGCCAACGCCATCCGCGCGGGTATCTGTTTGGCGCGTTCACGCGCGCTGGTCTTCAGGAAGACTGGGACCGTCTTCAGAAAGTCCATACGCTTCATCCTCAGACCACGGCAAAGCCAGGCTAGAGTTCAAGTTGAGCGATATATTATGAACACACGGTTTCCGTGTTATCGACTAGGGATTTCCACCTAGTCGAGAATTCATATACAGGGACAGATTTTCTAAAAGTATGATGACGGCAACAGACAAGGCCTTCTGTTCAAACGGCGCTGCAGGTTTCCCCGTCCTGCCGCGCCGTTGCTTCAGACCGCTTCGCGCAACAGGGCCGCCTGATAGTTTCCGACCCACAGGTTACGGAAACGGCGCGAGCGTTCAGCGTGATAGATGTGCGCCAGCTCGGCGTAGGATCGGTCGAAATCTTCGTTGACGAGGACATAGTCGAACATGTCGCAGTGTTCGATCTCGCCCTTGGCATTGGCCACGCGGCGCTCGATCACGTCTTCAGCGTCCTGCGAACGGGTCACCAGACGGCGACGCAGCTCTTCCAGGCTGGGCGGCAGGATGAAGACGCGCACAGCGTCCTCGGGGCATTTCTCGGCCACATCGCGCGCGCCCTGCCAGTCGATGTCGAACAGGACGTCGCGTCCCTCGGCCAGAGCACGGTCCACCGGACCACGCGGGCTGCCGTAGCGATTGCCATGCACGTCCGCCCATTCCAGGAAGGCGTCGGCGTCGATCAGACGCTGGAATTCCTCATGGCTGACGAAGTTGTAGTCACGGCCATGCACCTCGCCCGGACGGATGTCGCGCGTGGTCATGGAGACGGACAGCTCCAGCCCGCCGTGGTCGGCCATCAGGCGACGGCACAGCGACGTCTTGCCCGCGCCCGAGGGGCTGGCGACGATCAGGAGGACACCCCGGCGGGGCGTGCGTTCATTCGACATTTTGGACTTGTTCTCGAAGCTGTTCGACGACGGCCTTTAATTCCAGGCCGATTCCGGTGAGCGCGGTCGTAGCGGATTTCGAGCAGAGCGTATTCGCCTCTCTCATGAATTCCTGCATCAAAAAGTCGAGTTTTCGGCCAGCGGGCGCCGAGGCCACAAGCTGACGGGCCGCAGCAACATGCGCGGTCAACCGATCCAACTCCTCACGCACGTCCGCCTTGGTCGCCAGCGCGGCGGCTTCGAGGAAGATACGGTCTTCCAGACCCGGCGCATCGGGCGCCAGTTCGGTGATACGGCGCGTGAAACGCTCGCGGATCGCCTCGACCTGAGCCGAGGCCTCGGTTTCCGCCGAAGCGACCAGGGCCTCAATGTGGGCAATGAAATCGTCCAGCACGGGCTTGAGCAGTGCGCCCTCGCCTTCGCGTGAAGCCTTCAACGCGTCCAGCGCCTGTTCGACGGTTCCGGCCAGCGCGGCTTCAAGCGCGGCCCGCGCCTCAGGGTCGTCGACCTCTTCCGGCGCTTCGATCACGCCGCGCAGGGCCAGCAGGCCGTCGGCGGATGGCGGAGTCGCGCCGTCTTCGGCCAGTTCATTGGCCAGGGTCAGATAGCGCGCCAACACCGCCGCATTGATGGTGACGGCGGCTTCGCCCGCCTCGACCCGCTTGGCCTGCACGCCGATGCTGACCTGGCCGCGCGCAAACCGCGCCTGCCCCGACGCCTTGGCCAGTCGCTCCAGATTATCGAAACCGCCCGGTCCGCGGAAACGGACCTCCAGATTGCGGCCGTTGACCGAGCGCGCCTCAACGGACCAGGTCCAGCCTTGGCCCGCGCCGTCCGCCCGGCCGAAGCCGGTCATGCCTGAGAGTTTGCTCATCGTGGTCCCTGCGAAGCCCCGGCAGGCAGGGTGATGGTGGCCTGTCCGGTGATGGGGCCAGTGGCTGCGCCAGACGCGGCGGCCTCGGTCATGGGCGCAGCACTGGTTCCGGGCGCGACCGGCGCCTCGGCTTCCGGCGGCAGGCCCGCCTTCTGGCGTTCGATCTGGCGCCAGCGCGCGACATTGCGCAGATGCTCTTCATAGGTGGCGGCGAAGGCATGACCGCCGGTGCCGTCGGCGACGAAGAACAGCGCCGTCTCCGCTGGCGGGTTCAGCACGGCCTTGATCGCTTCCTTGCCCGGATTGGCGATGGGCGTCGGGGGCAGACCGTCGATCTGATAGGTGTTCCAGCGGGTCCGCTCCTGCAACTCCGAACGGCGGATGCCGCGTCCCAGCGGACGACCCTGCGTGATGCCGTAAACGATGGTCGGATCGCTCTCCAGCCGCATGCCCTGACGCAGACGGTTGGTGAAGACCGCCGCGACACGCGGACGCTCGGCCGCCAGACCCGTTTCCTTCTCGACGATGGAGGCCAGGATCATGGCTTCTTCAGGCGTGCGCGCCACAGTGCCGGGCGCGCGTTGCGCCCACAGGACGCGCATATTTTCGTTGGTGGCGCGCTGCATCCGGCTGATGACCGACTGGCGCGTTTCGCCGCGTGTGACCTCATAGGTGTCGGGCCACAGGCTGCCTTCTTCAGGGGTTTCATCCACCGCGCCGGTCAGGACGGGTTGTTTGTCCAGAATGTCCACGGCCTGCGCCGATGACCAGCCTTCCGGCAGGGTCACGAAATGGCGCACGACCTTGCCATCGACCATCAGGCGCACAACGCCAGACAGGGACGCACCGGACGGAATTTCGTACTCGCCCGCTCGCAGGCGGCGATCAGCCCCGGTCAGGGTGATGGCCGCCTTGAACAGGTCAGCGGAGCGAATCACGCCCGCCGCCTTCATCTGGGCTGCGATAGCCGAAACCCCGGAACCGCTGGGCAGGGTGACGACGGTCACATCGCCCTGCCGCGCCTTCGGTCCCGGCCCGTAATAGACGCCCAGGGTCGCCACCAGCGCGACGATCAGGAACAGGCTGAATGTCGCCGACGCCGTCAGCAGGGCGACGACAAGACCAGACCGCTTTTGCGGCTTTTCAACCCGCCCCCGCCCAAACATCTCAGTCGACCTTCTTGAAGATGACCGAGGCGTTGGTGCCGCCGAAACCGAAGCTGTTGGACATGGCCACATCGATCTTCATCGGCTTGGCCTTGTTGGGGACCAGGTCGATGGGGGTCTCCATCTCGGGGTCGTCCAGATTGATCGTCGGCGGCGCCACCTGGTCACGGATGGCCAGCACACAGAAGGCGGCTTCAATCGCCCCCGCCGCACCCAGCAGGTGCCCGGTCATCGACTTGGTGGAGCTGACGGACAGGTTCTGGGCATGATCGCCGACCAGACCCTCAATCGCCTTCAGTTCGATCCAGTCCGCCATGGTCGAGGTGCCGTGGGCGTTGACGTAGTCGAGGTCCGACGGCTGCATCCCGGCCCGCTTCAGCGCCATCTTCATGGCGCGTGCGCCACCCTCGCCGTCCTCAGACGGGGCGGTGATGTGATAGGCGTCGCCGCTCATGCCATAGCCCACGACTTCGGCGTAGATTTTCGCGCCGCGCGCCTTGGCGTGTTCGTATTCCTCCAGCACCAGAATGCCGGCGCCCTCGCCCATGACGAAGCCGGCATGGCCCTTGTCGTAGGGCCGCGAGGCCTTTTCGGGCGTGTCATTATAGGCGGTGCACAGCGCCTTGCAGGCCAGGAAGCCCGCAATGCCGATCGGCACGACCGAGCTTTCGGCGCCGCCCGCCACCATCACATCGGCATCGTCCAGCGCGATCATCCGGGCCGCATCACCGATGGCGTGGGCGCCGGTGGCGCAGGCGGTGACAACCGCATGGTTCGGCCCCTTCAGGCCGTGGCGGATCGAAATCTGACCACCGGCCAGATTGATCAGGGCGCTGGGAATGAAGAAGGGGCTGACGCGACGCGGTCCCTGTTCCTTCAGGACGATGGCCGTGTCGGCGATGGGGCCAAGGCCGCCGATGCCGGAGCCGACCATCACGCCGGTGCGTTCCTTGTCTTCTTCCGTCTCAGGCTTCCAGTTCGCATCGGCCAGCGCCTCATCCGCCGCCGCGATAGCGTACAGGATGAAGTCGTCGACGCGCTTGCGGTCCTTGGCGGACATGATCTTGTCGGGGTCGAAATCGCCCTCGCCGCCACCGCCGCGTCCATCCACGCTGGGCACTTCGCCCGCGATGGTGCAGCCATAGCCCTCTGTGTCGAAAGCGGTGATCGGACGAATGCCCGACTTGCCCTCGACGATATTCTTCCAGCTCTTCTCGACGCCCCAGCCCAGGGGGGTCAGCAGACCGATGCCCGTAACAACAACGCGGCGCATGGTGCGTGCTCCTTCATCTCAATCCCGCATCCCCGGAATCACGCGGGGATTCGCCTAGATCAGAAACAGTAAGGGCCGCCGAGCATCTCCGCTAGGAGCGCCGGGCGGCCCTGTATCACTGTCAGTCAGTGACTGAAATCAGCCCGCCGACTTCTCGTCGATGAACTTGACGGCGTCGCCGACCGTCTGGATGTGCTCAGCAGCGTCATCCGGGATTTCGATGTCGAATTCTTCTTCGAAGGCCATCACCAGCTCGACGTTGTCGAGCGAGTCAGCGCCCAGGTCGTCGATGAAGCTGGCCTTTTCCGTGACCTTGTCCGGATCAGCGTCCAGGTGGTCGATGACGATCTTGCGAACGCGCTCGAGGGTGTCGGACATGAGTGTCTCTCTGCCTGTTGAAAGTCGCCGTAGAGGCGGTGGTAGCTCAAAAATCGCCGTCTCACGGCAGCGAAGGCGACGCAAGCCCGAAAGCTGTTGTCGCCGTTGCGTTCCCGCCCTTTAGCACAGGCTTCGGGGCTGGAAATAGTCTGTTGCGTTACGTGATCGTGATCAGATCATCGCCATGCCGCCGTTCACGTGCAGCGTCTGCCCCGTGACATAGGCGGCTTCGTCCGAGGACAGATAGACTGCAGCAGCTGCAATTTCGTCGCCAGAGCCCAGTCGACCCGCCGGAATACGTCCCAGAATGGCGTCGCGCTGCTGCTCGTTCAGCACGTCAGTCATGGGCGAGGCGATGAAGCCCGGCGCGATGCAATTAACCGTGATCCCTCGCGATCCGACTTCCTGGGCCAGCGATTTGGAAAAGCCGATCATGCCGGCCTTGGACGCCGAATAGTTGGTCTGGCCGGGGTTGCCGGTCACGCCGACCACCGAGGTCACGCCGATGATTCGACCCGAGCGGCGCTTCATCATCCCCTTCACCGCGGCGCGGGTCAGGCGGAAATAACTCTCAAGATTGATCTGGATGACCGACTGGAAGTCGTCGTCCTTCATCCGCATCAGCAGACCGTCCTTGGTGATGCCGGCATTGGCCACCAGGATGTCCAGCGGTGAACCCGCCGCCGCCTCGGCTGCACTGACCAGATTGTCGACCGATTCCGGGTCCGACAGGTTGGCGGTGGCGAAGTGAGCGCGCCCCGTGCCATTGGCGCCCAGTTCCTTGGCCAGATCGGCCAGAACCGCCTCACGCGTGCCCGACAGCACCACGGTCGCGCCCTGCGCGTGCAGCGCCCGGGCGATAGACCCGCCAATGCCGCCCGTCGCACCGGTCACCAGCGCGGTCTTGCCTGCAAGATTGAACATATGTGTCTCTCCGAAGTGGCGAGTGATTAGTGACGAGTGGCGAGGAAGTGCAAAGGGACGCGGCGATAGACTCGCCACGCGTCACTCGCCACTCGTCACTCCCTTGGCGAAGGCTTCCAGGTCTTCCGGCGTGTTCAGCGCCACGCCTTCAGCATCCGGTGCGATCCGCTTGGCCATGCCGGTCAGAACCTTGCCCGAGCCGATTTCGGCAAAGCGCGTTACGCCGCCTTCACCCGCCATCCACTCCATGCTCTCGCGCCAGCGTACACGGCCGGTGACCTGTTCGACCAGCAGGCGGCGGATGACTTCGGGGTCGATCTCAGGGCGCGCCAGCACATTGGCGACCACCGGCACGACCGGCGCCAGGATCGTCGCCGAAGCCAGAGCCTGCGCCATCTCATCGGCGGCGGGCTGCATCAGCGGGCAGTGGAAGGGCGCCGAGACGTTCAGCGGGATCGCCCGCGCGCCCAGTTCCTTGGCCTTCTCGATGGCGCGGTCGACCGCCGCCTTCTCGCCAGAGATGACGATGTTGCCCGCGTTGTTGTCGTTGGCGACCACGCAGACGCCCAGTTCAGCGCCAGCCGCCGCTGCGGCCTCCGCCAGAGCCAGATCAGTCTTCGGACCGATCAGAGAGGCCATAGCGCCCTGCCCCACCGGCACGGCGCGCTGCATGGCCTGACCACGCAGTTTCAGCAGGCGTGCAGTGTCCGACAGTGAGATCGCGCCCGCCGCCGCCAGGGCCGAATATTCACCCAGCGAGTGACCGGCGACATAGGCCGCCGTCGAAACATCGAAGCCGAACTCGGCCTTCAGGGCGCGAACCGCAGCGACCGACACGGCCATCAGGGCCGGTTGGGCGTTCTCGGTCAGGGTCAGCTGATCTTCCGGTCCTTCGCGCATCAGGACGGACAGTTTCTGGCCCAGCGCCTCGTCCACCTCGGCGAAGACGTCGCGGGCGGACTGGAAGGCGTCAGCAAGGGCCACGCCCATGCCGACGGCCTGGCTGCCCTGTCCGGGGAAAAGAAGCGCAAGGGTCATCGACCGATCCCTGAATCATTGATCAAGGCGCGGAGCCGTAAGGCCTGACTTCCGCAAGGGCAAGCGCCAGAAGGCGCGAACCCTATCCCGCGCGCTTCGCCGACACCTTGATCTGTACGCCGATCAACTTGGACACCCAGTCCGCCGTGGCGTCGGATTCCATACCCAGATTCAGAGCCGTGCGGTCCAGTTCCAGCCTGCCCTCGACCGTGGCTGCACTGCCGGTCTCGGTGAAGGTGAAGGGCAGAACCACCGGAAGCGTGACCGTCTTGATCTTCAGCGTGCCAGTCGCCTCATATTTATCGCCGCCCAACGAACGGAAGCTGGCGGCCTCAAAGCGCGCCGTCGGATACTGGGCTGGATCGAACCATTCCGCGCCTTGCAGGGAGCCTTCCTGCGTCGGGTCGCCGGTGCGGGCGCTGGCGGTCTGGACCGTCACCACGGCCTTGGAGCCTGCCAGATCAGCCGGATCGAACCAGACCTGACCCTGCCAGCGCTCGAACCGCCCCTTGAAGTCCTTGCCTGCGTGGGTTCCGGTGAAGCCGATGCTGGAGGCGGCGCTGTCGATGGTCCAGGCGGCGGCGGTTCCCGGCGTCACGGCGGCTTC
>NZ_JABAZW010000086.1:4498-5312 GCF_018608325.1 Brevundimonas sp. | reverse complement strand
GGCGCGGACGCAGCAGCAGGCTTGGCCTCAGCCGTCATCGGCAGGCCCGGCTGAGCATAGGGACGTGCAGCAACGGCGCCCGCCCCGGCGATGACCGCGATCAGACCCACACCCACAATCCGATCAGCCCAGGGCGAGCGCGGCGCATGACCCAGACCAATATGACCGGACTTCAACCACGGCAGCATGTGCGACAGCACCCCGTCGCGATCCAGGAAATGATGCTTCAACGCCGCCCCGACGTGCAGGACGATCAGCACGACCGCCCCCCAGGCCAGCAGCGAATGCGCGCCCATCGCCTGGAAGGCCAGCGCCCGCTTCACGCCCGCAGGCAGATCAGCGACGCCCGGCAGATGCGGGATCGGGAACAGGCCGAACCAGCTGGTCGCCACCTCCAGCGCCCTGTCGTTCGACACGGCCCAGCCCGCCGACACATACAGCCACCCGGTCAGCGGCAGGGCCAGCATCAGGCCATAGAAGGCCACATGGGTCGCGCTGGCGGCGAACGCCTCCCACCGCTTCATCCCGCCCGGCAGCGCGGGCGGGCGGTGCGTCAGACGCCACACGATCCGCAGCACCGTCAGACCCAGGATCAGGAAGCCGATCGACTTGTGGATCTGGAACACGCGGTAAGCCAGCGCCTGCGTATCCGGCTGCGCAATGGCCGAGGTCATCCATAACCCCATCGGGATCATCGACAGGATGCACAGCGCGATCACCCAGTGCAGGGCGATGGCGACGGAGGAATAACGGTGGCTGGCGGCGGTCATGGGCGGTCTTCTGGGGCGGTCTTCTGGATCAGGCAGAAAAGCTT
>NZ_JABAZW010000086.1:0-4488 GCF_018608325.1 Brevundimonas sp. | reverse complement strand
GGCGGCGAGCCGTTCGACCCGCCGCCCCTATGTTCGTCTTAGTTCGCCGGAGCGGCCGGGGCCGCCTTCTGGATGAACTCGCCGTCGAAGCGGATGGTGACTTCGTCGCCGACCGGGCCGACCGCCATGCCGAAGTCCGAACGCTTGAACGTGCCCTCTGCCGCAAAGCCGACGGCCGGGACCTGGGCAAACGGGTGACGCTCGATCTCGCCGTTGAAGGTGGTCTTCAGCGTGACCGGGTGCGTCTGGCCCAGGAAGGTCAGGTCGCCCGTCACGTCCGCCGTGCGCGCGCCGGTCTGTTTCACCGAGGTCGAGACGAAGCTGATCGACGGGAAGGCCTTGGCGTTCAGGAACTTGACGTTGTTGGCGATGTCATCGCTCCAGCTGGAGAAGCCGGTCGCCGCGTGCGACGCCTTGTAGTCCGCCGGATAGGAGGCGCTGACCGACGCCGGGTCGATCTGGGCCGTGATCTTGGAGTTGGCCAGATTGGCCGGGTCCAGCGTCAGGGTCGCCTCAAGCTTGTCGAAGCGCGCCGTGTAGTGGGAAATCGTATTGTGCAGCACCGACCACTGCAGCGTGGCGTGGGTGGGGTCCAGCGCATAGTCGCCAGCCGGGGCCTTCAGCGTGACCGGCGCTTCTGCGGTGGCGGCAGGTGCAGCGGCAGGGGCCTCGCCCGGACGGTTGCATGCAGCCAGCAGAGCCAGCGCCGACAGGGCGGCGATATGACCAAATTTCATATGGAGCGTTCCTTCAAACGGATTAGTGCGAACTATCTAGTGCGGCCCTGGCGCATTTTGCAACAGTGAATGTTGCCGATTAGAATAATCATTGATCGTGGCGCGAATCCGTCGCCGCGCCTATCTTTCGGGCCTCATGCCCATTCGTCGCCTCTCCCCCGAAACCGTCAATCGCATCGCCGCTGGTGAAGTGGTCGAACGGCCCGCCAGCGCCATCAAGGAACTGGTCGAAAACGCCCTCGACGCGGGCGGGACCAACATCGAGATTCAGGCGGACGGCGGCGGCCTGTCGCGCATCCTGATCACCGACGACGGCAAGGGCATCCCCAAGGCCGAACTGCCGCTGGCCATCGAACGCCACGCCACGTCGAAGCTGGAGCCGGATGACGCGGGCGACGTGGACCTGCTGCGAATTCATACGCTGGGCTTCCGGGGCGAGGCCCTGCCCTCCATCGGCTCGGTCGCGCGCCTGTCGATCACCACCCGCTCACGCGACGAGAATGAGGCCTGGGCCATTCAGGTCGAGGGCGGCGACACCCGCCCCCTGTCGCCCGCCGCCTTCCCCGGTCCGCATGGCGCGCGGGTCGAGGTGCGCGACCTGTTCTACGCCACCCCTGCCCGCCTCAAGTTCATGAAGTCCGAACGGTCCGAGGCCATGGCCATCTCGGAAGAGATCAAGCGTCAGGCCATGGCGCATGAGGCCGTCGCCTGCACCCTGTCGCTAGATGGAAAGGTCACCCTGCGCCTGCCCGCCGAACACCCCGGCGACGAGGGTCGCCTGAAACGCCTGTCCGCCTTGCTGGGTCGCGACTTCGAGGCCAACGCCCTGCTGATCGATCAGGAGCGGGACGGCGTGCGCCTGACCGGCTATGCGGGCCTGCCCACCTATTCACGCGGCAATGCGGCGCACCAGTTCCTGTTCGTCAACGGCCGCCCGGTGAAGGACCGACTGCTGCAAGGCGCCCTGCGCGGGGCCTACGCCGACTTCCTGGCGCGCGACCGCCACCCCGCCGCCGTTCTGTTTCTTGAGATCGATCCGCTGTTCGTCGACGTCAACGTACACCCGGCCAAGGCCGAGGTGCGGTTCCGCGATCCGGCGCTGGTGCGCGGCCTGATCGTCGGCGCCCTGCGCCATGCGCTGCACGCAGCAGGCCACCGCGCCTCCACCACCGTCGCCGCCGACGCCCTGTCGGGGTTCCAGCCCCACACCGGCCTGAACACGGGCGCCGCCTACAGCCCCTCATCGCCCTCCGCCCAAGGCTTCAGCGGCTGGACCGGCTGGTCCCAGCCCGCCGCCGCAGCCCAGATCATCCCCGGCCTCAACGAACGCAGCGCCCGCGTCGAGCCGACGTGGGACGCCCCCTCATGGACCTCGCAACCCGCTCAACCCAACGACCTCGCCACCCGCCACTCACCACTCGCCACCGCCATACAGGACCCCCTCGACTACCCGCTGGGCGCAGCGCGGGGTCAGCTTCACGCCAACTATATCGTCGCCCAGACCCGCGACGGCCTGGTCATCGTGGACCAACACGCCGCGCACGAGCGTCTGGTCTATGAGCGGATGAAGGTCCAGATGGCGCAAGGCTCCGTGACCCGTCAGGCGCTGTTGACGCCCGAGGTGGTCGATCTGGACCCCGCCGAGGCCGAGCGCGTCGCCGCCAAGGCCGATGAACTGGCGGAAATGGGCCTGATCGTCGAGGCCTTCGGCGCAGGCGCCGTTCTGGTGCGCGAGACCCCGGCCCTGCTGGGCGACACCGATGTTCAGGGCCTAATCCGCGACATCGCCGATGATCTGGCCGAACACGGCGCGGCCCTGAGCCTCAAGGAGCGGATGGCCGAGGTCTGCGGCACCATGGCCTGCCACGGCAGCGTCCGCTCAGGCCGCGTCCTGTCCGCCCCCGAAATGAACGCCCTGCTCCGCCAGATGGAAGCCACCCCGCACTCAGGCCAGTGCAACCACGGACGGCCTACATACGTGGAGCTGAAGCTGCACGATCTGGAGAAGTTGTTCGGGAGAAGGTGAGCAGAGCTTCCCGTTTTCAGAAGTCCCGGGTCAGCCCGAACTCAAGTCTCTGTCGTGAATAATCGCCAAGCGACACGTTCGACCACGACCTGGATGCAACGACCTGGACGTAGGGAAAGGCGCCGTGGACGATCAGGTTTCGCTTTGAAAGCCGTAGCGTGAGACCGAGCTCACGATCATCGCGACGGACGCCGAAGACAGTCGATGGTCGCTCATATGCACGACGCCTTACATAGGGCTCGACATAGGCTGATACGCCAAATGGCATGGGCGTGAGCCGACCCGCTGCTATCTGGACGAGGCGGTAATCTGCCTCCGCCCCAAGCAGATCATATGATGCAGTCGTCAAGCTGGCACGCCATAGAGCATTCGGCCCTAGGTAACGCGTACGGTTGAGCTGAAGACCGGCGCTCCAACCATCAAGGTCGTCTACGAGTCTGTTATCGATCCTGTCGATATAGGCCGTGGCGGCAAGTCCCGTCCGCGCGTCCGGATAGACTGCTCCTGAAACGCGAACCCCATGCGCAGTTTCAAAGGGCGCTCCACCCAGGCTGATCTCCCGATACGTCGCTACCGTGCTTATCGAATGCCTGATCCCAGAACGAAATTCAGGACCGATAAATAAATTAAGTTGGTGCTGATCGAAGGTTCGACCTGGCGCGTCCAGAACAAAGAACGATCCGCCGGCCTGAATAGAAAGCGACTCACTAATGGGCCACCTACGCTCGACAGCTACGGCCATCGACGCCGTCACCCCTGACTGCCGCCTCGCGTCTTCCGACAATGTGAAAGGTAGACCGAACAGATCAACGGTTCCGGCGCTCGTGGCGTTATTCAAGTTGCTGTCCGGCGCCACAGAGGCCGTGATCGAGATGCGAAGTTTTCTGGCAGTTTCAATCTCTGCCAGGCGCTCCTGCACGATCTTCCTGCGCACTGGATCTAGCGCCCCCGAAAGCGCCAGACGGTACGACAGTCTCGCAGGCCCCAGGCGACCGGTGGCAAAATGGATTTCTCCGACTTGAAACCGCGCTAACGCATCGTCGCCGTTCGCGGCCATCCAGCCTTCGAGAAGCGACATCGCTTCGTCGTTTCGTCCCAATCGGGCCAGAAGCGCCGCCTTCAGTCGAATACCGTCCGCACTCTCCGAAATGTCTGGTCTCGTGTCCAGGAGCGCCAATGCTGTACGCAGATCACCAGCCGCCAGCGCCTGAGCCAATGACGAGGCGAAATCGCGTACTGGCACGGAAGCGGCTTCAGAAGACTGCTGTGCATCACTCGAGGCCTGAACCTGAGAGGTCTGCGAGATGATGAACAAGAACGCTACGAATTGCGCGCATCGCCGAAACGACTGCGATGTCACTTTGTTCTTAGGCCACCGACCCCGACCAATTTTCCACCGCCGCCGGTCTCATTTAGCGAGAATCCAATCGCTGCCTCAGTGGGCGTGCCCGGACCATAAAAGGCACCAGCGACAGAGCCTGTCATCGCCGACCCGGTAGCAGTACCGGAGAACGACGAACCGGCTATGGTGGCGTTGATATTGAAGTTCAGACTGTGCGGCGGACTCGACGACTCTTTGTTTGCGTCGATCATCCTGAAGTTCGAAGCCGACCCTGTGACGACCCCAGTACCGAAATTCGCAGTCAAGCTCAGATCGCTCACCGTAGCGTAGGTGACGTGCCCCTGAGAATTTCCTCCACGCGGAGCTAGAGTCCGGCCCTTGAA
>NZ_JABAZW010000117.1 GCF_018608325.1 Brevundimonas sp. | reverse complement strand
GATACGCCCGCCGCCGCCGACGCCCCGCGCGGCTATGTCGTGGACCCATCGCATGTGCTGGCCATCGGCGCCTCGACCGGCGGGGTGGAGGCGTTGGTCACGGTTCTGTCCGGTTTCCCCGCCGATTGTCCGGCGACGGTCATCACCCAGCATATGCCCGCCAGCTTCACCGCCAGTTTCGCCGCCCGTCTGGATCGCATCTGCGCGCCTACGGTCACCGAGGCGAGGGAAGGCGACCTGCTGAAACCCGGTCATATCTATCTGGCGCCCGGCGGCGTGGCTCATCTGGAGCTGTCGTCCGGCCCTGCGCCGCGCTGCCGTCTGGTGGCCAGTGATCCGGTCAACGGCCACCGCCCGTCGGTCGATGTCATGTTCGAATCCGTCGCCCGGCTGAAGCGCCCGATGACGG
Organism: Brevundimonas sp.; assembly: GCF_018608325.1. GTDB lineage: Bacteria > Pseudomonadota > Alphaproteobacteria > Caulobacterales > Caulobacteraceae > Brevundimonas. The sequence continues at coordinate 19,009 of NZ_JABAZW010000117.1, read as the reverse complement.
GCGTGATCCTGACCGGCATGGGCAAGGACGGCGCGCGGGGCCTGATGGCCATGCGTCAGGCCGGCGCCCGCACGCTGGGCCAGGATGAGGCGACCTGCGTCGTCTATGGCATGCCCAGGGCCGCCTACGAGTTGGGCGCTGTCGAGCGGCAACTGCCGCTGCACCGCCTGTCCCCCGCCATTCTCGACCTCTGCGCCGCCCCCGCCGCGCGATCCACTGTTTGACCTCCGGGAGCGTATCCATGCCCGCCGCCGCCAATATCCACTGCCTGGTCGTCGATGATCAGATGACCATGCGCTCGCTGGTCCGCACCAGCCTGCAGCAGATCGGCGTGCGTGAAATCCGTGAGGCCGCCGACGGCGAAATCGCCCTGCGCGAGGTCATCACCCGGCCCGCCCACCTGATCATCTCTGACTACAACATGCCGAACCTGGACGGCCTGGGCCTGCTGCGCGCCGTGCGGGTCCACCCGCCAACCGCCAAGACCGCCTTCATCATGCTGACGGGCCGCGCCGACCGCGAACTGGTGCAGCAGGCGGTGAAGTACGGCGTGAACAACTATCTGGTGAAGCCCTTCACCGTGGCCCAGCTCAAGGCCAAGCTGGAAGCGGTGTTCGGCCCCCTGACATGATCGACGCCGCCCGGAATGACGGCGCGGAAAAGCGCATTCACGTCGGCCAGGGCGAGCATTTCGTCACGTCTGATCCCGAGGTCGTGCTCAGCACCATCCTGGGCTCGTGCGTCGCCATGTGTCTGCGCGATCCGGTGGTCGGCGTCGGCGGCATGAACCATTTCCTGCTGCCAGAAGGCGATGGCGCGGGCACAGACGCGGGCCGCCGGTACGGCGCCTATGCGATGGAGCTTCTGATCAATGACGTGCTGAAGGCGGGCGGTCGGCGCGAGCGTCTGGAGGCCAAGCTGTTCGGCGGCGGGCGCATGTTCGATGGGTTGCGCGACGTGGGCCGCGCCAACGCCGACTTCGCCGAACGCTTCCTGCGTGATGAGGGCATTCAGGTTGTCGGCGGCAGCCTGCGCGGCGAGGGCGGACGGCGGCTGCACTACTGGCCCGTCACAGGCCGCGCCCGCCAGCGCGGCGTCACCGACACCCAGGCGCTGGACATCCCCGTACGCGCCCGTCCGTTCGTGGACGCAGGCGCGCTGGAGTTGTTCTGATGGGCCAGCCTGCCGATCACGCCGCCCTGCTGTGCGCCGTCGCCGACGCGCTCTTGCAGGCGCGCAGACGGATCGACGGGGTCGAGGTCATGGTCAGCGACCTGATCCGCCAGACCGCGCCTGAAGACCGTTCGACGGCCCTGACCCAGGCTCAGGCCCTGGATGTTCTGGCTCAGGAGATCGAGGCCCTGTCCGGCGTCCTGCGCCGTCTCGGCCAGGGTGACGCGCCGGATCAGGCATTGGGCGCCGTAACCCTTGCTGATCTGTCTGTGCGCCTCGGCGCCGTCGTCGGGGTGACCCACGACAACGCCGCCGCCAGCGACGACGTCGAACTGTTCTAGCCGTATCGCTGCTGCAGCCAGTCGTCAGCCGGGCGATATTGCGCCTCGGCTCCGCCCAATCACGCGCCCGGATCAGGCCGCTCGCCGTCGGTTAACAGCTTGGCCGTTCATGCGGAACAGGGGTGAAACGAATCAGGACCGAATCGCTGACACCGCTCTATTCGTGATTTGTTCACTGCAAGATATTGTATCTTAACGTGGATTAACCACAAGAGGCCGCGCCGCCGTCACCCTGCCGTCGCGCTTGTCAGGGGATTTGCACGAAGTGCCCGCCGACATCTTCCCCCCCGCGCCCTGAACCGCTAGTGCAATCCCCATGGCCCCGTAGCTCAGCTGCATAGAGCAAGGCTTTCCTAAAGCCGAGGTCGCAGGTTGGAGTCCTGCCGGGGTCGCCATCCACCTGTTGGAGCAAGTCGCGACGCTCCGCGTTTCCTAGACCCGCGTTGCGGCGGGTTCGTCCAGGTCGAAGCGGTCGGCGCGGGCTAGGCGCCAGCTTTCGGAATAGAAGCTGCGGCCTTCTTCGCCGGTCAGCAGTTCGCCGGGGCGCAGGAAGACGTGAAGCTGTGAGAACAGTTTGATCTCGGTCTGACTGATGCGGCGCGCCAGATGGTGCGGGCGCAGGTCGCTGGGGTGGTGGATGCCCGCCGCCGCCAACATTTCCGACAGGGCCTTCAGCGTCGTGCGATGGAACTGGTGCACCCGTTCGGCCTTGTCCGGCACGACCAGGGCGCGCTGACGCAGAGGGTCCTGGGTCGCCACCCCTGTGGGACAGCGGTTGGTGCCGCAGCTCAGCGACTGGACGCAGCCAAGGGCGAACATGAAGCCGCGCGCCGCATTGGCCCAGTCGGCGCCGATGGCCAGGACGCTGGCGATGTCGAAGGCGCTGGTGATCTTGCCCGCCGCGCCGATGCGGATCTGGTCGCGCAGACCGGCGCCGACCAGGGTGTTGTGCACGAACAGCAGGCCTTCGCGCATCGGCGTGCCCAGATGGTCGGTGAACTCAACCGGCGCCGCGCCTGTGCCGCCCTCTGCGCCGTCCACGACGATGAAGTCGGGGCGCACGCCCGTCGCCAGCATGGCCTTGACGATGCCCATGAACTCCCACGGCTGGCCGATGCACAGTTTGAAGCCGATCGGCTTGCCGCCCGACAGTTCACGCAGTTTGGCGATGAATTCCATCATCTGCAGCGGGGTCGAAAAGGCGCTATGGCTGGAGGGCGAGACGCAGTCCTGCCCCATCGGCACGCCGCGCGTCGCCGCGATCTCGGCGCTGACCTTTTCGGCGGGCAGGATGCCGCCGTGGCCGGGTTTTGCCCCCTGGCTCAGCTTGATCTCGATCATCTTGATCTGCGGGTTCGCCGCCTGGGCCGCGAACTTCTCGGGATCAAAGGCGCCCGTCTCGGTGCGGCAGCCGAAATAGCCGCTGCCCAGCTCCCAGATGATGTCGCCGCCATTTTCGCGGTGATAGGGGCTGTAGCCGCCTTCCCCTGTGTCATGGGCGAACCCGCCCATGGCGGCGCCCTTGTTCAGCGCACGGATGGCGTTGGCGCTGAGCGAGCCGAAGCTCATGGCCGAGATATTGAACACCGAACCGGAATAGGGCTGGGCGCACTGGTCGCCGCCGATCAGGATGCGGAAACTTGCCGGGTCCGCGGCAGGCGCAGGCCGGATCGAATGGCCCATGAAGTCATAGCCGACGCTATAGACGTCCATCTGGGTGCCGAACGACCGTTCTGCCCCTTCCTTCTTGGCGCGGGCATAGACCAGAGAGCGCTGGTTGCGGGAGAAGGGCGCGGCCTCCTGATCGGACTCGATCAGATACTGCCGGATTTCAGGCCGGATCATCTCGGCCAGCCAGCGGATATGGCCGATGACCGGATAGTTGCGCCGGATCGAATGGTGCGGCTGGATCAGGTCGGCGACGCCCAGCAGGACCAGAGCCCCGGCGATCACCGGCACAAATCCCGTCCACGGATAATGCAGGGCCAGCAGCACGCCGACGATGAAAACGAGGATGCAGAGGCCGAAAGCCGAATACTGATTTAGCCGCACGTGTCTCTGGTCCCTGTCGCCAGCGACCCGAATGTTCCGCCGGGCCTTATGTTCCCGGGACTATGGCGGCTGGATGGGTTTGAGGCCAGTCGGCGGCGCTTTGCTAGGTTGCGCCCGCCGCGTCCGCCACATGCTCGGCCAGGTCCAGGGCCTGGGCGCGCAGATCGGGCACGGCGGTGATCTCCCAGAAGGCGCCGCGCGTCAGGGGGCCGATGGCGTAGAGGCCGTCGGTCTGGCCGTCTTCTCCGATCAGGCGTCCGTCCCCGTCGACCTGCAGCCCCAGGCCCAGCGGGTCGGGGCGGCCGTATCCCTTGTTCAGAATGTCGGCGATCAGGGGTTCGCGGCTCTGCTGGATCACGCCCAGCGGGCCGGTGCAGTTGACCACCAGATCGAACCGGCCGCGGATGGCGCGGCGGCGTCCGCGCGGGCGCCACGCCGCCTCGACTGAGGTTCCGTCCAGCGCCGTCTCCGACAGCTTGCCCGCCAGCACGGTCAGTTCGCCGGACGCCAGCATCGAATGAATGTCACGCGCCGATCCGGGTGACAGCCGGTGGCGATGCACGTCCCACAGGGGCCGCAGATGGCGCAGGAACCGCTTGCGCTGATCCGCCGTCCACGACCGCCACAGCGGGCGGGCCGAATGGCGCAGATGGTCGAACACGGCGCGCCAGTCGTGGGTCTGGGTCGCCGTCCGCACCTGTTTCAGCACGTCGGACGGACCGCCTGCGAAGGCCTCGGTATAGGGTTCGGGCGGCACGGTGGCGTGGGCGCGTGGCAAGAGGCCGTGCCGCGACAGGGCGGTGAAACGCCGTCCAGGGCGCCGCAGCGACAGGGCCGCGTCCACCATGGTCAGGCCCGCCCCGATCAGCAGGATGTCGCGCGCGCCGTCCGCCGCCTCGGCCTCCAGCCGCCAGGGGTTCTCGACATAGAGGGGCGAGCGCCTCAGCGCCTCGTCGATGCCGGGCGGGGAGGCGGGCTCCAGATTGCCCAGGGCCAGAACGACGGCGTCAGCCTGCACCTTTTCACCGTCCTCCATCGACAGTGTCCAGCCCGCGGCGTCGCGATCCAGCGCCCTGGCCTCGGACGCCAGCAGCGTCAGCCGCTCCGGCGCGCCGTCCAGGGCCTGATCCAGCAGATGCTGCAGATAGTCGCCGTAAACCCCGCGGGTGATGAAGCCGTCCTGCGCCCGCCAAGACGGCTGTTCCGCCAGCCAGTCCGCCAGATGCCCCGGCTGGTCGGGAAAGGCGCCCATATTGTCCAGGCGCACATTCAGCAGATGGTGGGGGTTGCCGGTGTCATAGGCCGTGCCGGGACCAAAGACCTTGCGCCGCTCGATCAGGGTGACGCGGACTTTGGCGTTCAGCCGCAACAGGTGGATCGCCGTCAGCAGACCGCTGAATCCTGCCCCGACCACGGCCACGTTCTGGCGCCCGTCTGGCGTTCCGGTTTGCGGCATAGGCGCTCCCAACTCGACCAACTGTTCCCGCACTCATAACGCAATCTGGCGCGGTTCGGTTTTCGATCTTGGTTAGAAACGCCTACCGGACAAGTAGGAAATTCTATTGCTGGCTGTCAGTGGTGATAGCCGCCGACCGGCGGGGCGCCGAACTCGCGCGCTTCTTTCGGGGCCAGTCCGGCCTTGCGGCGGCGCGCGGCGCGGATGTCGGAAATCGCCAGCGGAATCAGCGTCCACGGCTCGATGCAATAGCGGCGGAACAGTCGTTTGGGGTCTTGCACCAGACGATAGGCCCACTCGACCCCGGCCCGGCCCATCCATCGCGGCGCGGGCTTCTGCGTCCCGGCCTCGTAATCGAAGGCGGCGCCGACGGAAAAGATCACGCAGTTGGGCAGAAGCTCCAGATTGCGCAGGATCCACGCCTCTTGGCGCGGCATTCCCATGCCTACGAACAGGATCTGTGGGTTGAAGGCCATGATGTCGGCCATCAGGGCGGCGTTGTCCGCCGAGCCTGCGCTGGCGTCGAAGAAGCCGTGGCGCGTAAGAATCTGGGCGTGGGGATAGACGGCGTTCAGCCGTTCCGCCGCCGTTTCGCTGACGCCCGGCTCGCCGCCGACATAGGCGATGCGCCATTTCCTGCGGTTGGCCACGCTCCAGAAATGGGCGCGCCAGTCCAGATAGGTGCAGCGGTGGAAGCCCCGGCTGTGCAGGCCCAGCGTCCGCGAGAACCAGATCATCGGCGTGGAGTCGACCTCGACCATCTCGGCCTGCGCATAAAAGGCGCGCATCTCGGGGTTCTTCTGGATCAGATACAGGCTGTGCAGATTGTGGTTGGCGACGATGGTCTTGCGGCCCTCGGCCACCGCCGTCTGGACGTGGTGCAGCACCTCCTCGGGCTTCACCAGGTCGACCAGCTGCCCCAGCATGTGCACGCGCTCACGCCGGCGTCGACGCTTGCGGAACTCGGGCCGCGGCGCGGATCGACGCTCGTGCGTCGGGGAGCTGAAGGGTGAATCCACCATGGGCCCAGGATGCAACGATAGGCTTCAAGGACGGGTTAGAAAACAGGCTTAACCCGCGTCAACCAACCCGGGGCGAACCCTGTCGATGACAAGCCGGGTCAGCGAGGCCAGCGCCACACCTATGCTGTCGGCCAGAAGGTCGTACAGATTGGCCGATCGCCCCGTCAGGCCCTGCACCACCTCGACCCCCGCGCCCAGTGCGATCGCGACAAAGGCGGTGCGCCACAGACCCAGTTTCGGGAACAGCAGAGTCAGGCATGCGGTGATGACGAAAAAGCCGATCATATGGGCTGACTTGTCGTCCAGACCCAGATTCTCCTCCGCCCCCTGAAAGGGGCCGAGCATGGCGACGAACAGCCCGGCCAGTGCGAGACCAGCCGCGCAACGCAGTGCGAACATCATTTGGCGACGCCTTGATTGGGGAGGAGGGCGTGGAAATCGTCAAAAACCTAACCGGAACAATGCGTGAGCGCCACTCCGACGCGCTTTTTGCTCCGCTTGCGCAAGAAAACGCACAAACTGAAAAAAGCTTGTTGACCCGGCCCGAGCCCTCTCGTAGATGACGCGCCTTCCCGATGGAAACGCCGCAAGGCGCTGCCGACGGGGCCCAGATGGCGGAATTGGTAGACGCGCTGGCTTCAGGTGCCAGTGGCTTAACGGCCGTGGAGGTTCGAGTCCTCTTCTGGGCACCATATTATAAACGGCGTCGTGTTTTCGGACACGGCGCCGTTTTCATTTCTGGCCTGCCGCATCGCGCGCAACCGCTTTGACGACAGGCCGTTTCGCCCAGCCGCCGCCGCGTGTAAGAAGCCCAGCATGACTGTTTATCTGCATGAGGGCGATCTGCCCGACGATCTGGACCTGGGGCCTGAGGTCGCTGTCGATTCCGAGACCATGGGCCTGCGTTTCGGCCGTGACCCCCTGTGCGTGGTCCAGCTGTCCGCTGGTGACGGCGACGCCCATGTCGTGCGCCTGAACCGTCCCGCCTATGACTGCCCGAACCTGAAGCGCCTGCTGGCCGATCCGAAGGTGGTCAAGATCTTCCACTTCGGGCGCTTCGACATCGGCATGTTCCAGCTGCATCTGGGCGTCGAGACGCGCCCGGTCTATTGCACCAAGATCGCCTCCAAACTGGCCCGCACCTATACGGACCGTCATGGTCTGAAGGATGTGGTGCGCGAGATGGTGGGCGTGGACCTGTCCAAGGCCCAGCAGTCGTCCGACTGGGGCGCGGATCAGCTGAGCCAGGCGCAACTGGATTATGCCGCCTCCGACGTTCTCTATCTGCACGCGGCCAAGGCCCGTCTGGACCAGATGCTGGCGCGCGAAGGCCGCGCCGACCTGGCGGCCAAATGTTTCGATTTCCTGCCGACCCGTTCGGCGCTCGATCTCGCCGGCTGGGACGAGATCGACATCTTCGCCCACAGCTGAGGCGCGCTTGACCGAACCCGCCGATCAGTCCCGGATTGAGGCCGACGAGGCCCGCGTCGCCCTGGCGGGTGAACGCTGGCGCGCGCGCTCGCGGCGGGTGAAACTGTATCGTCGGGTTCTGCCCATCATCATTCTGGTGCTGGCGGGCGGCGCCCTGACCTGGACCGTGTTCCGCACCGTCATGTCGGGCGTGGAGCGCAAGGCCAGCCAGAGCAACGAGGTACGCCTCGACAAGCCCCTGTTCCACGGTCAGGATTCGCAAGGCCGCGCCTTCACCGTCGGGGCGCAAGGCGCGATCCGCGATGCTGCGACCGGCCAGTTCCGTCTGATCGGCCCGGCGCTGAAACTGAACCTGGGCGGACGCAAGGTCACGGAACTGACCGCAGGCGGCGGCGCCTATAATGAGCAGGCCCGCACCGTAACCCTTGGTCCTGACGTGAAAATCTCTGACGGCGGCACCGGCTTTGTGCTGACGACGCCTGAGGCGGTGGTCAATACGGACACCGGCGTCATCACGGGCTCCAAGGGGGTTCAGGGCGCGGGGCCTCTTGGAACCATCAACGCTTCGTCCTATGCGATCTATGATCAGGGCCAGCGCGTGGTGTTCGACGGGCAGGGCGACAACAAGATAAGCGGTACGATCAATCCCTCGGGATCAGGCGGATGATGGCGATGAAGTTCAAAGCACTGGCGGCGGTCTCCGCCCTGGCCGTCCTGGCCCTCCCGGCCGTGGGCGACGCCCAGGTCAACAAGCAGACCTCGAACCAGCCGATCGCCTTCGGCGCCGACTCGGGCGAGCAGACCGCGGCCACCATCGCGCTTCGCGGTCGCGCCGAACTGACCCAGGGGGGCAACCGCCTGCGCGCCGACGCCATCACCATGTTCCGCAATGCGGCGGGCGACCCCGACCGGGTCGAGGCCACCGGCACCGTCTATTTCGTCACCCCGACCCAATCGATGCGCGGCGACCGCGCCGTCTATACGATCAACAACGGCGAAGTGGTCGTGACCGGCAATGTCATCCTGACCCAGGGCCAGAACGTCCTGACGGGCGGGCGTCTGAACTACAACGTCAACACCGACGCCGCGACCATGGCGGGGGCCCCGCGCGGTTCCGCCGGAACCCGCATCCAGGGCGTCTTCTACCCCGGCAACAATTAAAGGCTGTTCGCAGACTTGGCGCGCAAGGAACTCTCCGCACTGAACCGTGACGAACCGGTCGCGGAACCGGTCTTGGCCCCCTCCAAGGCGGAGAAGGGCCTGCGCGTGCGCAACATCGCCCGCAGCTTCGGCCAGCGTCAGGTGGTGCGCGACGTCTCCCTGACCGTCCAGCGGGGCGAGGTCGCAGGCCTGCTTGGCCCCAACGGCGCGGGCAAGACCACCTGTTTCTACATGATCACCGGCCTGATCCCGCCGGACGCCGGTTCGATCTGGCTGGATGGCGAGGACATCACCGGCCAGCCCATGTACCAGCGCAGCCGCATGGGCCTGGGCTATCTGGCGCAGGAAGCCTCCATCTTCCGCGGCATGACGGTCGAGCAGAACGTCAAGTCGGTGGTCGAACTGAACTATGACCGCAGCCAGATCGCAGCCGAGACCAACCGCCTGCTGAACGAACTGCACATCGACCACCTGCGTCACGCTCCCGCGACCGCCCTGTCGGGGGGCGAGCGTCGCCGCGTCGAGATCGCGCGGGCTCTGGCGGGCCGTCCGTCCTTCATCCTGCTGGACGAACCCTTCGCCGGCATCGACCCCCTGGCCATCGCCGACATCCGCTCGGTCATCCGTTATCTGGCCAGCCAGGGCATCGGCGTCCTGATCACCGACCACAATGTGCGCGAGACGCTGGAGATCACCGACCGCGTCTCCATCATCTCCGGCGGCTCGGTCCTGTTCGAAGGCACATCCGACGAAGCCATCCACGACCCCGAAGTCCGCCGAGTCTATCTGGGCGAAATGTACGCTTAGGGTCTTCGCGGGCCTTCGTTATTCCGGGGCAGCGCAGCGAAGACCCGGACCCGAAGGGCGGCGCGAAGCAGCCGACCCAACAGCACCGTCAATCTCTCCAACTCGCCGTTTCTGACGGGGAGGCGTCGACGTTTGTGCGTCGTTAACCGGTTTGGCGACATTCTGGCCCCAGCAAGTTCCGGGCCAGTTCAGCGTTCGGTGGGAAAAACGAAGTGATCGGTCAAAGGTTAGAGGTCAGACAAGGGCAGGGGCTGGTCATCACGCCCCAGCTGCAGCAGGCGATCAAGCTGCTGCAACTGTCCAATCTCGAGCTGGAGGAATTCGTCGAGGCCGAGCTGGAGCGCAATCCGCTGCTGCAACGCGATGAGCCTGAAAGCGACGGCCCCGAGGCCCCGCAACAGGTCGAGGCCGCGACCGCGGACGGCGAAATGTCCTTCGGCGACGGCGTCGGCCATGAATCCGTGGCTTCGATGGACGCCGGGTCCGACGATGTTTACGGCGACGCCGCGCCGGGCGAACGCACCAGCGACCGCATGACCGATGAAGCCCAGCCGGGCCTTTCCGACTGGTCCAGCGCGGGCAAGGGCGGCCAGACCTTTGAAGGCGGCGATGTTGAACGCCCCGACACCCACGAACTGTCCCTGTGGGAGCATCTGCAGGCCCAGGCCTCGTCCGCCGGTTTCACCCCCGCCGACCACGGCATCGCCCTGACCCTGATCGACGCCACCGACGAGGGCGGCTATCTGCGCGGCGAACTGACCGAGTTCGCCGACCGGCTGGGCGTCTCGCTGGAGCGGATCGAGGCGGTGCTGGCCGTCTGCCACGGGTTCGAGCCGACCGGCATCATGGCCCGTTCGGTGCCGGAATGCCTGAAGCTGCAACTGATCGACCGCAACCGGTTCGATCCGGCCATGGCGGCCCTGCTGGACAATCTGGACCTTCTGGCGCGACGCGATCTGGCGGGATTGCGCAAGATCTGCGGCGTCGACGCCGACGACCTGTCCGAGATGATCGCCGAGCTGAAGGCTCTGACGCCGCGTCCCGGCGCGGGCTTTGGCGGCGAACCGGCCCAGACGGTCGTGCCCGACGTCCATGTCCGTGCTGATCCGGCGGGCGGATGGCGGGTGGAACTGAACGCCGACACCCTGCCGCGTCTGCTGGTCGACAAACGCTATCACGGCCTGGTTCAGGCGGGCGCGCGTTCGGATACCGAAAAGACCTTCGTCGCTGACTGCGCCGCCCAGGCCAACTGGCTGGTCAAGTCGCTGGATCAGCGGGCCAAGACCATTCTGAAGGTCGCCTCCGAGATCGTTCGCCAGCAGGACGCCTTCCTGGCCTTCGGCGTCGAGTTCCTGCGCCCCCTCAATCTGAAGACCGTGGCTGACGCCATCAGCATGCACGAATCGACCGTCAGCCGTGTCACATCGAACAAATATGTCGCCACGCCGCGCGGCGTGTTCGAGCTGAAATTCTTCTTCACCGCCGCCATTCAATCGGTGGACGGCGCCTCGACCCACTCGGCCGAAGCGGTCCGCCACCGGATAAAAACAATGATTGATGGCGAGGGGCTGGATGGCGACGTTTTGTCCGACGACCGGATCGTCGAAATACTTAAGGAGACGGGCATCGACATCGCCCGTCGAACGGTCGCCAAGTATCGGGAAGCCTTGAGAATTCCGTCGTCCGTCGAGCGCCGCCGGATGCTCCGCTCGGCCTGACAAGCGTGACCACAAAACGGTGATCTGGATTGACACCAAATCCAGTCGGGCGCGTTCTATCGACATGCAAGTCCAAGTCAGCGGCAAGCAAGTGGATGTCGGCGAAGCGTTAGGCTCGCGCATCTCCCAGGAACTCGAAGACGGGGTCGGAAAATACTTCGCCCGCGGCGGCGATGGCGCCGAGGTCGTGGTCTCCAAGGACGGCCACAACTTCAAGGTGGACTGTTGGGTCCGTCTCGCGTCTGGCCAGACGCTGGTGACGACCGGGTTCGGCGGCGACGCCCACTCGGCCTTTACCGAAGCGCTGGATCGGCTCGAGACACGGGTTCGTCGCTACAAGCGCCGACTCAAGGACCACCATATCGGGCCCAAGGGTCTGTCGCCCGAGAAGACTGAAAACGCCGCCCGCGAAGTCGCACGCAGCATCGTGCTGCGTGATCCCGACAGCGTGGACGACGACGTCTTCGGCGACGCCAGCGAGAACGACGGCCCGCCGCCGGTGGGCATGGTCATCGCAGAGACGGAACACGAAATCCGCACCATCACGGTGGGGCGGGCGGTCTTGGAGCTGGACATGACGGGCTATCCCGTCGTCCTGTTCCGCAACGCGGCTCACGGCGGTCTGTCGGTCGTCTATCGACGGCCCGACGGCAATGTCGGCTGGATCGATCCTGAGCGGACCAGCAAGCTGAACGGCCAGGCAAAAGGCACGGCCTAGGGTCTGATCGGCCTCGATGGAATCGTTCGCGATTTCACCGAGGCCGTAAATCAGGCTCCAGATTTGAGCGCGAGCATGATGCACGCTTCTGCCGGAGCCGCGACGCGGTTCCTCCAAAAACGGTCATGCTCAAGTTTGACTTTGTTGCGGGAGCCTCTAAACGGGCGCCCGCAACCGCCAGTCTATTTTTGAGAACCGGGTTTCCAATGGATATCGCAGATTTGCTCGCGCCTAACGGCGTGGTGCTGCGCGGCGGCGCCTCATCAAAGCGTCAGGCGCTGAATGCTGTGGCCGAAGCCGCCGCCCATGCGCTGGGCGTCGATGAAGGGCGCGTGCTGGAGGCGCTGCTGGAACGTGAGGCCCTGGGCTCCACCGGCCTGGGGTCGGGCGTGGCGGTTCCGCACGCCCGTTTGAAGGAGATCGACCGCGTGACGGCGGTCTTCGTGCGTCTGGATACGCCTGTGGCGTATGAGTCGGTGGATGACCGTCCGGTCGATCTTCTGCTGGCCCTGTTCGCCCCGCCCAAGGACGGCGCTGAACACCTGCGGGCTCTGGCTGCGGTGTCGCGGGCGCTGCGTTCGTCGGAACTGCGCGAACAACTGCGTCAGGCGCGCACCGTCGATGCGATCAAGGCTCTGTTCGTCAAGGACGACGCCCCGGCGACGGCGGCCTGATCGCGGCTCTGGAAGGCGGCGCAATCCCATCGCGGGGCCGCCCTCCAATCTTCTCAGTGAACCGAAACCGGCTCCAGTTCGTGGGCCACGGCGGCGGCGAAGGCGGTGTCGCGGTCCAGCATCACCGCCAGACGTTCGCCGTCGGCGCTGTGGACGGCATACAGGGACTGGCCGGGATCAAAGCTCATGTCTCTGATCTCGACGGCGTCCTCCATCAGGTCCGACGCCTTCACCTCGCGCACATAAACCAGGTCGGGGGCGCCCAATCCTGCAAAATCTTCCTTGGTCATCATCAACGGCGTCATAGGACCGCCTCCTTCACTACTGATGAACGCTCAGAACGCTGAGCGGTTCGAACGTCGGTATTTTTCAGCCTGCCGTAATCGGAATGCGCCGCACGGCGCGCTCGGCCTCGGGGCGGATCAGGTCCACATGCAGCAGACCGTGCTCGGCCCGCGCGCCCTGCACCTCCAGCCCGTCGGCCAGAACAAAGCTGCGCACAAAGCCGCGCGCCGCTATGCCCCGGTGCAGGAAGGCCTGCTCGCTCTTGCCCGCGTCGTCACGCTTTCCGGCGATGGTCAGCTGACGGCCTTCCAGCGTGATGGCCAGTTCATCGGGCGAGAATCCGGCCACCGCCAGACTGATGCGCACCCCGGCGTCGCCGATCTGTTCAACATTATAGGGGGGATAGCTTTCAGCCGCGGCCTTGGCGGCGCGGTCGATCAGGGCGCGGGTGTGATCGAAGCCCAGCAGGAAGGGGCTGTCGAACAGGATGGTGCGGGTCGTCATCTGGGTCCTCGGAAAAAGCGACCGACCGGCCTGTCTCCCGCAATCGGCAAGACCTCCGGTCACAGATGAAGATGGGGGCAGGCTGCGCCCGGATCAACCGCCCCGGCCTGTGGGCAGCGGGGATGGCTTTGCAGCCCTGGGCATGAAATCCCCGCCGCCGAGGCGACGGCGGGGAAACACTGGATCAGGCGCTGGTTTTCAGCCGTTCGGTCTTGGCGACGATGTCGGTCAGGGGAACAATGCGCACGAACCGGCTCAGCGTATTGGCCCAGTCGCCCAGCAGACGGCGCGCCAGTGGTGACGCCGTCGCCGCCAGATGGGCCTCGATCAGTTCGCGCAGCCGTTCGGCCGCGGCCTCATCGATGTCGGTCACGCCCGCCAGATCGCCGTTCAGCGCCCGCTCGGCAAAGCCTGGCTGATCCAGCACGAACAGCTCGCCGCCGCTCATGCCCGCCGCCAGGTTCCAGCCAACCGAGCCCAGCACGACCACGCGTCCGCCGGTCATATATTCGCAGCCGTGCGCGCCCAGACCTTCGACCACGGCCTCGGCGCCCGAGTTGCGCACCGCGAACCGCTCGCCCGCCGCACCGGCGACGAACAGGCGACCCGAGGTCGCGCCGTACAGGGTGGTGTTGCCGCAGATCAGCTGATCCTCGCGCCACTCCGTCGTCCGCACCGAGATTTCGGCGCCCGACAGGCCCTTGCCGACATAGTCGTTGGCCTCGCCCGTCAGATGAAGCTCCAGACCCTTGGCCGCGAAAGCGCCGAAGCTTTGGCCCGCGATGCCTTCCAGACGCAGCTTCAGGCGACCGGCTGGTCCCTGGGCGCCGAAGCGACGCACGATGGCCGAAGACACGGCGGCGCCCACGGTCCGTTGCGTATTGTTCAGCGGATAGGACAGCTCCAGCGTCTGACCGCGATCCAGGAAGCGCACGGCGTCCTTCAGGACACGCGCATCCAGGCTTTCGGCGATGGGCTTGCGGGTCGTCTTGTCGGCCCACTTGCCCGCCGCGCCTTCGTCCACCTGAACCAGCAGGGGGTTCAGGTCCAGGTCGTCCAGATGCGATCCGCCACGACGGACCTGACGCAGCAGGTCGGTGCGGCCGATGATCTCGTCCATCGTCCGGGCGCCGATCGAGGCCAGGATTTCGCGGGTTTCCTCGGCGATGAAGGTGAACAGGTTCACCACCTTGTCCGGGGTGCCGGTGAACTTCTCGCGCAGGCGGTCGTCCTGAGAACAGACGCCGACCGGGCAGGTGTTCGAATGGCACTGGCGCACCATCAAACAGCCCATGGCGATCAGGGCGGCGGTGCCGACGCCGTACTCCTCGGCGCCCAGCATGGCGGCGATGACCACATCGCGGCCCGTGCGGACCCCGCCGTCGGTGCGCAGGGTGACCGAGCCGCGCAGATTGTTCAGCGTCAGCACCTGATGGGCCTCGGCCAGACCGATCTCCCACGGCAGGCCCGCGTGCTTGATCGAGGTCTGGGGCGAGGCGCCAGTGCCGCCGTTGTGACCGGCGATCAGGATGGCGTCGGCATTGGCCTTGGCCACACCGGACGCAATGGCGCCGATGCCCGAAGCGGACACCAGTTTCACCGTGACACGGGCGTCGGGGTTGATGGCCTTCAGGTCATAGATGAGCTGGGCCAGGTCCTCGATCGAATAGATGTCGTGGTGCGGCGGCGGAGAGATCAGGGTGGTGCCGGGCACGGCATGGCGCATCCGGGCGATGAATTCGGTGACCTTGAAGCCGGGCAACTGGCCGCCTTCACCGGGCTTGGCGCCCTGTGCCACCTTGATCTCGATTTCACGGCACTGGTTCAGATATTCGGCGGTGACGCCGAACCGGCCCGAGGCTACCTGCTTGACCGCCGAGTTGGCGTCGTCGCCGTTGGGACGCGGGTGATAGCGTTCGGGGTCTTCGCCGCCCTCGCCGGACACCGAGCGGGCGCCGATGCGGTTCATGGCGATGTTCAGCGTCTCGTGCGCCTCGGGGCCGAGCGCGCCCAGCGACATGGCCTGGGTCAGGAAGCGGCGGCGGATGTCCGACACGCTCTCGACCTGATCGACCGGGATGGCGACGCCTTCGCGGAAGTCCAGCAGGTCGCGCAAGGAGACGTCCGCCTGATTGCGCACGGCGTCGGAGAACTGCTTGAAGCGGCGGTAGTCACCCCGGTTGCAGGCGTCCTGCAGCAGGTGGATGGTCTTGGCTTCGTGGGCGTGGGCCTCGCCGCCCGCACGGATCTTGAAGAAGCCGCCGATGGCGGGCGAGGGCAGGGCTTCTCCCCACGCCACCTTGTGACGCTTCAGCGCCGCCTGCTCCAGACCGGCCAGACCGATGCCGGAGATGCGCGACGGGGCGCCGGGGAAGAACTCGGCCGTCAGGGCGCGCGACAGGCCTAGAACCTCGAACTCGCAGCCGCCGCGATAGGCGGAGATCACGCTGATCCCCTTGCGGGCCAGTGTCTTCAGCAGGCCGGCCTCGATGCCGGCCTTATAGTTCAGGCAGGCGTCGCGCAGGGTCAGGCCGGGATAGAGGCCCCGGTCCAGACGCTCCTGGAACAGGTCCTGCGCCAGCCAGGCGTTGACCGTGGTGGCGCCGACGCCGACCAGAACGGCGAACCCGTGCGGGTCCAGCGTCTCGGCGGTGCGCACGACGATGGAGCAGTAGGAGCGCAGACCCGCCGTGGTCAGGCGGCCATGCACGCCAGCGGTCGCCAGGATCATCGGCGCGGCCAGGCGCTGGGCCGAACCCTGCTGGTCGGTCAGGACGATCAGGGCAGCGCCGTCGCGGGCGGCGGCCTCGGCCTCGTCCATGATCCGGTCCAGCGCGGCGCGCAGACCGGCGCCCGAACGGGCCGCGTCGGACGGAACGTCGTAGCTGCAGTCGATGACCACGGTCGAACCGGCGCCGACCGTGTCGATCATCCGCTCGTACATGCCGTTGGTCAGGACCGGGCTGTCCAGAACGAAGACGTCGGTCTGGGCCTCTTCGACCGCAAGGATGTTGCCCAGGTTCTTGAACCGGGTCTTCAGGCTCATCGCCCCGGATTCCCGCAAGGGGTCGATCGGCGGGTTGGTGACCTGGCTGAAGTTCTGGCGGAAATAGTGCGACAACGGGCGGGGCAGGGCCGACAGAACCGCAGGCGGCGCATCATCGCCCATGGAGCCGACCGCCTCCTTGCCGTCACGCACCAGGGCGTCCAGCAGCAGGTCCAGGTCTTCACGGCTGTAACCGGCGGCGATCTGACGGCGGGTCAGGTCTTCGCCAGAGGCCGAGCGCGGCTCGGGGCCGGGGCCGATGATCGATTCCAGATCGACCATATTGCCCAGCCACTCCGTATAGGGGTGGGCGGACGACAGGGCCTCGATGGCCTCATGTTCGTCATAGACGCGGCCGTGCTTCAGATCGACGGCGATCAGCTTGCCCGGGCCGATGTGCAGGCGGCGCTTCACTCGGCTTTCGGGGATCGGCACCAGACCGGCTTCGGAGCCCGCCATCAGCAGGCCGTCGACGGTCTCGACCGCGCGCAGGGGGCGTAGGCCGTTACGGTCCTTGCCCGCCACGATCCAGCGGCCGTCGGCGGCGCAGATGGCGGCGGGGCCGTCCCACGGCTCCATGACCGCGTTGCAATAGGCGTAGAAGGCGCTGTGCGCCTCGGGCATGACCACGTCGTCCTTGGACCAGGCTTCCGGGATCAGCAGGGCCTTGGCCATCGGCGCGGGGCGACCGGCGTGGACCAGCACCTCCATGACGTTGTCGAGCGCGGCGGAGTCCGATCCGCCCGGCTGGACGACCGGCTTCACCTCGCCGTCACGGTCGCCGAAGGCCTGGGCGGCCATGCGGATCTCGTGCGACTTCATCCAGTTCAGATTGCCCTTCAGCGTGTTGATCTCGCCGTTGTGGGCCATCATGCGGAAGGGTTGGGCCAGCTTCCATTCCGGGAAGGTGTTGGTCGAATAGCGCTGGTGGAAGACGGCGTAGGCCGAGACGAAGCGCGGGTCTTCCAGATCGGGATACAGGTCGCCCAGCAGTTCGGCCCGCACCATGCCCTTGTAGGCGATGGAGCGCGCGGACAGGGTGCAGATATAGACGGCGGACAGGTTCTCGGCCTTGACCGTCTTTTCGATGCGGCGGCGGCACAGATACAGTTCGCGTTCCAGCGCCTCGCCGTCCAGCGGCTGGCCTGCGTCGTCCAGCGGCGGAGCCAGCATGATCTGTTCGATCTCGGGCCGGGTCGCGCCCGCCTTGGTCCCCACGACCGACAGGTCGATGGGTGTCTGGCGCCAGCCATAGATCCAGAAACCGGCGCGCAGGGCCTCGGTCTCGACGATGGCGCGGGCGCGGTCCTGGGCGCCCAGGTCGGTGCGCGGCAGGAAGACCTGGCCCACGCAGATCGGGCCGGGACGCAGGGACTGGCCGATGGAGGCCACCTGTTCGGCGAAGAAGGCCTGCGGCAGTTCGGCCATGATGCCTGCGCCGTCGCCCGACAGGCCGTCGGGATCGACCGCGCCGCGGTGGGCCACGGCCTTCAGGCTGCGGATGGCATATTCGACCACGTCACGACGCGGGCTGCCGTCGATGGAGCAGACCAGACCCACGCCGCAGGCGTCGCGCTCGGAGGCGCGGTCATAGGCGTTGCCCGCTTCCAGCCGGTCGCGGGTTGCTTCGTACTTATCAAGCCACTGGGTCATGCCGCGACCTCCTCGGTGCGGGTCTTAAGGTAGCGATCGATCTCGGCGGCGGCGTCCTGGCCCTCGCGCACGGCCCAGACGACCAGAGAGGCCCCGCGCACCGCGTCGCCCGCGGCGAAGACGCCGGGCAGGCTGGTGGCGAAGCTGACGGCGCCGACCTTGATCGTGCCGTCGTCGCGAAGTTTGAGGTCCGCCTCATGCGCCGCGAACGGCTCGGGCGAGAAGCCCAGGGCCTCGATGACGATGTCGGCGGGAATGTCGAAGTCGGCGCCGGGAACCGGCACGATGTCGCGGCGCTCGCCCGGAGCGGCCTCGGTCAACTGCATGCGCGCGGCGCGAACCCCGGTGACGCGGTCACCTTGGGACAGCAGGGCCTTGGGCGCGCCCAGCCATTCGAAGACGACGCCTTCTTCCTCGGCGTTCTGAACCTCGCGGGCGGAACCCGGCATGTTCTCGCGGTCGCGGCGATACAGGCAGGTCACCGATGCGGCGCCCTGACGGATGGCGGTGCGGACGCAGTCCATGGCGGTGTCGCCGCCGCCGATCACGACCACGCGCTTGCCGCTGGCCTCGTACCAGCCTGCCTGTTCGGCGTCGCCCAGATCGCGGCGGTTCTGATGGGTCAGATACTGCAGGGCCTCGACCGTCGAGTCCGGGCCACGGCCCGGCGCCGACAGGATGCGCGGTTGATAGACGCCCATGGCCAGCAGCACGACGTCATGACGTTCACGCAGCTCGGTCAGGGTGACGTCCTTGCCGATTTCGCAGCCCAGCACGAACTGGACCCCGCCCTCGACCAGACGGTCAACGCGGCGCTGGACGACGTGCTTCTCCAGCTTGAAGCCGGGGATGCCATAGATCAGCAGGCCGCCCGCGCGGTCATGCCGGTCATAGACGACGACCTGATAGCCCTCGGTGCGCAGGCGGTCGGCGGCGGCCAGACCCGCAGGCCCTGCGCCGACGATGCC
>NZ_JABAZW010000013.1:78867-80940 GCF_018608325.1 Brevundimonas sp. | reverse complement strand
GGCACATGCATCATCACACACATGATGGAAAGAGGCGGGCGCCGCCGTATAGGCCACAGCGTTGTAGGGGATGGCGCTGCCGCTGCTGACGCTGTTGGAGCCGATGCCGTCTTCGTCGTCGCTGTTCAGCGAGGCGTAGGCGATGGGGGCGTCGCCGGTGGTGTCATTGCTGATGCCGAAGCCGCGTTGTTCGAAGAAGGTCTGGGCGACCTGAATGGTTTCGCCCTGGGCGCGTCGGCGCTCGACCTCGAAGCCGGTGTCCATCAGTTCGGCGACGTGGGCGTTGCGGCTGGCGGTCGAACGGCCGCCCATGACGACGGTGATGATGCGGCGGCCGTCGCGCACGGCGGTGGCGGCGAGGTTATAGCCCGAAGCGTTGGTGTAGCCCGTCTTCAACCCGTCATAGCCGCGGCCGGTCGCCAACAGGCCGTTGGTGTTGCGGTATTCGCGACCGTTGTAGGCCCAGTCGTGCAGGCCGAAATAATGATAATACTGCGGATAGTCGCGCATCAGGGCGCGGGCCAGGATCGCCTGATCGCGGGCCGAGGTCAGCTGGCGCGCATCAGGCAGGCCGTTTGCGGTGGCGTAGCGGGTCTGGGTCATGCCCAACTGCTCGGCCTTCAGCGTCATCATATTGGTGAAGCGGGCTTCGGAGCCGCCGATGTGTTCGGCGATGGCCACAGCCATGTCATTGGCGCTGCGCACGGCGGTGGCGCGCATGGCGTTGTCCAGGCTGATCGTCTGACCTGCTGGAAGCCCCAGTTTTGACGGCGGTTGGGAGGCGGCGCGCGACGAGACGGTCAGGACGTCGTCCGCCTTGACCCGGCCCTGCGACAGGGCCTCGAACGTCAGATACAGGGTCATCATCTTGGTCAGGGACGCCGGATAGCGACGGCTGTCGGCATGTCGGGCGAACAGAACCTCGCCCGTTGTGGCGTCAAGAACGATGGCGGCGTAGCGCGCGCTCTCTCCAGATTGAGCCTCGATCGGTCGAACGTTCGTGCCGAATGCAATCAGGCTGAACGCCAGAACGGCGAGGAAACCACGACGGAGATAAGCAACCATGAGCGTTTACGACCCTCAATGAGCAGGGTTTGCGAAAAGGCCCCCAGCCCTACGCGAAGCAAGAGCTAGCATAGGCTGTGCGGGTTTCGCGGTGGTTAACGGTCCGTCAACGGGAATTTGAACCAGCGAGCAGGGTTATCAATGATCATATTGTGCATTGCACAAACCGATGTTGACCTTTCTTCGCACTTGCAGCATAAGGCCGATGCGCGAGGCGTCGCCTCGCAAGAATTTCGTCAAGATCGCTTCCGCAACAGCCTGCCCCCGCAGGCATTCATACCGGAGAGACTCCTATGGCTGACACTGCTGCTGACACCGTGAAGAAGACCGCCGATCAAGCCGCCGCCGCGGCCGCATCTGTCGGCGCCAAGGTCAAGGCTCAGGCCGAAAGCGCCCAGGCTGCTGGCGCACAAGCCTTCCGCGAAGGCATCGACAAGTCGGTTGCTTCGCTGACCGAACTGAACGCTCACGGCAAGAAGAACCTGGACGCGCTGGTCGAGTCCGCGACCGTCGCTCAGAAGGGCGCAGAAGCCCTGTCGCAACAGGCCCTCGGCTTCGCCAAGACCGCCTGGGAAGAAAACCTGGCCGCTGGCAAGGAACTGTCGACCGCTCGTTCGGTGCAGGAGTTCTTCGAGCTGCAATCCGCCTGGGCCAAGAAGTCGGTCGAGCGTTATGTCGCCGAACTGGCCAAGACCAACGAGATCGTCACCGCCACGGTCAAGGACAGCATCAAGCCGATCAACGAGCGCGTCACCGCCTCGGTCGAAACCTTCCAGGCTGCCCGCTAAGTTCTGATCTTTTGGGTCTGGATCGGTTTCGATCCGCCCAGTTGATCAACTGCCTTAGTAGCGTACCAGAAGCCCCTCGGAGCAATCCGAGGGGTTTTTGTTGGTCGCTATTGGCTGACGGCGGCGTGGTCGATGCTGAAGGCGCGGGCCAGTCGCCACTGATCGCCTTCCAGACGCCAAAGCACCGAGAAGCGGGCGCGGCCCACGAGCTGCTCGGGAC
>NZ_JABAZW010000013.1:3520-78857 GCF_018608325.1 Brevundimonas sp. | reverse complement strand
ATAGAAAACGTGACTGCCTTCCTCGACCGCGCCGACGCCGGGGATGGCGTAGACCCGCATCGTGCCGGGTGTGAGTTCGCGTCTCGAACGATAGGCGTCGGGCGCCTTGGCCGCTTCGCAGCTCTTGGCATAGCCTTCGACGAAGGTGGTGCGCGTGGCGGTCAGGCCGCCCCTGTCGTGATAGAATTCGAGATCCTCGGTCACCAGATCAGCCAGGGCTGCGGGATCGCAAAGGTCGAACATGGTGGTGAACAGCGCAATGTCGCGCGCGGCGATGACCGTGGTCAGTTCAGGTTGGTCGGGAATCCGGATCGCCTCAGTGGCAGCCGGAGTCTGCGCCCCACTCAAGGACAGGGCGGTTGCGAACAGTGCGGCGATAAGCATCGGCAGCGTCTCATGCAGAAGGGATCAGGCGCTTTTGGTGCGTCTGGAATGCGCGAAATTCCCGTGAATCTTTGGTCACTTGGGCTCGTCACGAAAGCCGTGACTGGACGCCGCTTCAATTCAGTTCATCATTCCCTATCTGATAGCCAAGACGACTCCCCATTACGGAATACGAATGCCCATACAAAGGCCCGGTGAAACCGGGGGCGGTCAAGGAACCGCCACCGTCACCGAAACAAAGCCGAAGCTTCAGAAGCCCTCGCTGTATCGAGTGCTGATCCTGAACGACGATTATTCGCCGATGGAATTCGTCGTCTATGTGCTGGAGCGGTTCTTCCAAAAGAGCCGAGAAGAGGCCACCCGCATCATGCTGCATGTGCATCAGCATGGCGTGGGGGTGTGCGGCGTCTTCACCTACGAGGTCGCCGAGACCAAGGTCGCGCAGGTCATCGAAACTGCGCGCCGCCACCAGCACCCTCTGCAATGCACGATGGAAAAGGACTGAGAGGAGCCTCCCAATGCCTTCATTTTCCCGTCCTCTCGAAGAAACCCTGCACCGCGCGGTGGGCTACGCCAACGAGCGCAGGCATGAGTACGCCACGCTTGAGCACCTGCTGCTTTCGCTGATCGACGACCCGGATGCGTCCGGTGTCATGCGCGCCTGCAACGTCGATCTGACGGCGCTCAAGGCTGCGCTGACCCTGTATGTTGACAATGATCTGGCCGCCTTGGCTACGGCCGATGGCGAAGACGCCAAGCCGACGGCAGGCTTCCAGCGCGTGATTCAGCGCGCGGTGATCCATGTCCAGTCATCGGGCCGCGAAGAAGTGTCCGGCGCCAATGTGCTGGTCGCCATCTTCTCCGAGCGCGAGAGCCACGCCGCCTATTTCCTGCAAGAGCAGGACATGACGCGCTACGACGCGGTCAACTTCATCGCCCACGGCATCGCCAAGAAGGCGGGCGCCGCCGAGGCCCGTCCCGCCAAGGGGTCTTCACCTGAAGAGGCCGAGGATCAGTCGACCGTCAAATCGGGCGGCGAGGCGCTGGAAGCCTATTGCGTCGACCTCAATGAGAAGTCGCGTCAGGGCAAGGTCGATCCGCTGATCGGTCGTCAGGCCGAGGTGGACCGCTCGATCCAGATTCTGTGCCGCCGGACCAAGAACAACCCGCTGCTGGTTGGTGATCCCGGCGTTGGCAAGACCGCCATCGCCGAAGGTCTGGCCCGCAAGATCGTCAACGGCGAGGTGCCTGACGTCCTGAAGGACGCCACCATCTATTCGCTCGACATGGGCGCGCTGCTGGCCGGCACCCGCTATCGCGGCGACTTCGAAGAGCGCCTGAAACAGGTGGTCAAGGAGTTGGAGAACCACGAGAACGCGGTCCTGTTCATCGACGAGATCCATACGGTGATCGGCGCTGGCGCGACCTCGGGCGGAGCGATGGATGCGTCCAATCTGCTGAAGCCTGCTCTGGCTTCCGGCACGCTGCGCTGCATGGGTTCGACGACCTACAAGGAATATCGCCAGCACTTCGAGAAGGACCGCGCCCTGGTGCGTCGCTTCCAGAAGATCGACGTCAATGAGCCGACGGTCGAGGATACGGTGAAAATCCTGAAGGGTCTGAAGACCTACTACGAGCAGCACCACAAGGTCCGCTACACCGACAGCGCCATCCGCACCGCGGTTGAGCTTTCGGCCCGCTACATGACCGACCG
The DNA here is from genome assembly GCF_018608325.1 of Brevundimonas sp. GTDB lineage: Bacteria > Pseudomonadota > Alphaproteobacteria > Caulobacterales > Caulobacteraceae > Brevundimonas. The sequence goes on along the minus strand of NZ_JABAZW010000013.1, from coordinate 76,759 downwards.
CAAGCTGCCGGACAAGGCGATCGACGTGATCGACGAAGCCGGGGCCAGCCAGATGCTGCTGACCGAATCCAAGCGGAAAAAGGTCATCGGCCAGAAGGAGGTCGAGGCCGTCATCGCCAAGATGGCCCGCATCCCCGCCAAGTCGGTGTCCAAATCCGACACCGAAAGCCTGCGCGAACTGGAAACCGATCTGAAGCGCGCGGTCTTTGGTCAGGAACAGGCCATCGAACAGGTGTCGGCGGCCATGAAGCTGGCGCGGGCGGGTCTGCGTGATCCGAACAAGCCGATCGGCAGCTTCCTGTTCAGCGGTCCGACCGGCGTGGGCAAAACCGAGGTGGCCAAGCAGCTTGCCTCCACCCTGGGCATAGAGATGCAGCGCTTCGACATGTCGGAATACATGGAGCGCCACACCGTCAGCCGCCTGATCGGGGCGCCTCCGGGCTATGTCGGCCATGATCAGGGCGGGCTTCTGACCGACGCCGTCGACCAGCACCCGCACTCGGTGGTGCTGCTGGACGAAATCGAGAAGGCGCACCCTGATGTGTACAACATCCTGCTGCAGGTGATGGACAACGGCATGCTGACCGACGCGGTGGGCAAGAAGGTCGATTTCAGGAACGTCATCCTGATCATGACCACCAACGCCGGGGCCGCCGACAACGCCCGCGCCTCCATCGGCTTTGGCCGTGGCAAGGTCGAGGGCGAGGACGACAAGGCCATCCAGCGTCTGTTCGCGCCGGAGTTCAGAAACCGTCTGGACGCCATCGTGGCCTTCAAGCCGCTGGGCGCCGAGACGATCCGCTCGGTGGTGACCAAGTTCGTGCTGCAGCTGGAAGCCCAGCTGGCGGACCGCAACATCACCATCGAACTGACAGACGAAGCCGCCGACTGGCTGGCCAAGAACGGCTTCGACGAACTGTACGGCGCGCGTCCTCTGGCGCGGGTCATTCAGGACGCGATCAAGAAGCCGCTGGCCGACGACATCCTGTTCGGGCGTCTGACACGTGGCGGACACGTCAAGGTCCAGCTGAAGGACGGCAAGATCGACTTCGACATCTCCAGCGCCAATGGCGTTCCGGCCAAGTCGGAAGAGGAAGAAGAGACGGCCTGAGTTTCAGCCTGATCACAGAAATGAGGCCCGGACGGAAACTTCCGGGCCTTTTTTCATGCGCGACGTGCCACGGGACGGCATAGTGGGCGGATGGGGGAAACGATCCAAAGAAATCAGGCCGCTGATGCGCTGGTCGCGACAGCGGAGCGGGCGCTGGCGGCGGGTGATCTGAACGGCGCCTTTGGGGCCTATAAGGCCTGTCTGTCGCAGCACCGCGACCATCCGGCGGCGGTGGCGGGCATGGGGCTGTTCCTGGCGCAGCATGGCGAGGCGGCGACGGCGACGCAGTTGCTGAGCCGGGCGATGGAGCTGGCGGATGCGGACCTGCGGGCGAGGGTTGCGCCTGCGCTGGCGGGTTTGCTGGCGGACCTGTCGCCGCGCGCCTGGCATCGGCAACTGGATGCTGATCTGAACGCCTGTTTTGCCGAGGCGAGTGTGGAGCCGCAGGCGCTGGCGCGGGTGACGGCGGAGACCCTGTTGCTGAAACAGGGCGCGTTTGAGGGGACGATTGCGGCGCTGGAGGCGATGGGCGGCGACCCGCTGTGGCTGGCCTTCCTGTCGCGATGCGTGAATGTCAGCGCGGCGATGGAGGCGCGGCTGAATACGGTGCGCGCAGCCTTGCTGGCGGCGGACGGTGCGCAAGGCGAGGGCGTTCGCTCGCTGATCTGTGCGCTGGGGCTGAGCGGGTTCGCATCAGAATATGTCGCCGTGGCGCCGCCCGAGGCCAATGAGGCGGTCGGCCTGATCGCTTCAATGTTTCGGCTGCTGACGGCGGTTGAGGCGACGGCACTGGCGCAGCATGGCCCGATGCAGGCCCAGTTGATCCGTCGCTCGGTTGATGAACCGGCGCGTGAACGGACGCTGCGCGAAACTCTTCCGAGCCTGACGCCGGAGGACGGCGACGCTGTATCGGTCGCGGTGCGTGAACAGTATGAGGCCAATCCCTATCCGCGCTGGAGCGCACCGCCCGCGCCGAAGCCTCGTGCGCTGAGCGATGCGGTCGTCGCCCTGCCGGGGCTGGATCGGCAGGCGTTCGGAGGGCGGCTGGAACGGCTTCTGGTGGCGGGGTGCGGCACGGGGTTCGAGCCGATTGATCTGGCCCGGATGGATCGATCTCTGAACATCACAGCGATGGACCTGAGCCGCACCAGTCTGGCTCACGGCGCGCGGGTGGCGGACGAACTGGGCCTGGCGACTGTGCGGTTCATGCAGGGGGATATTCTGGCGTTGGGCGGAGTGAGCGAACGGTTCGACATCGTCACCTCGACCGGCGTGATCCACCATATGGCGCGGCCCGCGGACGGATTGGTGCAGTTGGCGGGCGTTACGCGGCCGGGCGGGGTGATCCGTCTGGGGCTCTACAGCGAGCGGGCGCGGGCGCTGGTGCGCATGGCGCATGACCTGATCGCGGAAAAGGGATGGTGCGCGACGGATGCGGACATCCGGGCGTTCCGGGCGCATGTGCTGGCCCTGCCGGATGGGGAGCCTTTGGCGCAGTTGAGGGAGAGCGCGGATTTCTACAGCCTGAGCGGCTGTCGCGATCTGGTCTTCCATGTGCAGGAACATCGCTACACCCCGCCGCAACTGGCCGAACTGGTCGCGGGCGCGGGCCTGCGACTGGTCGGGTTTGAGGCGCCGCCTGAAGCGACAGGGCGGTTCCGCGAGATGTTCGGGGCGGCGGATCCGCTGGATATGAACCTGTGGGATCGGCTGGAGACACAGCATCCGACCCTGTTCGCCGGCATGTATCACCTGTGGGCGCAGAAGGCTGCTTAGGCCTCTCCAATAAACCAAATCTCGTCACCCTCGGGCTTGTCCCGAGGGCCTATGTGGAAACGTCGAGCGGTCTGGCGATTGCATGCCAATGCTCCACCAAGTGCGATGATGGATGGGCCCTCGGGACAAGCCCGAGGGTGACGGGTTGTGGGGTGGTTAGCTCCGCTTGTACGGCGACAGTTCTTCCGTCATCGCCGCCATTTCCGCCTCAATCGCGGGGCGTTCGCCGTCCAGATAGCGGGTGACGGGATCACGCAACGCCGGATCGGCGATGAAGTGGGCGGAATAGACAGGCGAGGGCAGGTAGCCGCGTGCAATCTTGTGCTCGCCCTGTGCACCCGCCTCGACGCGGGACAGGCCGCGCGAAATGGCGAACGCGGTGGCCTGATAATAGCACAGCTCGAAATGCAGGAAGGGCACGTCCTCCAGCGTTCCCCACTGACGGCCATAGAGGGCTTCATCTCCGATGAAGTTCAGCGCACCCGCGATGGGCGTCCCGTCGCGAAACGCCATCACCAGAGCAATCCGGTCGGCCATTGTCGCGCCGATGCGGGTGAAGAAGTCGCGCGTCAGATAGGGCTGGCCCCACTTGCGCGAGCCGGTGTCCATATAGAAGGCGAAGAAGGCGTCCCAATGCGCCTCGGTCAGGGCGTCGCCGGTCAGGACGCGGATGTCGAGATCAGCCTGTGCGTCGCGGCGTTCGCGCCTGATGGTCTTGCGCCGGTTGGCCGACAGGGCGTTCAGGAAGTCGTCGAAGGTCTGATAGCCGTCGTTGCGCCAGATGAACTGGATGTCCTGACGCGGCAGCAACCCGGCCTGGGTCATGGCGGACCATTCCGGCTCTATGGGAAAGTTGACGTGCAGGGACGACACGCCCAGCCGCTCGGTCAGGGTCAGCGCACCTTGCAGCAGGGCTGTCCGCACGGTGGCGGCGTCGGTGTCGGGGTAGTTCAGGAAGCGGGGGCCGGTCGCAGGCGTGAACGGCACGGCGCCCAGCAGCTTGGGGTAATACCGCCCGCCCGCGCGTTCATAGGCGTCGGCCCAGCTGTGGTCGAAGACGTATTCGCCCTGGCTGTTGCCCTTCAGATAGAGGGGCATGACGCCGAGCACGGCATTGTCTTCGTCACGCAGGGCCAGATGGCGCGGGGCCCAGCCCTGACGCGGGGCGGCGCTGCCGGACGCCTCGCAGGCGTGCAGGAAATCATAGGAGACGAAGGGATCGCCGGTGGGACGCGCGCACGCGTCCCAGGCCTCGCGGCCTATATCGGCGATCTGGTCGTGAACCGAGATCTGAAAGATCAGCGGATCTCCACGATCGCATCGATCTCGACGGCGAAGCCGAGCGGCAGCTTGTAAACGCCGACGGCCGAACGGGCGTGCTTGCCCGCGTCGCCGAAAACCTGAACCATCAGGTCCGAGCAGCCGTTGATGACGGCGGGGATGGCTTCGAAATCAGGACCGGCCTGAACGAAGGCGCCCAGTTTGACGATGCGGACGACGCGCTCCAGGTCGCCATCGACGGCGGCCTTGATCTGGGCGATCAGGTTGATGCCGCACAGGCGGGCGGCCTCGGCTGCCTGTTCCGGGGTTACGTCAACGCCGACGGTGCCCTTGATGCCGCCGTTGGCGTCATTCGACAGCTGGCCCGAGATGGTGATCTGGTTGCCGGAGCGGACGAAGGACACATAGCTGGCGACCGGCTTGGCCGGTTCCGGGAGAGTAATGCCGAGTTCGGCGATGCGGGCTTCAACGGTCATGGGGGCTCCTTTTATCTGGTCGCGGTTTAGCGCGCGGCAAGGGCGGCGTCACCCGTTTGCCGGGTTAAAGCTTCGCCAACCGTCGTGTGCGATGTTGTCGAACATGGATATGCACCTGACGCCCGATGTCGCCGCCTTCCAGGCCGTGCTGGACAGGCTCTCTCTTGGGGACCGCGCCCGCGTGGACGCCGCGCTGGCGCCCGCCGCCGCAAAGGCTGTGGAGGCCGCACCGCACTGGGATTTCGAGCTGCCCGCCAAGGCGGTCGATCTGGTGCTGGGGGCGGATGCGTCCAACGACGTGCGACGGGGGCTGGTGGCGGCGTGGACGCTGCAACTGCCTGACCGGGTGCAGGCGATGGCTCTGCCTGCCGAGGTGATCGCGCTATATCCCTATTGGATCGAACAACTGGCCGCCTTCCTGACCAAGGCTGATGGCGATTATGATTTCGACCACTGGTCCAAGGACGTGCGCTTCTCGCTGGCGCTCAGCGTGCCGGGCGCCAAGAGCCAGGTCATTGATCTGAGTTCACCGGTCGGGCCAGGGCAGATCATCACCCATGTGCGTCAGGGCTGGGGGCTGAAGCCACTGTTCCGCTATCTGGCGGCGGGGGCGAAGAAGGAGCCGTGGCTGGAGGTTCACACCGAAAGCCGGTGGCTGCGCGGTTTCAACGAGGATGGCTGGAACGAGGCCTGGGCCACAGCGGCGGAAATCTGTCGTACGCGTCCTGAACTGGCAGGCATGATCGGCTCCAGCTGGTTCTATGATCCGCCGCTGACCGAGATCAGCCCGCGTCTGGCCCACCTGCGCCTGAACCCTCTGAACGGCGGCGCCTTCATGGTGCATCAGGGCCCGGCGCCGATCCACACCGAGCGGGCTGGCACGGCGTCGGCATCGCGCAAGGCGTTGATCGACAGCGGCGAATACACCGCCCGGTCGTGGCTTATGATCTGGCCGAGGAAAGAGCTGATCGCCTGGGCGGATCGGCGGAAGGCGGCAGTTTGACTAAAACACCGTCATCCTAGGCCTTGTGCCTAGGATCCATAGACAGAGGCTTCACCGATTGGTCGGAGTGTCAGGCAACGGCCGTTGAGCGGCTGACACCGAGCGTATGGATCCTAGGCACAAGGCCTAGGATGACGAACTTAGGAGGTCGCCAACCGCCATGCCGCCGCGACCGGCTGGATGTCCAGATCAGCAGCCTTGGCCAGACGGATCAGGCGGTCGATGTCCTCGGGACGGCAGCCATACGGCGTCGGCGCGTCGCTGACGTCATGGCCATAGGCGATCAGCCAGCCCTTTGACGCCGCCGTCTCCTCGACCAACTTCTCCAGATCATAGCCCGGCAGGCGACGGCTCTCTAGGCCGACGGCCTGCAGCAGATTACGGTCGGCGCTTCCTGCATTGACGCCATCACGCACGCCTCGTCCGCACAGGAACCGGCTGTCGATCACGGGCTTGGCCGTTCGCGCACAGTCGCCGAACGGATAGGCGAAGGTCTGCATCTCATAACCGTCCAGACGTTCGGCCACCCAAGCGGCGTTGCGGGCCAGACTGGCGTCCAGTTCAGCAGGCGACAGCCTCAGGGTCGAGACGTGCTCATAGGTATGGCAGCCGACCTCATGGCCCGCTTCGTACAGGTCCTGCAGGTGTTCGACCTCGAACTGGGGCAGGTCCATGTTGCGACCGCCCGCCAGACCGCCGCAGACATAATATGTGGCCAGCACCCCATGCTCGACCAGGATGGGCCCGGCCTCGGTCCAGGCGCTGACGGGTATGTCGTCGAACGACAGGCTGAGCACCCCGCGAGCGGGCTGGACGGCCATTGGGCGGACGTCGAGATAGCGGCCTGCGCGACGGCGCATCTTGTCGATAAAGGCGTTCATGACGCCCTTATGCACGGTTGAGCTTAAGGGCGGGTTTCAGACGATGACCGGTTGCGCGGTCAGACCACGCACGCCGAAGACGCGGCGATAGCGTTCGATCTCGGCCGGATCACCCACGGCCTTCTCTGGATTGTCCGACAGTTTGACGGCCGGGCGACCGCCAGCGGCGACCACCTTGCAGACCAGCGAAATCGGCTCCAGTTCCGGTGCGAAGGCGGGGGAACAGTCGCGGAAATCATTGGTCAGATTGGTGCCCCAGCCGAAGCTGAGACGGGCGCGGCCGTGGAAATGGGCGTGGGTCGCCTCGATGCCGTCGATGTCCATGCCGTCCGAGAAGATCAGCAGCTTATCTTTCGGATCGCGCCCATGCGATTTCCACCAGTCGATCAGGCGCTCGCCCGCCGGGATGGGCGGCGCGGAATCGGGGCGGAAGCCGGTCCAGTCTGCGACCCATTCCGGCGCCTGCTCCAGAAACGCCTCGGTGCCGAAGGCGTCGGGCAGGACGATCAGCAGATTGCCCGCATAGTGCCTGCGCCATTCGTCCAGCACGGCATAGGGGGTCTGGGCCAGGGTGGCGTCGTCCGGGGCCAGAGCCGCCAGCACCATCGGCAGTTCATGGCCATTGGTGCCGATGGCCTCCAGATCATTTTCCATCGCGTGCAGCACATTCGAGGTGCCGATGAAGGACGATCCCAGCCCTTCCTTCAGCGCCTGAATGCACCAGCGTTGCCACAGGAAGCCGTGGCGACGCCGCGTGCCGAAATCCGACAGGGCCAGATCGGGCAAGAGCCGCAGCCGCTCCACCTTGGACCACAGCCGGGTCTTGGCGCGGGAATACAGGATGTCCAGTTCGAACCGTCCCAGACGCCGCATCCCGACCCGGCAGCGCAGTTCGTTCAGAATGGCCAGCGCGGGGATCTCCCACAGGGTCACATCGGCCCAGCCGCCAGAGAAGGTCAGCACATACTGCCCGTCCTCAACCGACAGGTCATATTCGGGCAGTTGATAGTCGGTCAGCCAGGCGATGAAGTCGGGCGAGAAGATCTGCTTCACGCCATAGAAGCTGTTGCCCGCCAGCCAGACCAACTCCTTGTTGGTGAAGCGCAGGGTGCGGGCGTGATCCAGATGATCGCGCAGCACGCCGATGTCGATTTCCTCGGCCAGACGCACGCGTTTGGTGCGATTGATGACCTGGAAGGTGACCGGCACGTCGCGATGCTCGCGCCAGATCATCTGCAGCATCAGCAGCTTGTAGAAGTCCGTGTCCAGCAGACTGCGAACAATCGGGTCCAGGCGGAAGCCGTGGTCATAGGCGCGTTTTGCGAGGTCCATGATGCTTCCTATGACTTCAGCGCGCGGCCCGCCACTACGGCGTTGTTGCCGAACTTCTCGCGCAGCTTGTCGATGGCGCGTTCGGTCTTCAGGGCGCGGGTTTCGGTGGTCTGGAACAGGCCGGTGGGGGCGTCGTCGGCGTCCTGGATGTCGGCCATGCCGATGCCGATCAGCCGGTAGGGCTGGCCCAGTTCCGGCTTCAGCAGGTCGCGTCCGGCGGCGAACAGGACGCGGGCGGTCTGGACAGGGTCGGGAAGGGTGATGCGGCGGGTGATGATCTTGAAATCCGTGCGGCGCAATTTCAACACCACCACGCGGCTGGCCACACCGTCGCGCCGCGCCTTGGACGCCAGTTTTTCGCACAGGGGCCATAGCTCGGCGTCCAGCGCCTCGGCTGCGATCAGGTCTTCGTTGAAGGTGGTTTCGGCGCTCATGCCTTTGCGGTCATGGGTCGGGTTTACGGCGCGGGCGTCGCGGGCGTGGGAAAGGTCGTGCAGGCGCAGGCCGGATTCACCGTACCGTTTGACCAGATCGCGCACATCGGCCCGCGCCAGATCGCCGATGGTGGCGTAGCCGTCGCTGCGCAGCGCCTTGCCGAAGACCGGCCCGACGCCGGGCAGGGCTGTGACGGGTTTCGGAGCCAGCAGGGTCTGGGCGTTGACCTTGCCGACGACCGAGAAACCGCGCGGCTTGTCCATCTCTGACGCCATCTTCGCCAGGAAGCGGTTGGGGGCCAGGCCGATGGAGACGGTCAGACCGGTTTCGTCCTCGATCTGTTTCTGAAAACGGATCAGCTGAAAGGCGGGCGGGCCGCCGTTCAGCCGCTCGGTGCCGGACAGGTCGACCCAGGCCTCGTCCAGCGACAGGGGCTGGATCAAGGGCGTCAGCCTGCCCAGAGCGCCAAGGATGCGTTCGGATTCAAAGACGTATTTGGTGAAGTTCGGCTTGATGACCACGGCCTCAGGACAGGCCTTCAACGCCTTGAACATCGGCATGGCCGAGCCGACGCCGTACTGGCGCGCGACGTAGCAGGCGGTGGAGACGACGCCGCGCTTGCCCCCGCCGATGATGACCGGCTTGTCGCGCAGTTCGGGCCGGTCGCGCTTCTCCACCGAGGCGTAGAAGGCGTCGCAGTCCATGTGGGCGATGGACAACTGATCCAGTTCGGGGTCCGCGACGATCCGGCGCGACCCACATGACGGGCAGCGGCGATCAGGCGGTCCGGCGGGGTCTTCGCCGGTCCACAGGCAGTCGCGACAGATGGCCTTTATGGCCACGCTTAAGGTCTCCGTAAGGTTGGCTTCATCCCAACTTAAGACTGCTTGCCCACTATCGCATCCAACGAAGCGTCCCGCGTATGGGGGAGCGCAGGTCAGGTGATGATGTCCAAGAAAGTCCTCATCGTCGAGGATAACGAGCTGAACATGAAGCTTTTTCATGATCTGCTCGATTCTCAGGGGTATGAAACCCTGCAGACCCGTGAGGGACTGCAGGCCCTGGCGCTGGCGCGCGCGCACCTTCCCGATCTGATCCTGATGGATATTCAGCTGCCTGAAATCTCTGGTCTGGAGGTCACCAAGTGGCTGAAGGATGACGAGGAATTGCACCACATCCCGGTCATCGCCGTGACCGCCTTCGCCATGAAGGGTGATGAGGAACGCATCCGCCAGGGCGGCTGCGAGGCCTATATCTCCAAGCCCATATCGGTGATGCATTTCCTCGAAACAGTCCGGCAGCACCTGGGATGAGCGCGCGGGTCATGGTCGTGGACGACGTTGAGGCCAACGTGCGTCTGCTGGAAGCCAAGCTGACCATCGAGTATTTCGAGGTCGTATCCTGCCACGACGGTCTGACGGCGCTGACGCTGGCGGCCGAAACCCAGCCGGATCTGATCCTGCTGGACGTCATGATGCCGGGCATGGACGGGTTTGAAACCTGTCGCCGTTTGAAGGCTCAGGCCGAGACGCGGCATATTCCGGTGGTGCTGGTCACAGCCCTGGACGGTCGTGAAGACAAGATTCGCGGGCTGGAGGCGGGGGCAGACGACTTCATCACCAAGCCGCTGGACGATGTGATCCTGTTCGCGCGTGTGCGCTCGCTGAGCCGTCTGAAACAGGTGATGGACGAACTGCGCGAGCGTGAGGAAAACAGCCGCCGCATCGGCGTCAGCACAGACAGCGACAGGCGGCTGCGGGCCGAGGGCGGTCGGGTTCTGATCGTCGACGACAATGCGGCGCAGGCCCAGAAGATCGCCGACCAACTGGGCGTCGAACACCGCGTGACCATCGAGGCGAACGCCGAGGCGGCGATCACAGCCGCGCGTGGTCCGCTGGACCTTGTCATCGTCAATGTGGCGGCGGACACTTTTGACGGCCTGCGCGTGCTGGCCTTGTCCAAGTCGGGCGATGCGCGTCGGGCGCCGGTGCTGGCGGTGGTCGATCCGATGGATCGGGCGCGCATGGTCAAGGCGCTGGAGCTGGGCGCCGCGGACGTGGTCAACCGGCCCATCGACCCGGACGAGTTGTCGGCGCGCGCGCGCACCCAGATCCGTCGCAAGCGTTACACCGACTTCCTGCGCGACAAGCTGGATTCCAGCCTTGAGCTGGCGGTGACGGACGCCCTGACCGGGCTGCATAATCGTCGATACATGTCCGGCCAACTGGACGCCCTGGTGAACCGGGCCAGACACGGGGGCAGTTCTGTCGCCCTGCTGGTGCTGGACATCGATCACTTCAAGCTGGTGAACGATGGGTTTGGCCATGATGCAGGCGATGAGGTTCTGATCGAGTTCGCCGTGCGTCTGGCGACCAATGTGCGGGCCGTGGACCTGCCGTGCCGTCTGGGCGGCGAGGAGTTCGTTGTCGTCATGCCGGGCGCGGCGTTGGAGGACGCAGAGCGCGTCGCCGAGCGGATTCGCCGGGATGTGGCCTCTCAGCCGTTCCGCATCATGGGCGGCAAGGAAATGCTGACCATCACCATATCCATCGGCGTGGCGGCGACCGGCGGGGCGGACGATACGCCGGAACTGCTGCTGAAACGCGCTGACGAAGGCGTGTACGAGGCCAAGGCCAGAGGGCGGAACATTGTCATCGCCAAGGCCGCCTGAAGTCCCTTCGGCGGCCCCGACGACAGCGCATTTCGGACAAAGAAAAACGCCCGGCTGAGTGATCAGCCGGGCGTTATATTTTCTAGCAGATCAAGTGCTTACTTGATCTTGCCTTCCTTGAAGTCGACGTGCTTGCGCACGACCGGGTCGTACTTCTTGACGACCATTTTTTCGGTCATGGTGCGGGCGTTCTTCTTGGTGACATAGAAGAAGCCGGTGTCAGCTGTGGAGTTCAGACGGATTTTGATGGAAGCCGGTTTGGCCATCGGAATACCTCTACGACGGCGACAGCCGCTTAAAATAAGAGGCGCGGAACATACTCAGGCACGGCCTAAAGTCAACGGGCGTGATGCCACGTTGATAGGGGATTTCGCACATATAGGGTCGGAGCATGAAATTAGCATACGCGCTGGCCGCGACGGCCCTGGGTTTCTCCCTTTCATCCTGTGCTGGCGGGGCTGAATCCCCGAATCCGCAGGACGCCTTCTTCGCCAACCTGACCGCCCTGTGCGGCCAACGATTCGAGGGGCGGGTTGTCACGACTGATCCGGCAGACGCTGATTTCGCCAATAAGCGACTGTTGATGCATGTCCGTGACTGCTCGGACGGAGAGATTCGCATTCCCTTCGCCGTGGGCGACGACCGTTCGCGGACCTGGGTTGTGACCAGGCGTGATATCGGTCTGCGCCTGAAGCACGATCACCGGCATGAGGACGGCACGACCGACGTGCTGCACTGGTACGGCGGCGATACGGTCAACGAAGGCACGGCGGAGCGGCAGGAGTTCCCGGTGGACGCCGAATCCATCGCCCTGTTCAACGCCAACAACGCAGCGGCTTCGACCACCAACGTCTGGGCGCTTGAGGTCCATCCACATGAGACCTTCGCCTATGAACTGCGGCGTCCCAACCGGCATTTCCGGGTCGAGTTCGACCTGACCAAGCCGGTCGCCCAGTAGGTCAGACGACGCGCCAGGGCTGGAGCGGACGCACCGTCGCACAGGCGGGCGTCCCATCCTTGCCGCGCCCGGGCAGGATGACCTCCAACGCCTTGCCATCACGCGCCTGAGCCAGCAGGGCGGCGGGGATGTCGTGAATGTCGATCTTGGCGCGGCGGCTCCATTCGCTGCCGTGCTGGCCAGCCGATGCGCCGATGCAGATATAGACGAAGCGGCGTGTGGGGCCTTCGCGCCGCACGAAGGGGCCGGTGAAGCGGGTGTCGTCGGTCAGGGTGACCGGCACGTCGAAACTGAGCGGGCTGTCGCTGGCGATGCGGGCCTCGACGGGGGCGTTGGCCTTGTCCTGCAGGCTGTAGGCGACGCGGGGGACCGGGGCGTGGATCGTCAGCCGAAGGGTGATGGTCTGGCCCGCCATGTCCTTAGTCCCTGTGTTCCACCACATGCTGGCCGCGCACCATGCGAACGAAGGGCAGGGGGCGGTCGGGGTGCTCCAGCCGTTCGGCCAACTCCCCCAGCACGAAACGGGTGATGGCGGGCAGGTCCAGGGCGCGGGCCTCGTCCAGAGGCAGCCAGGCGATCTCGTCCAGTTCACCAGAGCCTGAGGTCGGTTCGGGCGTCAGCAGGGCCTCGGCCGGGGCCATGAAGAAACGGGCGTCAAAGCGGCGCGTGCGCCCCGGCGGGGTGATGGCGCGGGCGATGTAGGACAGGACGGACAGGTCGGGCAGGGCGCCCGTCTGTCGGTATTCCCGCCACGGCCCGGCGACACTGGCTGGCGGGGCGGGGCGACCCAGGATCAGGCCGGTTTCTTCGAACGTCTCGCGCACCGCCGTCAGGGCCAGGGCGCGGGCGCGGCCGTCAGCCGACGCGCTGCATCGGAGGACAGGTCGCCAGCCGAGGCGGCGGTGAAGTCCGCCCTGTCTATGCGCCCGCCCGGAAAGACCCATTTCGACGCCATGAAGACATGGCCGGGCGCGCGGCGGCCCATCAGGACTTCGGGTTTCGATCCGCCGCGCGTCAGGATCAGGGTGGCGGCATCCTTCGGCCGCTGGGCGCCGCCGACGCGCGGGGCGTCGGCCAGATCCTGTGCGGCATCGAAGGGCTGGTTCACTTCCGCTTGCCCTTTCGCACGCCCTTCAGGCCGCCAGAGGGACGACCGCCCTTTGGAGGCTTGGGGCCGCCGGGCCGGTTCTTGCCCCGCATGGGCGGGCCGTCGCCGCCGCGTCCACGGATGCCATAGCGCGGGGCCGGGGCGTTGGGATCGCGGGGCTCCGGCTCGCTGAGCATTTCAAAGACCAGACCGCCGGTGACGGGCGTAGCCTCGCGCAGCTTGACCTCGACCATCCGGCCCAGGGTGAACCGCTTGCCGGTGCGTTCGCCGACCAGGGCGTGGGCCCGGTCGTCATGGGTGAAATACTCGCTGCCCAGGGTCGAGACGGGGACCAGACCATCCGCGCCCGTGTCCTCCAGACGGATGAACAGGCCAAAACGAGTCACGCCGGTAATGCGTCCAGCGAAGGTCGCGCCGATATGCTCCTCAAGGAAGGCGGCGATATAGCGGTCCATCGCGTCGCGTTCAGCGGCCATGGAGCGCCGCTCGGTCGAGGTGACCTGTTCGGCGATGGCGGGCAGTTCGGCGATCTCGCGGTCGGTCAGACCGTCCTTGCCGAGATTCAATGCGCGGATCAGGCCCCGGTGCACGATCAGGTCGGAATAGCGCCGGATCGGCGAGGTGAAGTGGGCGTAGCGGTCAAGGTTCAGACCGAAGTGGCCCACGTTCTCAGGCGAATAGATAGCCTGCATCTGGGTGCGCAGGACGACCTCGTTGACCACATCGGCGTGTTCGGTGTCGCGCGTCTCGTCCAGCAGCTTGTTGAACCGCTTGGTCGTGCCCGGCTCGCCCTTGTTCCACGGCTTGCCGATGGTGTGCAGGAAGTCGGCCAGATTGAAGATCTTCTCCTGACTGGGCGCGTCGTGGATGCGGTAGATCAGCGGCGTCTTCTTCTGCTCCAGCGTCTCGGCGGCGCAGACGTTGGCCTGGATCATCATCTCCTCGATCAGCCGGTGCGCCTCAAGCGAGGTGCGCTTCTCGATGGAGGCGATACCGCCATCCGGCGCCATTCGGATGTGGCGCTCGGCGGATTCGATCTGCAGGGGGCTGCGCTTCAGGCGGCCCTTCAGCATGGCGTGATAGGCGTTCCACAGCGGATAGAGGATGGCCTCCATGATCGGGCCGGTGGCGTCGTCAGTCTGGCCGTCGATGGCGGCCTGAGCCTGTTCATAGCTAAGCTTGGCGTGCGAGCGCATCAGGCCGCGCACGAACTTGTGGCCCGTCTTGCGGCCATCCTTGTCGAAGACCATGCGCACGGCCATGCAGGCGCGGTTCTCGCCTTCCTTCAAGCTGCACAGGCCGTTCGACAGCAGTTCCGGCAGCATCGGCTCGACGCGGTCGGGGAAGTAGGTCGAGTTGCCCTTTTCGCGGGCCTCGCGGTCCAGTTGGGAGCCGGGACGGACGTAGGCGGCGACATCGGCGATGGCGACCCAGACGATCCAGCCGCCTTCATTCTTGGGGTCTTCGTCGCGCACGGCATAGACGGCGTCGTCGTGGTCGCGCGCGTCGGCAGGGTCGATGGTGATAAAGGGAACGTCGCGCAGGTCTTCGCGGCCCTTCAGCGTCGGCAGTTCCTGATCCTCGGCCTCGCGCTCGACGGCCTCGGAGAAGCCGGTCGGGATGCTGTGGGCGTAGATGGCGATCAGGGAGGCGGCGCGGGGATCGTCCTCCTTACCGATGTTCTCAAGGATTTTGCCGCGTTTGGGGCCATAGCGATGCTCGCCCTTTTCGATGGCGGCCAGGACCAGATCGCCGTCGCGCAGGTCGCCGGACTGGGCCTGAGGCACCAGCAGCACGTCCTTGGAGCGGCGGTCGACCGGCTCGACCCGCGTCTCGCGCGCCGATTTGCGGATCACGCCCAGAACACGGTTCGTGCCGATATCCAGTTTCTTGATCAGGCGGGCTTCCCAGCCCTCGGCGCCGCGCTGGAACTTGACCAGCAGCCGGTCGCCCATGCCGGGGGCGGCCTTGGTCTTGTCGGGGATCAGCAGCGCGTGCGGCGCGTCGGGGCTGGCCTCGACCAGACGGACGTACATTTCGCCGTCGGCGTCGCGCTCGATCACATCGGCGACGCCGACGGGGGGCAGGGCGCCGGCTTCGGAAAAGCCCTTGCGGCCGCGTTTGCCCAGTTTTCCTTCGGCTTCCAGCTCGCGGATCATTTCGCGCAGGGCCCGGCGGTCACCGCCCTTCAGCCCGAAGTGGCGTGCGATGTCGGTCTTCTCGGCCGATCCGGCCTCGCGCAGGAAGGCGAGGAGGGTGTCTTTGTCGGGGAGACCGGCAGGCGGCCTCTTGGGTGAATTGCTCATTATGTCTTTCGTAGCGCGGAACCGCGCCCTTGGGTCAAATCTTGCATGAGTTGACCGAGTGATTGCGGAGCTTCAGCTTCCGCTGAACCCCGAATGGAGTCGTTGATGTCCCTCTCTGCACCCGCCCTGAGCGCGCCTGTGAAGTCGCCGCTGGATCTGATCGGCAAGACGCCGATGGTGGAGGTGACGAAGATCGACACCGGGAAATGCCGGCTGCTGCTCAAGCTGGAATCCCAGAACCCCGGCGGATCGATCAAGGACCGGATTGCGGTCGAGATGTTGGATGCGGCGGAGAAGGAAGGCTTCCTGAAAGAGGGCGGCACCATCGTCGAGGCGACGGCCGGCAATACGGGCCTGGCGCTGACACTGGTCGGCCGGGCGCGGGGATATAAGGTGCTTCTGGTCATTCCTGACAAGATGTCCAAGGAAAAGATCCAGCATCTGCGGGCCATGGGCGCCGATGTACGCCTGACGCGCTCGGACGTTCCGCACGGGCATCCTGAATATTACACTGACATGGCCGAGCGTCTGGCGCAGGGCATTCCGGGCGGCTTCTACGTCAACCAGTTCGCCAATGACGCCAATGCCGAAGCCCATGTGAAGACCACGGGGCCGGAAATCTGGAGCCAGACCGGCGGCGATATCGACGCCTTGGTCGCAGGGATCGGCTCGGGCGGGACGATCACCGGCACGGCGCGCTATCTGAAGAGCGTTGGCTCCAAGGCCGAGATCATTCTGGCCGATCCGGTCGGTTCGACGCTGGCGGGCATCGTCAACGAGGGCGTGCCGGGGCCGGAAGGCAGCTACACCGTCGAGGGCATCGGTCAGAATTTCGTGCCTGATACGGCGGACATGAGCCTGATCGACAAGGCCTATTCGATCTCTGACGCCGAGGCGATCAGCACGGCGCGCGATCTGCTGCTGAAGGAAGGGATTCTGGCGGGCTCGTCGTCCGGCACCCTGATCGCCGCCGCCCTGCGCTGGTGCCGCGAGCAGACCGAGGCCAAGACCTGCGTCACCTTCGTCTGCGACACCGGCGCCAAATATCTGTCCAAGGTCTATAACGACGCCTGGCTGGCCGATCAGGGTCTGGGCGAGCGCCAGTTGCATGGCGACCTGTCGGACCTGATCAACCGCAAATACGAAAAGGGCGATGTGGTCGTCGCCGGGCCGGACGACACCCTGGACACCGCCTTCAAGCGGATGAAGGGCGCCGACGTGTCGCAACTGCCGATCATCGACGATGGCCGTCTGGTCGGCATTCTGGACGAAAGCGACCTGATCCAGGTGATGAACACCGACGAGATCACGCGTAATGAACGCTTCGCCAAGCCGGTGTCGTCGGCCATGACGCGCGATCTGGATACGGTTCAGGTGAATGAGTCTCTGGACGCCCTGATCCCCGTCTTCGACCGCGACCGGGTGGCCATCGTGCTGGACGGCGAGAAGTTCGTCGGCCTGATCACCCGCACCGACCTGATCAACCACCTCAGCCTGAATCGCTAAGCTCATGTCTGACAAGAAAAACAGCCAGGGTTTCTCGACCCGCGCCATCCACGCCGGTCAGCATCCCGACCCGACCACGGGCGCCGTGATGACGCCGATCTACGCCACCTCGACCTATGCCCAGGAAAGTCCGGGTGTGAACAAGGGGTACGAATATGCGCGAGGCAAGAACCCGACGCGTGAGGCGTTCGAGGCCTGTATCGCTGATCTGGAAGGCGGCACGCACGGGTTCGGTTTCGGCTCGGGCATGGCGGCGACCTCGACGGCGCTGGAGCTGCTGGACGCGGGCGATCACATCGTGACGGGTGATGATCTGTACGGCGGATCGTGGCGCCTGTTCGAGCGGGTGCGTCGGCGCACCATGGGGCTGGACTTCGCCTATGTGGACCTGAGCGACATCGCCGCGGTCGAGGCGGCGATCACGCCCAAGACGAAGATGCTGTGGGTCGAGACGCCGACCAATCCGCTGATGAAGCTGGCCGACATCGCCGCCCTGTCCAAGGTGGCCAAGGCACATGGCCTGCTGCTGGTGGTGGATAACACCTTCGCCACCCCCTTCTGCCAGCAGCCGCTGGGACTGGGCGCGGACATCGTCATGCACTCCGCGACCAAATATCTGAACGGCCATTCGGACATCATCGGCGGCGTGCTGGTGACGGGTGACGCCGATCTGGCGACGCGGATCAAGTTCCTGCAGAACTCGGTCGGCGGGATCATGGGGCCGTTCGACGCCTTCCTGGCCAATCGCGGCCTGAAGACGCTGGCGCTGCGGATGAAGGCGCACTGCGAGAACGCGCTGACCATCGCCCGCTGGCTGGAGACGCGCTCAGGCATCGCCAAGGTCATCTATCCCGGCCTGATCGCCCACCCGCAGCACGAGCTGGCCGCGCGCCAGATGAGCGGCGGGTTCGGCGGCATGGTGACGGTGATCCTGGACGGCGATCTGGAGCGCACCAAGCGCGTTCTGGAGCGGGTGCAGGTCTTTACGCTGGCGGAGTCGCTGGGCGGCGTCGAAAGCCTGGTGAACCACCCGGCGATCATGACCCACGCCTCGGTCCCGAAAGAAGTCCGCGAAGCAGGCGGCGTGACGGATAATCTGATCCGCCTGTCGGTTGGAGTGGAGAATGTCGAGGACCTGATCGCCGATCTGGATCAGGCGCTGGCCTGATGGGGTTTCAGACCGTCATCCTTGCCACGACGACGGGATGACGGTCTGAACGAAAACTCAACCCGGCAGGGCGGTCTGGTGGCCGGTGACGGGGGGCAGTTTCTTCTTGGGCGCGGCGCGTTTCACCGGGGCTTTTGCGGCCTTTGGCAGAGACGCGCGACGCGCGATTTCGGTGTCGATGACCGGCAGGATGTCGGAGGCGGCGATCACCTGCGTCGAGGCGCCGGTCTCGACCAGACGCGCAGCATTGGCGCGCAGGCTGACAAGGTCAGCATCGGTCATTGCGGGGATCATGTCGGCGAGCGGGGTCATGGCGGCATCCGTTTGGAAACGGCGTCAGGGCCGGCGCGACAGGCGCCAGCCCTTCAGCTGATTGAAGGCGATTTCCACCGTCACACGGTCGCCCAACAGCGAGACGCCCGTCTGGGCGCCCAGAGAGGGCAGGACCGTGATCAGATGGCCGTTGTCCAGGCGGACACGGCGACCGCCCAGCGGCAGCAGACGAGTTATCTCGCCGTCAAAGGCGATGACGCCCATCTTGGTCGTGGGCGGTTCGTTCGTGTTGGACGCCTGGAGCGTGTCCTACTCCGCCGCCTTGAGACGGCCGGCGGATTCCTTGCCCGAGCGCGAGTCGCGCTCGATTTCGTAGGCGATTTTCTGGCCTTCGTTCAGAGAACCCACGTCCGAGGTTTCGACGGCCGAGGCGTGGACGAAGACGTCCTTGCCGCCGTCATCGGGAGCGATGAAGCCGTAGCCTTTGGTGGGGTTGTACCATTTAACAGTGCCGGTAGCCATTTGGAGACCTCCGTCTGGCGTTGACCGCAGGGAGGGATCCCTGGTCGGCCTGTCGGGTCTGAATGGGATCGGCTTTTGGACCTCGGTGCGTAGATGCAAAGGGAGCAGCGGCGTTACGCAGTGAGATCGACCTGCTCTAGATGGGAAGCCGACAACCCATGCGCAAGGGCGGGCCGCTCAGAACGCGTATGAGATCTTGGCGACCAGGGCGTCGCCATACTGTTCCCCCGCCGAATGGGCCGAGGTGTCGTAGTAGCGCAGGTCCAGATCCAGCTTCTCCGTCAGGGCATAGGTCACGCCCGCGTTCCAGCCGGTGTAGTCGGGGCCGTTGTCCTGTTCGCGGCGGCCCACGGCGACGGTGCCGTCCAGTTTCGGCGTGAAGGTCCAGCCCACGCGCCCCTCGATCCAGACGAAGCCCTCGTTTGATCCGGCGGCGTCGGGCGAATACTGGACCTGCAGCCGGGCGCGGGCCGGGCCGATGGAGCGGCTGATGTTGCCGGTGAACTCCCAGGTGTCGTTGTCGTAACCGTCGTCGGCGCCCGCACGGTTCTTGTAGGCGACGTTCAGGTCGAACTGATAGCCGAAGGCCTCGGGCTGATAGCCCGCAACCATGTTCAACTCGACCCTGGAGCCGCCCGCCTTGATCGTCTCGAAGCCCGGACCGGCGTAGAACAGGCCGTTGGCGCTTTCCCATGTCGCCGAGCCGAAGGCGTAGGGATCAGTCGCAGACTTGGAGACGTTCTTGGACCGGTTGTCCGAGCCCGCACCGACCTGGAAGTCCCAGTCGCCGCCCGCCTGCGCCAGGGCAGGCGTGGCGAAGGCGGCGAGAACCATGGCAAGACCCAGGGGGGCGAAACCAAACGGGGCAGGCGAGGCGATGCGGATCATGGGAGCTCCAACGCGCAACGAGCGTGTTGGATCGCCTTTAACGCGTGGCGGTCTTCTTCGCGAATTCTTCCGTTGCCTGAGCGAACTCTTGTCGCAGACGACCCACCAGTTCTGCGGTCGGCAGGACGTCGTGGATGGCGCCTGCGCCTTGCCCAGCGGACCAGACGGTCTTCCACGCCTTGGCCTCGTCGCCCATGTCCAGCTTGTGCTCGGGCAGGTGTTTGGGGTCGATGCCGTTCTCGACCAGCGACTTGCTCATGAAGTTGGCGGGGATGCCGGACACGGCGGGCGTGTGGACGATGTCGGTCGAGCCGCTGTCGATGATCATCTGCTTGTAGGCAGGCGCCGCCAAGGCCTCAGTCGTGTTGATGAAACGGGTGCCCATATAGGCGAAGTCGGCGCCCAGCATCAGGGCCGCCGCCACGTCCTGACCGGTCGACAGGGCGCCCGACAGGATGATGGTGCCGTCAAAGAAGCTGCGGACCTCATTGACCAAGGCAAACGGGTTGATGATGCCCGCGTGGCCGCCCGCGCCATTGGCCACCAGGATCAGGCCGTCGACGCCCGCCTCGGCCGCCTTGCGGGCGTGGCGGATGTTGGCGATGTCGTGGAAGACCTGACCGCCATAGCCGTGCACCGCATCGACCACGTCGCGCACCGCGCCCAGCGAGGTGATGATCAGCGGCACCTTCTCTTCGACCGACACCATCATGTCCGCCATCAGACGGGGATTGGTCGGGTGGACGATGTGGTTGACGCCAAACGCGGCGGCGTCCGGCTTCAGCCGCGCCTTGATCTCGTGGATCCACTCCCGATAGCCCTCGGTCGTGCGCTGGTTCAGCGACGGGAAGGTGCCGATGACGCCCGCATTACAGGCCTCGACCACCAGGTCCGGGCCAGAGACCAGAAACATGGGCGCCGAAATGATCGGCAGGGTCAGACCCTTTTGCAGCGATGCGGGAATAGCCACGAGCGTCTCCTTGGTTTTCTTTCGCTACGGATAACCGGCTGTCGCCGGGTAAGGCAATGGGGCGCCGCACGGGGTGCGACGCTGAGGATTTTCTTTGCCGCGTCGAACGCCTAAATGGCGGGCATGACGCATTACACCGACAACCTGAGCCAGCTTGGCGCCCAGACCGCCGCCCCGACCAGCCCTGAAACCGCCGTGCTGGAGCGGGTGCCGAACCCGCACGCGGACACCCTGTATCTGGCCCGGTTCACGGCGCCTGAGTTCACCAGCCTGTGCCCGGTGACCGGCCAGCCCGACTTCGCACACATCGTCATCGACTATGCGCCGGGCGAATGGCTGGTCGAGTCAAAGAGCCTGAAGCTGTACCTGACCAGCTTCCGCAACCACGGCGCCTTCCACGAGGACTGCACCGTCGCCATTGGCCGCAAACTGGCTGATCTGCTGCAGCCGAAATGGCTGCGTATCGGCGGCTACTGGTACCCGCGCGGCGGCATCCCCATCGACGTCTTCTGGCAGACGGGCGTGGCGCCTGAGGGGCTGTGGCTGCCGGATCAAGGTGTGCCGACCTATCGCGGGCGAGGGTGAGATTTAGTCGGGGGAACTTGTCAGGTAATGAATAAAAGTAGTGGAGGTTCGTATGGTGTTCACAAGTGAGCTGCTTCGAGACAAAGTCATTGCCTGACGGACCGTTAAAGACTCGAGGACAGCACTACGTGCCTTGCATGTTGCAAAGCGCGTTTGCGACTGCTGGTCGCGGAAAATTCCCTCAAGTGTATGTCTTCGATAAGAAAGAAGAACGGATCTTTCGCACTGCACCTGCTAACATTCTCCATGAGCGAGATTTCAACCGTTACAATGACGGGAAGTATATCATTTGCATGGAGGATGGCCTCGGAAAAATCGAGGACCAAGCAGCCCCGGTTTTCAAACGGATTGCAGAGGACCGTTCTTTGGTCGGATTGACGTTGGAAGATCGTGTGAAGGTCATGGCCTTTGTAGCGCTCCAGCAGGTCCGAGGGCCGAGCACGCGGATCAATATGATCGACGTCGCAGAGAAGATGCGTGAGCGCGTTCGTTCCATGGGGCATGACCCCGAGGAGGTTCCACAACTTCGGGGAATGGATGATCCAGAAATGGTCAAATTCATCGCAATGAATTTGGCTAGCAAGAATCTTCCTGAGTTCACGAAAATCATTTCGACCAAAATGATGCTGTTGATCGGAGCGGCCCCTGGGACCACCTTCCTGCTAGGCGACCACCCAGTTGTTAAGGCCAATACAAACCAAAATGGGGTTTTGGGGAGCTTGGGCCTTACTTCCGAAGGTATAGAAATTTATTTGCCTATCGCCCCTGATCTCTTATTGGCATTTTGGTGTCCGACATTAGTGCATTTTCTTGAAGTTGGCTTAAAGCAATCTGAAGAAAGTTACCACAATACAGCCCTAATTGCTCTACTGGGGGTGGGGTCTGAGGCTGATCTTTTGCGAAAGGAGCGGGCGAACTTGGGCGCGAGTATTGAAGCTCTGCGGGCGGATTTGGATGCGATCCGAAACCAAAAGCCTCTGATCAGCAACGCTAAAAGTATGGAATACTATAACTCGCTTCAGGTGATTTACGCTGAGCGTCGGGTGATTTCCGCGACGGGCGATTTTGCTTTGGCGTCCAACATGATCGCGGGCAACAATAATCTGCGGAGTGGCCCGAGGTTGGAGCTGCTTTAGGATTTGTCCTGTTTGGGGGCGGTTGCTCCGACAAACTTGATCTGACATTGCCCGGGTTCTTCTGCATAGCCTACGGTCATGACTTCACTCTCCCGTCTTCCGCTCGAAGTGTGGGGGCGCCGTCTGATGACCCGTGCGGAGGCGTGGGCCGATCGGTCCCGCCTCAACGGCTACGTCTATGAGTTCCTCTGGTTCGGGCTGAAGCAGGGGTGGGCCTGTCTGTTTGGCGGGCTGATGCTGGTGCTGATCATGGGCACCTGGATGCTTTGGCCGGATGGAGCGGCGGTGTCGCGCTATGACGTTCTGGTGGTCGGGGCGCTGGTCATTCAGGCGGCGATGCTGGCCTTCAGGCTGGAGAGCATGGAGGAGGCCAAGGTCATCTTCCTGTTCCACATCGCCGGCACGATCATGGAGCTGTTCAAGACGGCGCACGGGTCGTGGGTCTATCCCGAGGACAGCCTGCTCAGGATCGGGGCGGTGCCGCTGTTCTCGGGCTTCATGTATGCAGCGGTCGGCAGCTACATCGCGCGGGTGCAGCGCATCTTCCACATCCGGGTCAGGCGCTATCCGCCGCTATGGACGACCTGGGTGCTGGCGGCGGCCATATACGTGAATTTCTTTGCGCACCACTGGCTGCCTGACGTGCGGCTGGGGCTGTTCGTGGCGACGGCGCTGCTGTTCGGGCGGGGCTGGTTCTATTTCACGGCGGACCGCAGGCGCAGGTCGATGCCGCTGCTGCTGGGTTATGGGCTGGTGGCCCTGTTCATCTGGTTCGCCGAGAACCTGGGCACGCTGAGCCGGGCCTGGACCTATCCGGGGCAGACGGACGGATGGGAGATGGTGTCCCTGAGCAAGCTGGGGGCGTGGTTCCTGCTGATGATCATTTCGGTGGTGCTGGTGTCGATCGTGCACCGGCCCGAAGAAGAAGCGATCAGCGGCTCTCCAGCGCGCCCTTGAGGATGGCCGACTTGCGGGTCATGCGGGACTTCACCGCGCGATAGATGATGGCGACCGCCAGAATGGCCACGGCGATGGCGCCGATCAGCAGGGTGGGCCCGTGGGCTTCGCTCAGCAGCTCCAGCTGCGCCAGACCCTTCGCCGCCAGATAGCCCGGCGCCAGCATTGCCAGCACCCAGACGATGCCCGAGGTGACATTGCCGAACTGGAACGCCCGCTGGCGCATCCGCAGCATCCCCAGCGTCAGCGGCACGAAGGCGCGCAGAGGGCCGAAGAAGCGCCCGACGAAGATCGACAGCACGCCGTAGCGACGGCAGTACAGGCGCGTCCAGGCGATGCGGCGGCGGTGCGGCTTGAACATCGGGCGCTGCAGGAAGCGGATGCCCAGACGACGGCCCGCCCAATAGCTGACGGCGTCGCCCAGAACGGCGCCGATGATGCAGCCGATGATGACGTTGGCGGGGTCCAGCACGCCTGCTGCGATCAGACCGCCCGCCGCCACCAGCAGACCGGTCGCGGGCACGAAGGCGCCGATCACCGCCAGGGATTCGACAAAGGTGATGAGGCCAAGAAGAACGCCGGCCCACATATGATTGCGGGCGATGAAGTCGCCCACGGCTTGCAACAGGGAATCCATACTGAGGCCTTGGGGGAGGAGGCGGCGCCGGTCGAGACTAAACCGACGTGAAGCGACTTTATGCCGCCGAGTTACGGCAAGCGTGTGACCTTCATGGCGATTTCTGGGCGGGGCCGCTCCAGAGGCGCTTCGGTCAGGGTTCCGATGTGGATGAAGCCGGCGATCTTCTCGCCATCCTTGACGCCGAACAGGGCGGCGCCTTGCGCGTCATAGGCATACCAGTCGGTGATCCAGCTGGACGAATAGCCGAAGCCGCTGGCGGCGTGTTCCAGGTTCATGCAGACGGCGCCCGCAGACAACTCCTGCTCCCAGATCGGTTTGGCGTCGGGGATGGGGGTGGAGATGACCAGGATGGTGACCGGCGCCGCTGTCAGCTTGGCCAGCACTGCCTGATCCTTTGCGGGCTTGTTGCGGACCTCGGCCAGCACCGCCAGACGTTCGGCGATCTCTGCACGCGACTGCGGACCCAGAACCACGAACCGCCAGGGGAACAGCTTGCCGTGATCGGGCGTGCGGGCGCCCAGACGCAGGATGTCGTCCAGTTCGGCGTCCGTCGGGCCGGGGCCGATCAGGGACTGCGCCGGGGCCGAGCGGCGCTGGGCCAGACGCTGGCGGAACTCCGCCGAGGGGACGGGCAGGGGGACAGCGTCGTTCAGGGCGAAAACGGGCAAATCGGTCATGTGGCCTAGCTAGGCTTTCGACCCCTGATCCGCCATACCCGCGTGATGAACAATACGCTGAAAATCGTCGACGAACCGAGCTGGGCCAAGGGGCTGGTCAAGCCGCCTGCGTGGCGTCGCGAGAGCGAGCGGACGGTGTTCGAGAACCCGTGGATGCGTCTGACCCAGCATCAGGTCGTCGCGCCGACGGGGCTGGCCAGCGACTATACGATCATGCAGCCCAAGAATGTCGCGACCGGGGTGCTGCCGATCCATGATGACGGGACAGTGGTTCTGGTCGGCCAGCAGAGGTTCGCCCTGGGCACATATTCCTGGGAAATACCCGAGGGCGGCGCGCCGGTGGGCGAGGATCCCTTCGACGGCGTGCGGCGGGAACTGGCCGAAGAAGCCGGGCTGGAGGCGGCGCACTGGACGCCTGCGCTGACAATGGAGGTGTCAAACTCGGTCACGACCGAGATGGCCTATACTTGGATCGCCTGGGGGCTCAGCCCCGTGCCGGTCGCGCCTGATCCCACCGAGGTCATCGCCATCGTGCGTGTCCCATTTGCCGCGCTGCTGGAGGAAATCGGGCGGGGGACTGTACGGGACGGCCTGACGGTGGCGACGGCTTATCGCGCCTACCATATGGCCCAGAACGGGGAACTGCCCGAAGCGCTGGCGCGCGCCTTGCTTGGGCGCGTATGATGCCCCCGAAGGAGCCGATCATGGCCAAGCTGGAAATCGTCGCTGAGAACGACAGCGTGTGGCGTCAGCTGCGCGCCTCGGCTGAGGCTGCGTCGCGCGAAGAACCGCAGTTGGGCTCGCAGATGAACGCGGTCGTCCTGTCGCACGACGACCTGTCCGGCGCTCTCAGCTTCCAGATCGCGCGCAAGCTGGCCGATGGCGAAATGAGCGCCATGTCGGTGCGCGAAGTCTGCCTGTCCGCCTTCAAGGCTGATCCCAGCATCGTCGAGGCCGCCGAGGCTGATCTGCAGGCGGTCGCCGAGCGCGACCCGGCGATCCGCAATCTGTTGCAGCCCTTCCTCTATTTCAAAGGTTTCCAGGCGCTGCAGGCCTGGCGCGTGGCGCATTGGCTGTGGGGGCAGGGGCGCGAGACGCTGGCCTTCCATTTCCAGAGCCGCATCTCCGAACTGTTCCAACTGGACATCCATCCGGCGGCGCGTCTGGGCAAGGGACTGTTCCTTGACCACGGCACCGGCATCGTCATCGGTGAGACGGCGGTGGTCGGTGATGACGTCTCCATGCTGCACAATGTGACCCTGGGCGGCACGGGGGCCGAACGCGGCGACCGTCACCCCAAGATCGGCAACGGCGTCCTGTTGGGCGCGGGGGCGAAGGTGCTGGGCAATATCCACGTCGGCGACTTCGCCAAGGTGGCGTCGGGTTCGGTGGTGCTGAAGAATGTGCCGACCGGCTGCACCGTCGCAGGTGTCCCGGCCCGCCTGGTCAACTGCCCCACAGGCGCCGAGCCTGCCCGGACGATGGACCACACATTGGCCGAGGTCGTGTACGACTTCGTGATCTGAAGCCGTTCAGGGCTTCCTGCGGCCGAACTTCACCACGCCGAAGCCCAGTGCAAGGCCGATGATGATGCCTATGGCCATGTTGTGGATCAGGGCGCCGAAGATGATGCCGATGCAGATCCCCAGCGGAAAGCCGATAGCGGCCTTGGCTCCGATATTCTTGTTCATGGCGCGCAATCTCTAAAATCGATCGATCTCGCGATGAGCAGATCGGGGGTGTTCGCGTCAAGCCGGTCGGCTTGATGATGCGCCTTGGCGTGTGCGGTTTGGCGATGATGCGACGATGGAGTTCGGGTTGAAACTATACAAACATGTTTGTATAGTTTGCGCATGACCTTCACGACCAAATCACGATGGCATGTGCTGGCGACGGCGATCGCCGCGCTGCTGCTCATCACTCTGGACAACTCGATCCTCTATACGGCCCTGCCGACGCTGGAGCGGGAGCTGGGCGCTTCGCCCGGCGAGAGCCTGTGGATCATCAACGCCTATCCGCTGGTGATGGCGGGGCTGCTGCTGGGGGCGGGGACGTTGGGCGACCGGGTCGGTCATCGCACCATGCTGCTGGCGGGGCTGGGCATTTTCGGCGTGGCGTCGCTGGTTGCCGCCTTTGCGCCGACAGCCGCAGCGCTGATCGCCGCGCGAGCCTTCCTGGCGGTTGGCGCGGCGGCGATGATGCCGGCGACGCTGGCGGTGATCCGAACCAGTTTTCAGGATGAGCGGGAGCGGACCTTCGCCATCGCGATCTGGGGCTCGATGTCGCTGGTGGGCTTTGGGCTGGGCCCCATATTGTCCGGCTTGCTGCTGCACTGGTTCTGGTGGGGCTCGGTCTTCCTGATCAACGTGCCGGTCGTCATTGTCGCGGTGATCGGCGTCATCCTGTACGCGCCAAAGCCCAGGCCGGATGTCAGCAAGTCGTGGGATTTCCAGTCGTCGGCGATGTCGTTGATGACGATGGGCGGCCTGGTTCTGGCGATCAAGGAAGCGGTCAATCCGGCGGCAAGCTGGCAGATGCCTGCCGTGGCGCTCGCCATCAGCGTCGTGTTCGGCTTCCTGTTTGTGCGGCGTCAGGGGCGGCTTGAGCACCCCTCGCTGGACTTCAACCTGTTCCGTAACCCGGCCCTTAGCGCGGGCATCATCGCGGCTGCCGCAGGTCTGTTCGGCTTTGCGGGGCTGCAACTGATCACGAGTCAGCGGTTCCAACTGGTGTCAGGCTTCACGCCGACTGAGGCGGGATTGCTGGTGTCCGTCGTCATCCTGGGGGCCATCCCGATGTCGCTGATCGGCGGCGCCTTCCTGCACAGGCTGGGACTGCGCAATCTGATTTCAGGCGGCCTGGGGCTGGCGGCGCTGGCGGCTGTCGGCGTGGCTGTGGGGCTGAATCACGGGGTGCTGTGGGTCGCCATCGGTATTCTGGCCATGGGTATCGGGCTTGGCGCATCGATGTCGGTCGCCTCCACCGGGATCATCGGCAATGCGCCAGTGGAGCAGGCCGGGATGGCGGCGTCGATGGAGGAGGTGTCCTTTGAGTTCGGCGCCCTGTTGGCGGTGGCTCTGCTGGGCAGTCTTCTGGCCGCACTTTACAGTCTGGGATTAGTCCTGCCCGCCGGAGCGCCGGAGGCGGCGCGGTCCAGCCTGTCTGAAGCCCTGACCATTGCAGAGGCAGGCGGGCCGCAGTCCGAGGCGCTGTGGACTGCTGCGGCGACGGCTTTTGATCGCTCCTATGTCGTCGTGCTTTATGTAGTCGCCGCCGTTCTCGGTTTTGGAGCGGTCGTGACGGGCGTGCTGTTGCGACGCTATGGTCCCGGTTCTCAATCCACCCTGTACCCGCACTGAGACGATCATGAAGGCCAACAACCGCGTCCGCATCCTGGAAGGCGTCATCGCCATCATCGAACGCGACGGGCTGACGGCGGTGACCTTTGACGCGGTGGCGGCGGAAACGGGCATTACGCGCGGGGGGCTGATCTATCATTTCAGATCGCGCGATGAGTTGATCACGGCCAGCCACGCCTTCCTGGCGGATCGCTGGCGGGTGCAGCTTGACGAACTGGCGGAAAGACGGACAGGCGGTGATCGACAGCAGGCCTATATCCTGAGCGGCGGGGAAGCGCCCAGCCGCGCCGAGATGGTGCTGATGCTGGACAGCGCCCACAACGACAGGGTGGCGAGCATATGGTCTGAGGTACGTGACAGCGCGGCCCCGTCCGTTCCAGTTGAAGGCGATGCGGCGGCCATGGCCCGATTTATAGCCGGGTTGGCGTCGGACGGGCTGTGGCTGATGCAGGCCCAGGACCCGAACGGCCTGCCGCCAGCCGCTAGGGAGCGGGTCATGGCGGCTCTGATCGAAATGAGCAGCCCCAAGCCTGACCGGGGCGTCTGACTATCCGTTACGCACAGACGCTGTTTTTCAGGCCTGCGCGAAAAATGCATCTGCCAGTTCCCCTGAAGGCCCGACTTCTCTAGGGTCCGCCGCCAATCCAAGGACTATGAGGCCACCCGTGAAAGACACCGACCTGAAGCGCATCGAGGCCCACCTCAAGCGCACCTTCAACACCGGCGGCATCATCCTGAAGGCCCGTCCCAAGCAGAACGACTCGGCTGAAGTCTATGTCGGCGACGAGTTCATCGGCATCGTCTTCGAGGACGAGGACGAAGAAGGCTCGTTCATGTTTGAAATGGCGATCCTGGCCGAAGACCTGCCGGACTAAGTCTCTCAAAAAGCTGATTATCCTGTGGCGTGCGTCAATCTGCGCCCCGGATGTTTGAGAACGTTCTCAAAAATAGCTTGACGATACCCCCGCTCTGCCGCCCTTATCGTGAGGTAAGGGCGGCGGATCGATCGCTCGGGAGCAGACGCGCCGTTCGGTCGGGCAGGGATGAGGATCATTCCGCCACAGGTCGGCCTGTGCCTTCCGGAACAGTCCGCACGTCCTCGTTTGGAAACACGAGGAAGATTCATGCGTCGCACAGCCGCTTCCCTGATTGCCCTGACGATCGCCCTGGGCGGCGCTTCGTCGGTTCTGGCCCAGACCATTCCGGTGCCCGAGGCCGCCCGCGCCAATCCCGCCATCTGGCCGCACGCCGCGACCCCCGCCGCCATCAGCGATGCGCAGACCGACGCCTTCGTCACCGACCTGATCCGCCGCATGACGCTGGAGGAGAAGGTGGGGCAGCTGATCCAGGCCGACATCTCCTCGATCACTCCTGAAGACCTGAAGACCTATCCGCTGGGTTCGATCCTGGCGGGCGGCAGTTCCGGCCCGTGGGGTGACGACAAGGCCGCGCCGCCAAAATGGCTGGAGCTGGCCCAGGCCTTCCGCGCCGCCAACGCCGCGCGCGGCGGCACGGTGATCCCGCTGATCTACGGCATCGACGCCGTTCACGGGCACAACAACGTGCCGGGCGCGACCATCTTTCCGCACAATATCGGTCTGGGCGCCGCGCGTGACCCTGACCTGATCCACCGCATCGGCGTGGCGACCGCGCTGGAAGTCGCCGTGACCGGCGCCGACTGGACCTTCGGCCCGACGCTGGCCGTGCCGCGCGATGACCGTTGGGGCCGCACCTACGAAGGCTATGCCGAGAACCCCGAGGTCCAGCGCGCCTATGCCGGACCGATGACCCTGGGCCTGCAGGGACAACTGGTTGCGGGTCAGCCGCTGGCGCCCGGCCATATCGCGGGTTCGGCCAAACACTTCCTGGCCGACGGCGGCACCGATGGCGGCAAGGACCAGGGCGACTTCATCGGCACCGAGCAGGAGCTGATCGACATCCATCTGGGTGGTTATGTTCAGGCGATCGACGCGGGCGTGCTGTCGATCATGGCCAGCTTCTCCAGCTGGAACGGTTACAAGCATTCGGGCAACGACACCCTGCTGCGCGACGTGCTGCACGGGCCGCTGGGCTTCAAGGGCTTCGTCGTCTCCGACTGGAACGCCCACGGCCAACTGCCGGGCTGCACCAACGAAAGCTGCGCGCTGGCGGTCAATGCCGGCATCGACATGCTGATGGCGCCTGACAGCTGGAAGCCGCTGTACGCCAGCACCCTGGCCCAGGCGCGCTCGGGCGAAATCCCGGCTGCTCGCATCGAGGACGCCGTGCGCCGCATCCTGACCGCCAAGGTCAAGACCGGCCTGTTCAACACTGAACGCCCGGTCGAAGGCCGGTTCGAAGAGCTGGCCTCGCCCGCCCACCGCGCCCTGGCGCGTGAAGCGGTGCAGAAGTCGCTGGTGCTGCTTAAGAACGAAGGCGTTCTGCCGATCCGGGCCAATGCGCGGGTTCTGGTCGCCGGAACGGCCGCAGACGACATCGGCCAGGCCTCTGGCGGCTGGACGCTCAGCTGGCAGGGCACGGGCAACACCAACGCCGACTTCCCGCAGGGGCAGTCGATCTGGGCAGGCATCAATGAGGCCGTCAGCCAGTCGGGCGGTACGGCGGCCCTCAGCGCCGACGGATCGTTCACGACCAAGCCGGATGTGGCCATCGTCGTCTTCGGCGAGTCCCCCTATGCCGAGTTCCAGGGTGACGTCGACAATCTGGCCTATGTGCCGACCGCGCCGCTGGAAACGCTGAAGCGTCTGAAGGCGGCGGGCATTCCCACCGTCTCGGTCTTCCTGTCGGGCCGCCCGATGTGGACCAATCCCGAGATCAACCAGTCCGACGCCTTCGTCGCCGCATGGCTGCCGGGCACGGAAGGGGCGGGGGTCGCCGACCTGCTGATCGGCGACCGTGCGGGCAAGCCGCGCCACGACTTCACCGGCAAGCTGTCGTTCAGCTGGCCCAAGGACGCCAAGGGTGAGCCGCTGAACGTCGGCCAGCCCGGCTATGACCCGCAGTTCGCCTATGGTTACGGCCTCAGCTACGCCCACCCGGTGCGCGTTGGTCGTCTGTCGGAAGACAGCGGCGTCGCCGTCGCGGCGGCCAATCTGGACCGCTACTTCGTTGATGGCCGGTTCGTGTCGCCGTGGGGCCTGCTGCTGAACGATGCGGGTGGCCAGACGCGCCCGGGCACGGCCAAGTCCGCCTCCAGCCCGCGCAGCGGCGTCATCTCGCGCCCCATCGACGATCTGGCGCAGGAAAGCGGCCAGCAGTTCGCCTATGCCGGTTCCGGCCCCGCCAGCGTCGAGATCTGGGGCACGCCCGTCGATCTGATCCGTCAGGCCAATGGCGCGGTGGCCCTCAGCTTCCGCTACCGCATCGACGCGGCGCCCAGTGATACGGTGCGCCTGTCGCTGGGCGGCGGCGCTGTCGATGTCACCAACCTGCTGAAGTCGGCCCCGGCCGCCCGCTGGCAGGTCGCGCGCATCCCGCTGACCTGCTTCCGCACCGACGGCGGCGACCTGTCCCGCGTCGAGGTGCCGTTCCACCTAACCACCCCCGGCTCGCTGACCATCTCGGTCTCCGAGATCAAGCTGGACGCCAGCCAGACCGAAACCCGCTGCCCGACGTAAGTCGCGGCAGATGCTGAAATGAGACGGGCCGCGCAGATGACTGCGCGGCCCCTTTTCATGTGCGCCAGCGCGCGCTCAGCTCTGCATATGATGCAGGCAATCGCCTGCGTCAGAATGCGGTTTGGATCAATTTTAAATGGATTTGTTGAATGGCGGAGAGGGTGTCCGCCGGAACGACCTTCGCTAGCCTTCGCTAGGGGTCACCCCGCCACCCCTTAAACCCTTGCGCTGCGGTGTTTTTTCATCGCCAGACTTCGCTGAACTTCGCGGGAAGCCAGCGCAGGGCCTTAGGGAAGAGCTTAGGGAAGCGTCCGCCCCTGTCGTTGGTGTATGTTCCGTTTTCGTTCTGGAGGAAGCGTGGCGACAACCACCAACAGATTGACTACCCGTGGCCTATCCACGAAGCCGCCCGGCATGCACGCCGATGGCAGCGGCCTCTACCTGCGCGTCGATCAGGCTGGCGGGCGGAGTTGGGTCTTCATCTTCTTCCATCACGGACGCCGTAGAGAAATGGGCCTGGGTAGCCTTGCTACCGTAGGGCTGGCCCGTGCTCGTGAGAAAGCAGGCATGGCGCGTCAGGACGTTGAGGATGGCCGCGACCCCATCGCTCTACGCAATGCGACGAAAGCCGCTCCCCAGGGGCAAACCTTCGAACAGGTAGCGGGTAAGCTGCTGGACGAACTTGAGCGTGGATGGAAGTCACCGAAGCAGCGACCGCAGTGGGAAGCCTCTCTCCAGCAGCACGCTGCGAGAATCTGGAAGGCGGATGTCGCAACCGTTGATACGGAGATGGTGCTTTCGGCGTTGCAGCCAATCTGGAACGAACTGCCGGAGACAGCCCAGCGCATACGCGGGAGGATCGAGCGCGTTCTTGATGCAGCAAAGGTGCGGGGACTTCGTGAGGGAGAAAACCCAGCACGTTGGAAGGGGCATCTGTCAGCCCTGCTGTCTGGCGGAAAGCGACAAAAGGTCCACCATGCCGCACTTGATTACAGCAACGTCCCGGCGCTGATCACCAAGCTGGAATCGCTGGACAGCGTCTCAGCATTGGCACTCCGGTTTGTGATCCTGACAGCCTGTCGATCTGGTGAGGTGAGGGGAGCACGCTGGTCCGAGATCTCTGGAAAGATATGGACCATTCCGCCTGAACGCATGAAGGCCAAGAAGGAACATCGCGTCCCCCTGTCGTCAGCGGCCATAGCGGTTCTTGATAGAATCCCGAAGGAAGCCCGCGGAGAATTCATTTTCTCTGGCGGTCGCCGAAAGCCGCTCACAGATGTTGCGGCATCCAAGGCTTTGCGGCTGCATTGCTCAGAGAGCGTAACTGTGCACGGATTTCGCTCGACGTTCAGAGATTGGGCGGGGGATTGCACTCAATACCCGCGTGAACTGATCGAAGAGGCCTTAGCCCATCAGATTGGAAATGCGGTGGAGCGTGCCTATCGGCGATCTGACGCACTGGAAAAGAGGGCCGGCCTCATGAACGCCTGGGCTGATCACTGCACTGGAGCCACGCCGGCCTCCAACGTCCACCACCTGAGGGCCTGACGATGTCGAACCCCTTGCCGCTCTCGGAGCGCCTTCTGCTGATCGCTGAACCGGACGCTCGGATAGCGTCCACCCCACCGCATCCACGACCACACCCGAGCCTGCCCGAGGTCTTGGCCCCCGGCTCAAACGTCGCCTACGTGTCCAAGGCTGAGAACGACCGGCTGGTCAGTCAGGCCATCGCTATGGGACTGGGACGGTTTCGGGTGCGATGACCAGCACGATTGCCGACCTCGTAGAGCGGCAGGCTAAGGTTTATTGGCGATGCTCGGTGTGTGAGCAAACCGGCCCCGTCGATCTCAACGCCATCCTAGCGGTAAAGGGGCCAGCCTTCAGCCTTGTGAACCGGCGCCCACGCTGTCGGAAATGTCCAGGTCGTGTGAAGTTTGTGGACGGAACGCGCCTCTGGCCAGCAGCGCTGGACACGATCACAGATCGGGATGACGCGTGGTGGGATTTCAACGACGCGGAGCGAAAGCGACTGCAGGCGGCGGGATGGACCCTGAAAATGGGGCATTGGGCCGATCCTGATGGCCTGCTGCCGTGGGAACGTAAGTCGCCAAAGGCCTGAACCGACTCCACAAACCCGCGAGACCATGAGACCGTTCGGCCATGTGCAATCTCTACAGACAGCGCAGCGGCCCTCAGGCGATCATGGACCTGTCGAAGGCTATGCGGTCAACGGTCGGAAACCTGGCGCCGGGCGACATCTATCCCGACTATGCCGCGCCCATCGTCCGTGTAGGATCTGACGGCGTCCGAGAGCTGGCGCTGGCGCGCTGGGGCATGCCGTCGTCCAAGAAAGCGATCTTCGACGCCGCAACCAAGCGGGCCGACAAGCTACGCGCCAAGGGCAAGGACGTGGATTTCCCAGCCCTGCTGGAGGTGGAGCCGGACAGCGGAACGACGAACGTCCGCAACACGACCTCGTCGCACTGGAAGCCGTGGCTAGAGCCTGCCAACCGCTGTCTGGTCCCATTCACGGCCTTCAGCGAACCAGGGCGGGATGCGGAGGGCAAATACAAGCCGGTGTGGTTCAGTCTGCCGGGCGACGAACCGCTGGCCTTCTTCGCGGGCATCCACCTGTCGGGCTGGACCGGGGTTCGGAAGATCAAGACCGGCAAGGAGACGATCGACCTCATGGCGTTCCTGACGACCGATCCCAGCGAGCCGGTGAAGGCGGTCCACCCCAAGGCCATGCCGGTGATCCTGACCGAGCCAGACGAGTTCGAGGCCTGGATGACAGCGCCATGGGCCGAGGCGAAGGCCCTGCAACGCCCGTTGCCTGACGGAGCTTTGCATAGCCTCAACTGAGCTGTTGAGAACCCGCCGCGGCGCATCGACAGGACCGGCGAACCGCCCTCCTAAGCCGCCGATGCAAAAACTGACGCAGACCGAGTGGGCACGCACCCGCGACAAGATCACGACCTTAAGCCTGCCGGATCGCGGACCCGTCGCGCGCGGCAAGATGATCGAGTGGCTGGAGGCGAGGCCAAGCGCCGGATGGTTCTACGTAATGGCTGACAACTTCCACTTCGGGTCGTCGTTTGATGCCGACGCCTTCCGACAGTGGTTTACGGCTAACGCCTGAAACAGAAAGCCGCCGCTCTCGGTGCAAAGCGGCGGCTCAGACTGCTACGCTGACCAGGAAGGGCAAGCCCGATCATGAGGGGAGAACCGTCGCTTGAGAGATTGGTTCCCTACAATCCCTCCCGGCGACTCGGCCTACACGTCGTTGAATGAGCCCCGACGAACTAAACGCCGCCCTCGACGCCATGCAGGCAGCGGCCAGCGATGACAGCCAGAAACCCGGCCTGATCACGGTCCAGACTGACGAATGGATTGAGCGGCTGAGCGCTATGCAGCCAGGGCGTCCAAAGACCATCGCAGACGGCGTCCGCATCCGGGACATCAAGGTCGCGGTCGGGGCGAACAATGAGACGAAGGTGCTGACGCGGGCTGAGGCGGGGGAGCGCGGGGAGCCTTATCGGGATTTGATGACGGCCTGAATGACGAAAGGCCGCCCTGATGAACAGAGCGGCCCCGAACTGTCAGTTCAGCTTGATCAGCCCGAACAACTGTTGGCCTTCATGCATGCGTTATGTTTGGCCCTGGCTGTCTCGATACAGCCCTGCGCGATTTCGCTTCCATGTTCGGTGAGGAAGCCGCAAATCAGCACCTCATCGTTGAAAGCCTCGTCGCATTTATTACCTATCGAAGGCGCATCGCAGTCTGGCCCGGCGATGGATGACGTCGCAACGCCCATGATGGCTGCCGCCAAAACAACGCCCGCATATATCTTTTTCATCGCGACAACTCTCCAAGCGGGAGACAGGCCTCCCTATGCGCATGGATACATAAGATTGTGGCTAGAACAATCAGTGATTGTTCGTAAGGGCGGAAAGCCCGCCACCCTTTCGGATGGGGGGCTGATCGCAGGTGCTTATAGTTATTTGTACCCTACCACGGTCCGGTGTGCGGAGGGTTCGGGCAAGGCGTTGTGTATATCTGATAATATGGCGTTGTTTCACCAAGTCGAACTGTTCTCCCGGAGCACAGAATGTGTTTCTCTCCGACTTCCACTGTATATGTGGCGTCACTATAGTAGGTAAACCATACGTAATCTGCTGGCAACGCAAGGGCTGGTCCAGATAAGGCCGCTGCCGTCACTGCAATCGCGCCAATACTGATCGTTTTGAGCAAGCTCTTCACCGGCATCTCCAAGTGGGATGGATTCCCTCTTGGATTGCGTCATAGTATCCGTGGGATTGCAAGTTTCTCTCAGCGCGCCAAAGCCCGCCGCCCCTTCGGATGACGGACCCGTAGCGGAGCCTGATGGCTCGACGCTGGACCATTTTCGCTGAACAGAGAAAACGGTCAGTGGGGATTTCCATGGACCTAGCCCTGCTTCGGTCGGGGCTCTGGCGGCGGACAGTCTAGACCCTTCATACCCATGGTGTCGAAGAACCGGCATAGCCGCCCGACCTGGGCCGCCAGCCGATCTCCTCGCGCCTCGATGGCGATGTCGTAGGCGTCGAGCGCGGCTTCCGAATAAATCGCATCAGGCGCCAGGACCGGCTTGGGCTCAACCCGCAGGTCCACACTCGGCGGGAAGGCGAGACCCTTGCTGACGCAGCCGCTCACAAGCGAGCCGGACGCGGCGAGGGCTAGGGGCAGCATCAGGAAGCGACTGGACCGCATTGGAAAGCTCCTTCTCGCGGGTGTTGATGGTGGTGTTGTCGTTGTGGCGCTCGCTGGCGGCTGTTTCCCGCGCCGTGGAGGCCTTCGCCTCGATCTTGGCGGCAGAGGCGGCCTGACGATCTCTTTCGGTCTGTCCGCCCCTGTATGAGCAGAAGGCGCCAAACAGCAGGAAGGCGGCGAGGACGCCGACGATCAGCCAAGCGGTCGGGGTGAGGGTGCGAATGACGGACTGGATCATTTCACCAACTCGAAATGCGGTCCGTCCAGCAGGGCCGCCCCCCCGGCCGCCTTGCGGCGCGCCTTGTAGGCCTCGACCGCGGCCTTCATCGCGGCCGGGCCAGCGGGAAGGTCATTCAGGCAACGGTCCCAAACGCCTCCCCATGTCAGCCGCAGGTTGGCGGCGATGGCGGCTTCGCGCATGGCGGCGGCGATCTCGTAGAACGGCTCTATCGTCGGGCCAGCCTTGGTTTTGACCCGCCACTGATTGTCGCCCCATGTGAAGACGCCATCGACGAACGGCACCAGATCGACGCCTTCGGAAACCTTCTTCGGCGCCTTGATAACGTGCTTGCTGTTCATGGTCTTCGAGACGCCGCGCCGCACCTTCTCGGCCTGCTCGGCCCAGGTGCGCGACTGTTCCTCGGTCAGTCCGAAATCGACGCTGGATCGGGCCAACGCCGCTGTTGCCAAGGCCATCAGGCGCGGATCGACCGACCGCGCACGGTCCATCGACCGCTTGGAAAAGCGGAAGCTCATGTTCAGTCTCCAGATTGTCTGATTAAAAGTTGGAGTTGCCAAAGGTGGCGCATTCAGCAACTCTCGCGTGTCGCCGCGACCCAAACCGCTCGACACGACGGCCCGCTCCGGCCCCCCAACGGCTCAGCGGGCCGTCATCCGGTTTTGACCCAGGATGACGTTGATGGCCGAGGATCACACGCCGATTAAGCGCTGGCCGCCCGCCATTCGGCTCGCTGTCGCGGTCGGGATCAGCGTGGGCCTCTGGGTCGTGACAGCCGGGGTCGTGTGGCTGATGGCTCGTGCGGCTTAGCCGCGAACCGGGTTCGTCAGCGCCCAGCCAACTGCCGGTACAGATTGACCCATAGCAGGAAGGCGTAGGCGGCGATCACGCCCAGTAAGCCCGTCTCCAGCAACCGGGCAGGATGACCGTTGATCACCGCGACGGCGTATCCACCCAAGGCGGCGGACAGGACGAAGGTCGCCCATCGGACGCAGCGGGGCGCATCAGGCCACGCCGCCAGGTCGGGTTTGAGCATTTGCGCCCGCAGCCCGAGAAAGACCGCTGCAGTGATGGCGAACGTCGCAGCCAGAACGGACCCGAACATCACACGCCTCCCTGCTTTTCAGATTCCCGCCGGGCGCGATTGCGGACGCCAGCCAGAAAGAACGGCATGACCTCCCAACACAGTGCGCCGATGAAGAAGCCGATGGTCGGCAGATCGCGCGCCGCTGACCACGGAATGACGGCGGCGATGGCCGGGGCGATGGTTACAGCGGTCAGAACACCGCACATGGCCGCCGCCAACACATTCAGGGCCGCGCGGACGAAGTCCACACGACTGACGTGGGCGCCGGTCATGAACAGGGTGACCAACGTGAAGACGCCATAGACGACCGCGCCGGCAAATGCGGCGAGGCCGACCCGGAGACGATCCGGGTCCAGCAAAGAAAGCATGTGGATGTCCTGTTTAACCGAGTTGAATTTTACGGCTTCAGCGTTTCAGCAGGCGTGTACACGTCGCCGTGGAACCTGCCCCCGGAGCCGAAATCGACCGCCGCCATCGCGGACATGGCCTGAATGTGATTGGCGGCCTTTTCAGCCACCGTCGCGCCCGGCACATCCGACAGGGCAATCAGGTCCATCTGCGCGCGGTAAACCACATAGCTGGGTGCCTTATTGCGGTTGAAAACCGCCCACGCATCTCTCGCGCCGCTGACAAACAGACGCCTCTGAGCGGCGCCGTTAATGTTGCTGGGTTTAGTGCCTGTCCACCCTTGGGTAGCTACCGCTAACAGTCCCCCTTGGCCTACAATGGTAGGCGCCCTTACACCGTTGGCCAATGCTGCGCCGGGCGCAGGAAGGCCGCCTTGGGTGTGATGGAAGAAGTTTCCGGTGGCCGACGCCGGGGCCGTGATGTGGCTTATAGACTGCGGCGCCTGCGCGTCTGCGATCTGAGACCTTGTAAGCCTCAAGAACAGGGTGGTGACGACAGCGATATTGTTTTGCGCCAACAGCCAGTTGGCCAGTGGCGCAGAGATCGATACGCCCCAACCATCATCGGACGTCTGATCTCCGCCGTGGGTTGAAGCGACAT
Source organism: Brevundimonas sp. (assembly GCF_018608325.1). GTDB lineage: Bacteria > Pseudomonadota > Alphaproteobacteria > Caulobacterales > Caulobacteraceae > Brevundimonas. Next base: position 38,041 of record NZ_JABAZW010000013.1, on the reverse strand, counting down.
GGATTGCCCCTTTAGAGGTAACCTCAACTACCGAGCCGTGACCCGTCGCAACCGTAATATCAAATCCACATTGCGCGGGCGTCAGGCCAGTAAGCTTTGCGGCCTGATCCGCTACAAGGTTTGGCAAGGATGCAGGATTGATCGGCACTGATGCTGCGGGTGCATATCCGAAATCGATCAGCGCAATCGTGCCGCCGGTCATGCCGTCGTACGGATACAGCTTGCCAAATGGCGCCGCGCCAGAAATCGCGCCCTGAACAACCTCGACCGTGGCCATGTTCTAAACCTCCAGATCGCCCAGCTCTGTGAGCCGTGCATTGATGTGTTGTGCGGTCAGCCGGTATCCGGCTGCGTTGAAATGGATCGCATCGCTCCGCAGCGACGGCGGGACGCTGCCAGCGGCAATCGCGGTCAGATCGTCGGAGGTCGGGGTCAGCCCGGCTTCATCGAATGAGGCTGCGGACGACAGCAGTTTGCGGATGTTCACGTATCGACGGCCGAACGCCTGGATGAACAGCGCATCGGCATTTGCTTGGCTGACGTCAGTGCCAGAAGGAGCCCCGACGATGAGATACCGCCTTCTGATGACTGGCGCGGCCTCCAGCGTGGCCTTCTGCCGCGCGATGATCCCCGGCGCATTGGCCTCGGTGAAGCCGTCATTCTGACCCCACCACAGGATCAGGATGTCCCCGAGCCGATTTCGGTTCGGCGGGATCAGGGGCGCGGGACGGCGAACCGGAACCGCTGCGCCCGGTTCTGTTCGGGTGAACGTATAGACCCCGTCGGACAGGCTTAGCGTGCCTGTGACCCCCGCGACGACGCACGGGTTGATCTGTGACGATGAACCCTGCAGCAGCGGAGCGACCACGCCGCCGTCGTCAGCCGCGAGAGTTACGGTAATGCCGCCCGCAGCCGGAATGACGCCAGCCTGAACCGTGATCATCATCGGTCGCACGCCCAGGCGCCCAGCGATTGTTCGGCTGGTCTCACCGCCGACGCCCAAATTGCGGACTGTGCGACCCGTCAGAACCGCCAACTCGGCAGGCATGGTCACACCCTGGCCGCCAGCCCCAGCGGTCATGGAATCCCCTGAACAGCAGATGTCCGGTCCGCTGGCCGCCTGCAGGCCGTTCGGCAGGCCAATGCCGGGAGGAAACCGGCAGGCAGGATCAAAGTCCGCCAGAAACTTGCCGTTACGCCGCCAGCCGCCGAGGATATTTCTGTCCTGATCGGTCCAGGCGCGAAGCCAAGAACCGAACGCCGAACGTTCTTCCGCAGTTGAGCCTGCAAGCATTCGCGCTTGCGCTTCGGCCGCGAGCGCTGCGAAGGGAACGACAGACTCTTCAGACAAAGCCGCAAGAAACTTGCCGTCGCGCAGCCAGCCGCCGAGCAGGTTGCTGTCCTGATCGGTCCATGCCCTGAGCCAATGGTCCTGCACCATCCGCTTGATGTTCAGCAGGGCAGCAGCGGCCTCCGCCCCATCCCGCGCCGCCGTCGCCTCGTCGGCAGCGGATTGAGTGGCGGCCACCAACGGCGCCAGAGCCTCGACGCCTGGAATGACGACGGTCGCCCGGTTCTCAACGACCCTTACGATTGCATCGGCCATTACTGGGTCGCTCCTGCGCGGATGATGAGAGAGCCTTCAACCCAGCGCGTCTTGGGCAGGCCGCCGCCGGTGATGTGGAGGTCGTAGACGAGCTTCACGTCGTCGCCGGGCGCGCCTGCGTTCAGGAGCAAGCCCTCGGCCGTCGTTTCATTGATGCGGATCTGAACGTGCGAGGTGGGGACGCCATCGAGATTCGTGACCGTTACGCTCAGCCCTTCAGCGTTGGCTGCAGCATTGACGAGACTGATCAGCGGCGCGCCGGGCGCATCCCGATAAAGACGCGCTTGCATGGCCATCGTCGCCCCGGTGAAGTCGAGGCCTTCGAAATCGATCTGATAGACGAACGGCGTCCATCGCTGGACCACGAGGTCCAGGTGTCCTGGGGTGATCATGTTGGGTGTCCGAGCTTCGGGTTAGACTTGGTTCGCGACAGGCGACGTCCCGCCACCGCCCCAGCCGGGAGGTGGAGGGGGAGGGACCGGGTAGGAGCCCGATGTGTTGGGTGTGGCCTGCCAGCCGATGAACACCCACGATCCCGTCGTCATGTACGAGACTGCGGGGTAGGGGGCGGCCTGATAGCCAAGGTCAGGCCTGTAGAAGACGCCGTACTGAGTGGAGGGCGACAGGCTGGCGATGGTCCCTGATGGGAAGCCGATCTCGTCACCGGAACCTTCGACCACGCCCGAGAAAGCGGCGACGGCGATTGACGATGAGTTGCTGGTCAGCGGGTTCGTGGACCAACTGATCAGGCGTCGCGCGGCCGGGCCGGGCGAGACGGCATATTGGCCGACCGTGACCGGACCCAGCACAAGCCGCTCTGAGACGTTGTTGCCGCGCCGGTAGCTGACAGCCCCCTCATAGGCCGTTCCTTGAGTGATCGGGCCGCCGACCTCTTTCCGCTCAACGGCTGGACCCTCAACACCGGCGCCAGCCCATAGGCGGGGCGGGGTATCGACGGGGCGGAACTCGAAGACAACAGCGTCGGCAGTGTCGTTCTGGCAGGAGCCGACAAAGGCGAGGATGGGGATGGAGCTTCCGTTCTCGACCAGCACCTCGGCTGCAAGAGTCCAGTCGCCGGGAAGGGGCGGGGCGACATAGGTCAGGTCGCGCGGAACGATGGCCGGAGCTGGCGGCGGCGACGCGGCTTGTCCGAACGCGAACGGATATTTCCCATCACTTTCAGAGCAGAACGTGACGTTGATGGTGTCGTTTTCCAAGTCAGGATCGACGTTGAGAACTATGCACTTCAGCCCATTCAGGACGGCTTCCGGCACGTCCCAGGTGAAGCAATCGCCGACATCCAGATCGAGGTAGTGACGGAGCGGCGCGGTGCCCTTGATGCCCTCTCGAGTGTGGGAGATCTGCAGGGCCGCCAGTTCGCGCGCCTGCTTCGATCCAGGCACGTAGTTGAAGTCCACGCCCTTGGACTTGGTGACCGCAACGCCTTGGCCGTCTTCCTCACGCCAGATGGAGGAAGTGACCTCCTTCAGCGTCTCCACCATTTGCCAGTCGTGGGCTTCCGACCAGTATTTCGGCCGGATGGTGTTGATCCGCTCCAGCAGCGACGTGGTGGTGTCGTATTCGATGGTGCCAGCGGTATCGTCCGTCGTGATGGTGACGATCGATGTGCGCGGCGCGGCGCGGTGGACGCATGAGATCCGGCCCTGACGCTCGGCGTAGATGCCGCCGCCCGCCTGCAGAAAGCTGTCCAGCACTGCAGCCTTGGACTGATCGGCGTCAGGCCATGCCGCGCAGGCCCAGCGGTTCTCGTCGAACACATTGGCCGCTTCGACATAGGCGGCGAAGTCGATACCATCGGGTCTGGCGCCTATGCCGCCGACCTTCATGGAGGCGTAGGGCGCGCCAGCCGCGCCAGCGGTCAGCCCCTCCCAGCGTCCAATCGCCCAGTTCAAGGCATGGATGTAGGCATTGGTGGAATAGACCCATGTCGCCGGGTTGTTCAGGCGGCAGGAGCCTGAGCCGCCCGGATAGGTGCTATCGTAGCGGGGATCGTGGCAGTATAGGCCCTCAATCGTGTTGATCGGGGTCGGCACCTTGCCGCCGTAGGCAGAGCGCTTGGAGTTCTCCGACAGGGTGTAGATGAACGCTGCCTTGCCGCTCAGCCGGTAGCTGTTGCCCCAGCCAGGAAGGGTGGCGCCATTCTTCAGGCCTGAGGGCGACGACAGGGCCGAGGCCTCAGGTTGCCGCCCCAGTTGGCGGCTGAGCCACATGACGTTGGCGTACTGTGTCGAGTTGGCCTTGCCGCTGCCGTCGAACGAAACGGGCTGGTCGTCGGCCCTGAAACCCACCCATGATCGGATCGGACCAGACGAACCCATGACGCCAACGAACGACACGAACATCTTGTCGGGGCCGTAGGTGGCGTTGTGGATGATGTTGCCCGCACCGCCGACACGACCGAACGGGAAGCGGTTAGGGGCGTTGGGGTCCGCATTCCATTCGAGGGCGGTGCTGGACGACTTCACCTCTGGCTGGATCGCACCGAAGGCCGCGTTGGCGAGCATGCCCGCACCGATGACATTGACGGCGTTGAAGGCGGCAACCGCCCACGGACCAGCGGCCACGACTGCGCTGGTCACCGTCGTGATGGCGGTGACGACCAGAGGGATGATCTGAGGCATGGCTAGTCTTGCGTCTCGGCGTCAGGGGCGAGAAAGCGCGGGCCAGAGTAGGCGTCGCCAATGACCCGCCAGGCGGCGATGTAGGCTGAAGGATCATCGACCCGGCAGATAGCGCCGATGCCGTCGACGAAGCCAATCACCCGGCCATTGTCGAAGGCGACCGTCAGCGCACACCCGAAGGCGTTGCCGTCCTCGGTCTTCAGGGCGATGATGTCGCCGGGGCGTGCGGCGGCGGGAGGGATGCGTTCAAATCCTCCGGCCTCCACGGCGTCCATCAGGGTCTTGAACCCCAGCTTTCGCATGGCCTTCAGGCCGCCAGCCTCGGTCGTGTAGCGTAGACCCTTGGTCAGGCTGACGCGGCGGCCCAGCTTGTGTGCCGAGTGGCCGGCAAGCTTGATGCAGTCGCGGTTGGCCTTGGGATCGTAGGGCTTTCCGACAAAGCGGTCCCGACACGCTGCAACGGCTGCAGCGCGGCGCTCTCCAATAGTCGTCTTCATTTTAGGTGCGCCATTCCATGGTGCGGGTCGCCTGGACGGCATTGGCGACGTTGGCGAAGCCGTTCTCGCCGGGCCAGACGCGGATGTGCGCTGCATGGTTCTGGCGGTAGTCGGCGTTCGCTTCCTTCTGGAGCGCGCCGTCTGTGATCAGTTGCATGGTCATGCTGAACTGCGTTCCGGCGCTGACGGCGGGCTGATCGACCTTGCCGACGAATTCCAGCTTCGGAGCCCCGACCAGCAAGCCAGTGGAGCGGTTGATGGCGCCCGACCAGATTTGAACCTTGGAGCCCTGGATCAGAGGCGAGCCGAGGATTGCTGTCGCAGTCGGGTCTTTCGGCAGGATCGTCAGGCTGGGCCGGGTTGTCTGGTCGCCGATTCCGTTGCTGAGGCCGGAGACAGACGAAAGGAGCCCGTAGGTCGGGTGTTCACCCCAATAGGGCTCCAGGCCCGAACCGGCGTCGTAGACAGCGATCCCGCCGTCCGTCCAGCAGATCGCTCCGGTAGGCGCGGCGATGCGGACCAGAATGCATCGGATCGAAACGGCCATGCGCCGTTCTGCGATGAGGGCGGCTTCCATGCTGCCTCCATGAAAAAAGGCCCGCCTGAAGCGAGCCTGTTCGAATTCTGTTCGGGGTGACGAACGGTCACGCTTGATGCATTTTCTGCAACCAGCGATCGGTGTTTGCTCGGAGACGGAAATGAAGTTCGGAGTGCGGAAGCCAAGCCTACGCAAGAGCTTTGCGGCGAGAACGTCAGTGAAACGTATGGTTCGCCACAACCTTGGCCTTAAGGCTCCCCGCGGCGCTGGCTGGGTCACGAACCCCAAGCGTGCGGCCTATAACCGGGTCTACAGCCGTTCGACCGTCAGCATCTGGACGCTGCTCGCCAAGCTGCTCAAGTAGCGTCTCAGCCCCGCTCCTCGATCATAAACGACGGTTGACAATAGCCGTTGTCGTCCAGCTTGAAGGTGTCGTCACTGAAGGTGGCGAACCCCTCAATCTCGGGCTCTGCGATCAGCACCGTGTCGTTGTCGGCGTGGAGGGTGCGGATCATCACCTCCAGCTTCACAGAGGTCTGACCCGAGGCGTTGGCGGTGGCCTGAGCCTCGACGCCATAGAGCCATTTCCGGCCGGAGGTCACGATGGTGATCATCTGGCCTTTGCGCAGGACGTAGCTGGGCGTCAGGCCCTTCAGGTTCAGGGTGTCGCCGAGTTGGTTGCCGCCGTTGATGCGGGGCGATCCCGGCGTGCCGGTCCCGATGCCTGGCTGCGGAACCTTCATCACGACCGTGTCGCCAGCGCTCATGAGAGAGCGCCATTCGCGAGCCTCGTCGTGGTTCATCGGCGGCAGGGTGAAGTCCACGGCGTAGTGGTCGCCCTTGCGCCGGTTCTTCTGCCGGTTCCCCCCGATCAGGCTGGTCACGTCATTGCTCAAGGCGACGACGCAGGGAGGGGTGTACGGCGCGCACGGTTCAGGGGAGGCGGGGAGTTGGATTGGCATCAGACCATAGCCCTCCGGTTACCGACTTGCTGGTTCTTCAAGGTGTCCATCACGTCGCGTTTGGTTCCAGCAGCGGCAGCGGCGACCATGGGGGCGGCGACGCCAACAGCTTCCTGCTGGACCCGCGCCTTGAACATCGGGTCGTTCAGTTCGATCTGGACCTTGACCTGAGTGGCCACAGCCTGAGCCGCGCTGGCTCGGGCTTGGTCGGCGGTTTCGGCGTAGCCCTGAGCTGTGCTGACCGAGTCTTCGACGGCATTCGTGCCTGCTCCACCTCCACCCGACTTGCCCGCGATCTTGACGCCGATGGCCGCCAGAGCGGCGACGGTTGCGGCGCCAGCGGCGAGGTTCAGCGGGAAGGGAAGGGAGGCCAGTGCACGAGCAACAGCGACAACCCCGTGGCTGGCCGACCGGATCAGGTTCTGCCCTACGGTGAAGGCGGTCTCTTGTCCGGTGAGCGCCATGGATTGCAGGGCCATTGCGAACTGGAAGATGCGGTAGCCCTGCTCGGCGGCCTGCAGGATTTTGAATCCATCGGAGCCTTCTCGGAAGAAGCCTTTCGCCGCGCCCATCATGTCGCCGTAGGACTGAATCTGGGCTTGCGCTGCGTCGCGGGCGAACATCGCCTCGCGCTGGCTGTTCAGCGTGCCTTCGCGCGACATCTGTTCACGGGCGACCCGGATTTCCTCTAGCCGTGATTGGTAGGAGGTCATCGAGACGGCCAAATCTCCTACAGCTCGCCCTGCGCTGCCGAAGGAATCGGCCATGCCCTGAGCGGCGCTGCGGGTCTGGTCGTCGATCTGGCGCAGCAGATCGAGTTGCTCCACCAGGGCGAGATTATACCGAGCCACGTCACGCTGGGTCTGCTCTCCGAATGCGGCGTTGTTGCCCGCATCGTTGATCAGGCCTTGGCCTTTCGACGAGTTGATGAAGTCCTTGCCGTATTGGTTCCTGAGCCGGATTTCTTCTTCCAGCATCGCTAGTTGGCGGGCGCGCTCGATGTTATTGGCGCCGACGAGGTCTCGTTCCAACTGCAGGACGGTGAGGCGGTCGCGGTTGTTGGTTTGAGCCTGGATGATCGACGCTTCGCGCGTCGCAGCATTCATCCGCTTCGTCGCGGCCGTTACAGCCTCGATCTGGCGGAGCAGGTCGGCCTTGGCACCTCCCTCGACGGCAGCAGCAGCCGCTATCAACGGGCGTAGGTGCGCCTCCAGAGAAAGTAGCTCAGTGGCTTCCTGCGTCGTGGTCGTACCAGCGGCGACTGCCGCGTTCATGCGCTCCTGGCCCTCGGCGGCGAACCGAAGATCTGATGCCTGTTGCGCCGATGATGCCGCCAGCTTGGAGGCGTTCAACTCAAGCTGGGCCGCCACAAAGGCCGAGACCTCTCCCTGGCGCCTGATGGCACGGCCTACTGCCTCTGCTGAAGCAGCAGCCTTCAGCGCCTCGACATCGGAAACGCCATAGGCTGCGGCAAGATCATGGTTGGCCCGTGCGGTCTGCCTCATTCCTTCTAGTTCGCGCGCCAAGGACTCAGCTCGACGCTCTGCCGCAGCAGCAGCGCTTCGGGCGGCGCTAGCTGCCCTGTTTGCCGCCGCGGTGGCTTCGGGGGTGTATTTCTTCATGATCGCCGCTTCAGCTGCCGCCTGTTGAGCGGCAGACGGAATGTTGTGGCTGTTGGGATTGGCTTGCCGGACGGCATCAATGTCAGCGCGGTACTTGGCGATTTCAGTGCGCGCCCGAGCGACGTTGTCGCCCATGCCGGCCCAAGTCGTCCGTAGGCGCTCCGCTGCGTCAACGCCCTCCTGCTGGACGCGGGCCGTGTCGCTGGCGGCTTTGTTTTGGTCCAGTGTTGCCTGCAGCGCGGCCCTCTCGGCTAATAGCCTCTGGGTAAAAGCAGGCGAAACGCCGATCTTCTTTTCGTTTGCAGCGAGAGCCCCGTTTATCCGGTCAATTTGAGCTTCAATCCCAGAATCACGACCGAAGCCCTTTAGTTGCTCCCAGGCCCACGAAATCGCGCTGCCTACGCCTCTCCAGGCCCGCTCAAGATAGCCAAGATTCTCGGGGCCGATCTCACCGAGCCTCTTGTGAATGGCGATAGCCAGTTCAAGCCGCGCCTCTGTCGTCTTGCCCTGGCTTTCGAGCAACTGGATGTGCTCAATCTGTGCCAGCGTGAGCATGTGGTAGCTGCTGTTAAATTTTACGGCGAAGTCTCCGACCTTGTCGCCCATTTCAGCAAAATAGCCGGACATTTGGGTCGTTGACTGGCCTGTGAAGCGCGCGAGTTTGATGATGTCCTGGCTGAGGTATTGAATCGTCTCGCTGGTGAACTTGCCAGTTGAAACCAACCCCAAAAGAGTCTGCCTAGCCGTACCAAATCCGCTGTTTGCGCCGCCCTGCACAGCCTTCACCATGGTCTCGTACTGGGCCGTGGTGATGCCGGCGTAGTTGCCTGTGATGGCAATGGCATTGGCGAACTTATTGGAGTCTCGTTCGCCATCGCGGAATGCTTTGGCGAGCAATCCTACTGTAACGATTACGCCGGTCAGAATTCCGCCAAGCAGAGCGGCGCGTCCACCCATGCTCCATAGCGCCCGACCAGCGCGCTCACCATTGGTGGCCAGGCCATCTAGTGATGCTCGCCCCGTCACGGCGTCACCGGCCATTCGGCCAAGAGCCGCTCCGAGGTCTTTCGCTCCTTTGGTGACTTCAGCCTGGGACTTAGCGGCGGACTTGTGGGTTTTGTCCCCCGAGGCCATGCTGGCTAGGTACGCTGCAACATGAGCGTCGGCTTGTTCGATGGCGTTGCCGAAGTTCCCGGCTGCAGCGGCAGCGCCCCCCATCCCATCCTGCGTCGTCTTGAACGAAGAGCCGAACCGCAGGTGCGAGGTTGATGCTTGGGCCATCTGGGCGTTGAGGTCGGCTGTCGCCTTGGTCAGAGCAGCGGTCGCACCCGTTTGATCCGCTGCTGCCCCGGTGGCCAGTCGCTGGGCCCGCTGGAGCTCCAGCATTTCCTTGGTGGTGCGATCGATGGAGGCCATCAACTGCGCAATCGCGCTGTGAGCTTTGTCCGATCCTGTTCCCAAGAGATCGGTTGCCCTTTGGGCGCCGTCTGCCGAGCTCGTGAAGCTGTCGAGGCGACGGTTCGCCGCTTCAACCTCTTGGCTCTCGATGCGAAGGCCAAGGACTGCCAGATCACCCATGGTGACCTCCAAAGAAAAAGGCCCGCCGAAGCGAGCCTTGGTTGGTCAAGTGGAGGGGGCGCTGAGAGTCATTTGATGCAGTGGCTTGCCCACAGAGCCTCAAACACTTCGTTTCCGCCGTCACCGGCTGGGTCGATGATCGCTACACCCGTGCCATCGGTGACGATAAACCGCCGGGGGCCGACGTAGCCGCCGAAACCATTTCGCGAATTCACTGTGCCGCAAACCTGAATGGGAGCCGGTGACGCTCCCGTCCCCACTGGGCTCCTGTGCGCGGTGACGTCGCTGAATTTTGCGGAATCCGGGTCCCGAAGTGAGGCGCGCACCACTGCCTCAGCGCTGACCTCGGCATTGCCCTCTCGAGTGCAACTTCCCAGCGCCACGACCCCAAGACCCACAATCAATCCTCGAATCCACATATCGCCCTCCATTAAGGGGCGGGAAGGTGGCACGGTCACGTTGATCCGTCACGCCGAGGGGCACAGGCTCATGACGCCTCGCCATGATCGGACAGCAGGGCGGCAAGTTTCGTCCGATCTGTTTCGTCCAGTGGAAAACGAAGGGTAACGTCGTTTCGCCGCGCGGTCAGAATCCAGAACGACCCTTGTTTTTCCACCGTCAGTTGCTCCACGTTCGGCGGATATCGAGTCATGCCGCTTTGGCTATGATGAAACGGGGAAATCTGAATGGCTTCGCTCACAGGCGATCTCCTTGCCTTATTGGATAAAATTCCGGTCTGGCGGCGACTACAAGAGCTGCCGGATAGAGTGGACCAGTTAGAACGACGCTTGGCTGAGCTGGAGGGGAGGCCAGCCAAAGCTCAAGGGGCGCCCTGTCCATCCTGCGGAGCGCCTGAGTTTCGCGTGACTAGGTCAGTGGCCTCAACGGGCCGTTTTGGGCGCTTGGGTGCCAAAGACGTCACGCGCAAATGCGGGAACTGCGATTTCGAAGACACGTCCCTAGAAACGCCGAGGTAGAGAGCCGGAAAAAGGGGAGGCTTAAGCGGGACTGTCCGCTTTAACCCTCCGGGCGGCCATGCCCTTGAACAAGGCCTTCAAGCCGTCCGTGTCCTTGAGTGAAACCCCCTGAGGCTGGGCCGTGGTGGTCATGGCCACCCTGACCGCCGCATCCAGGCGACGGATCAGCTTCACTTCCCAAGCTGTAAGATGGGCATGCGTTTGGCCCTGATAGGCCTCGATCTCGCGAAAGCTGATCGGTCCCATTGCCATGCCGACTTCGCGGGTTCCGGCGAGATCCACGAACGCCAGCCAGACGAAGCTTAGAGCCCCAGGCATAGGCGGGAAGGGCGGTTTCGCGCCCTTCCGGTGAACGGCCTCGGCGAAGCGGATCAGGTCTTCGGCGAGGCCTTCAAGAAATTCGAGCGGGTCGCGATGAACTTGTCGGTCTGGTCCCGAAGCCACTTCACGCCAGGGTTCTGATACAGCGCCACGGCGGTTTCGTGAGAGTGCTTGGCGGGGGTTTCGTCGTCGGTGCCGTCGATCCATCCCTTGGGGATATTGGACCAGTCCAGAGTGCACCGAGCCAGCGCCTCGCAGGCTTGCAGATCGGAGGCGGCGGGCGAGAACTTGCCGCCTTCCGACAGGTGCTCCATGGCGCGGGCGCGGGCGGCGTTCTCAGCCTTGATGAAGATGTCCGAGTCCTGACCGAGCAGGGTGATAGTGACGGGTTTGCCGTTCTGCCCCACCAGAGGCGTGCGTTCGGTTGGGTGCAGGACCGTCAGAACGCGGCCTTCATTGGCGGCTGCTGCGGTGTTCAGGGCGGCGAGCGACATGGTGATGTCCTTTCAAAAGGACGGTCAGGCGCGACCTGACCGTTAGAGTTTGGGGGAAACGATTAGGGGGTGGTGGTCGAGGGCACTTCGATGAAGACGTTGTTGCCCACCGCGTACGTGACCTTCGTCACGTCGTTGGCCCCGCCGACGTTCAGGCGTCCGCTCATCACGGGACCGCGGACATAGATGATCGTGTTCTTGTCACCGGCCTTAGCGGCGTCGGCCAGTTCGATCTTCAGGGCGTATTGCAGCTTGGTCTTGGACGCGGCTCGGAGAGCGAGCTGGCCGGGATCGAGCGGATCGCGGGCGCAGGTGACGGTCGTGGCGCCGTTATCGGTCGCGCCCTTCAGGTGCTGAACGTCTGCGCCGCCGAGCGGGGTGAACGTCACGTCCTGCGCCTGAGGTCCGATTTCGCCCAGGCTTTCGGCACTGTTGACGACGACATAGGTCAACGCCTTGAGTGCAGTTTCGGTCGCGGCGCTGGTTACGGGACCGATCGACACAATGGTGCCGGCCGAAGTGGTTTCTGCCATGGGAGGCTCCTTCAGTTGTGATGAAGCCGCGCCCATCTCGGCTAGGGCGTCTGGTCGCCTAAACGGCAGTCCAGAAGATCGTCACAGGCGTCTCGGTCGAGACATCGCCCATGATCGGAGAGGCCAGCACCGGCTCACGGTTCACGGTGATGCGGGTGGCTGGACCGAACAGTCGTGTGCCCTTGGCGAAGTGATCCATGACCTGCTTGGCGGCGCGGCGGTGCGCGACGACGCCTTTGCCCTTGGGCCAGACGATCATGATCTGGAGCAGGCCCTGGTCGATGCGGCCGGAGGCGAGGCCCTGCCATACGGGTTGATTGTCGAAGAGATCGACGCGGAGGTAGGGCAGTGGGTTCTTGGATGCGTCCACGGGAGGGACGAACTTCACATCCGGCATGGCGACCGGCAGTTTCGGCGTCCCGACGTTCAGCGCCTCACAGCGCGTCAGCAGCAGGTGGGCGACAATTGCGGGATCGGCCATGGGTCACCCTCCACGGGAAGCAACGGAGGCCTGAGCCTTGGCGCATTCAGCTTGGACGACGCCGACCCAGAGCTGAGCGGCGAGACCTACCCAGCGGTCGCCCGGCTGACCTCTGGCACCGTACTCGCGGGCGCGGGCATAGTTCGCGGTGTAGGCGACGATGATGGGGTCGGTGATCGCCGCGCCGCTGATCACCAAATTGATCGGTCCGGAGTCGTAGTAGAACTGGTCGATGCCTTCGGGCTTGAAGGTGACAGCAGGGATGGCGCCGGTCGTGGCGACCAGTGAGGCCCGGAGAAAGCCGGTGTCGACCCGGAGATTTCCCCCGGCCGCCCGCGTCGTCTGCATATACGAGACGATGGTTTGGGCGCTGCCCTTATAGACCGCCTCCTGACGCTGCTTGGTCTTGGCCACCCACTCGCTGACCGTTGCGGAGAACGAGCGTTGGGCCATGATGGATCACCTCTCAAAGCGTCGAGCTAATCTTGGGTTCGTGTTTGTTTGAGCGGGCTCCTCCCAATCAGGTGACCGTGGAGCGCCTATGTCTGGTGTTGTCTGTAAGGCTTGTCCGAACGCGGGGGCGCCGCGTTGCTCCGCCAGAGCGGCCCGAAGCTCCTCACGTACGATTTGGCGGATACGAGCTTCGTCCATGGTTCACCGGAGGTTTGCGTAGAAATCGATGCGATACTCGCAATCACAACGACATCCGACAATCTCCTCCGGTCCAGCGCCTAGGCTGGTGTCCATCGGGAAACGGAGCAGGGCGCCTGACGGGCTCTGGAAGGCCTCGTTGATCCTGACGCTCTCGGCGTTCAGGGCCTCGTGGGTGTGACGGACCCGGTTGTCGCCAGCGGAGCGCCAGACCTTCGTCACGGTGTTTTCTTCCAGCTTCCCGGCCTCAATGGCTTGGCGGTAGGCCTCGTGCTTGGCTTGCTGGAGCGCGGTCATCGCTTCGACCCGTCCGACGGTTTCGCCCCTCAGCTTCAGGAGGCGGCGCTCATAGGCGGTGACGGCTTTGGCGGCGATCTCAGGATCAACCGCTTTTCCTTCACGAATGGCCTTGGTTACCGATCGGTCGAAGCGTTTGTCTCTACGTGAGCGCGTCAGATATGCCCTGAGTCCTGCGGGGTCGGCGGAGGCGAGTTGGTCCCGAGCGGTGCGGACATAGGCTTCCTGAGGCGCTGAGAGGCCGAGGATGCCGCCTTCGCGCTTGCCGGTCACCCGGTTGATGCGTCCGACGATCTCAAGAGCGGCCTGACGCGGGTTCACGCCCCGCCGCATGGATTCCGTGAGCGCCGCCCTGACCGACTGGACCTGCTCCGTGGTGATCCGGGTGATCAGTTCCGACGAGTGGCGAGAGAGCCAGGCCTCGGCGGCGAGGTTTCGGCCATCGAACCGCACGACCAATGCGGCCCCGCTCGGCAGGCGCTTCGGCATGAACTCCGCTGTGACCCTGCCACCCTCGGAGTAGGCGTCTCTCAGCTTGTCAGCGATGCCGTTGAAGGCCTGCGGGTCGAGGTGCATGGCCTCAATGGCGCCCTCGATGTCTCCATTCGCCAGGGCCGCTGTGACCCGCTGGATTTCGACGCCTGACCTGATCGTGTCGAGCGCTTCGAAGAATGCATCGGCGACCTGTTGCCCATAGCGAGCCAGCAGGTCGGCATAGACCTGCCGGGTCGCACGGGTTCTGGCCATGGATCAGTCCTTGAGCAGTACTCTTGCGTGGGTGCCAGCGTCGGCCATGTGGTCGAGGTAGGCGTCAAGCAGGGCGTGGGCTTCTTCACGGATCGGCTGTTGGCGTTCCGCGCCGTCTCCGCGTAAAGCGCTGCCGTTCATGGCTGCGCCCTTGCTGATGATGTCCTGCAGAGTGGCGGTCGCCAGAATCATCGAGTTCTTCGTGCTCATCGCCTGACCTGCAGCTTCCACAACACCGTCGTGGTCGAAGGCCTCAGCACATCGACGTTGACGATGGTCAATGTGGACCCATCGGCGGTGACCAGCAAGTCGGAGGTTGTGGGCTCAATGCCCAGCGCGGGTTCAAGCAGGGCTTTCTGGTCCGTCGCCAGGATGCGCGTGCCGTCGATGTCCCGCGAGGAATAGGCGGTGATGACCATGATGGCTGGGTGGTCTGTGACGACCTCGGTGCCGCTTTCAGGGTCGAATGATGACCCACCCTCAGTGGTGGTGCGTCGGATCGCGCCGGTCGCGCCGAACTTCCGGAGCAGGCGCTCTGATGTCCTCGCCGCTTTGGCGTAGTCGAACGCGGTCATCCAACGGCCCACAAGCCAAGGCTGACGCCGGTCACGATGGGGCGAAGGAATGGAGCGAGCAGGCCCTCAACGGCGCTCAGCTTGATCGTGGCGTCTGCCGCAGCGTCGCCTGTGCCCTGGAAATACTCAGTTTCCAGCACGTCCACCTTCTCGCGCTTGATCGCGCCAGCCGATGACGCGGAGACGAACAGGGCACCGGGGTTCTGACCTTCAAACAGGGCGGCAGCGTATGCGGCCTTGTCGATGGCAGGGGGAATGACGTCAGAGGGGACGGCGACCTTCTGGACGACCGCCCCGGTGCGTGGCCATGCGCGCTCCTGGTTCAGCGGATCGGTGCGGTCACCGAGAAATCGGGCCTCATACAGCCCGTCGATGTAGTTGGACGCCCTGAGGCGAAGGATGGCGGGCAATGGGGCGGCAGCGGGCAGGGTGTGGCCGTTCTCGGTCAACCACGCCTGAAATGCTGCGTCTGTTCCATAGCCCGCCATCGGATCAGGCCTTGTCGAAAGCGGCTTTGGCGCTCGCCGTGGCGAACTCCAGCTTGTCGTCATCCGACAGGGTGTCAAAGCCGTCCAGATCAGCCTTGCGGACTGCCTTGCCAACCGGCTGGTCGGCGCCGTCGAAGATCGACCACCAACCCGGCGACTTCTCTTTGGCGGTGAACGGGCCGACAGGAGCGACGAACTCGGGTGGCGGCTGATCGTTTCCGGGCTTCTCGCCGCCCGAGATGACCTCGAAACGGCCTGCCCAAGGGTGCGGGGCGACCTCGGAGCCGTCCTCGTTCAGTTCGGGGTCGGCGATGTCGAATTCCTTGCCGGCCGCGATCTCTTGGCCCTTGCCGTCGAAGATGCCGCCGCCTGTGATCTTGATGCGCATGATGCGATCCTTCCTGTGGGAAGGGCTCCAGCCGAAGCCAGAGCCCGACCGTGTTAGTTGACGACGGTGGAGTAAAAGACCCCGCCCTTGCCGTTGAAGTCGGCGCGGATTTCCAGACCCAGCGCGCCCATGATCAGGAACTGGTAGTTGTCCGTGGGGTTCTGGCGGGCCTTCGCTGTGGTGTTGAGCGCCATGCCGACCAGGGGGCGGATGTACTCAGCGCTCGGCACGAAGCCGAAGAAGGCGTTGCCCGTCAGCTCGTAGGTCACCGAGATCTTGTTGATCCGGCGGTTCTTCGACAGGAAGTCGATGATCTTGCCTTCCTTCAGGCCGTCCGAGCCGGACAGCTGACGGTCCCAGGAGCGGGCGATCTCAGGCGAGATGTAGAGGTTGACCTTGCCGACGATCAGGTTGGCGTCGAGCATGGCTCCGAACGGGCCGGTGAAGAACGCGTCCAGTTGATCCGGCGTGGCGGTGACCAGATTGATGTTCGCGCCGCCAGCGCCCGAGCCGAGGTTGATCGCCTTGGACAGGGGGTGGTTTCGGATGCCGAACGCCTTGTAGCCCTTGACCGAGATCGTGGGGTCGCCGTCGAGGACGTAGAGCGCCTGATCGCGGCGGATCTTGGCGGTGTGGGCTTCCTGATCGTCCGACAGGGCGTCGAAGTTCTCGGACTGCAGGGTGTTCCACTCACGCCATTCGCGACCGTATGCGGTCGAGAAGATCGGAACCGGCGTGCCGCGATAGTCGTAGGTCACCTTGTCCAGTGCGACCGGAACCTGACCGCTCATGGAGCGGGTGACCGAACCAGCGTCCGAAGACACGCGGGTCAGGTGGACCAGCTTGCCGATATCGACAGCCTTGGCCAGCGGCATCAGGTCGCCCATCCAGGTCTGGCCTTCATCGGCGCGCATGACGCGGCGCGTGATGCCGTCCAGGTCCAGCCAGGCGTCGCGCGGCAGTACAGAGGCGGCGTTGGCCACCGCTGCGATGTCGTTTTCCTGTTTGTGGAACCAGTTGCGGTCGGTGTTGACGTCCTGCCACCATCCAGCATGAAGCTTGGAGTTGGCGACGAGCTGCTTGTCGAAATAGCGCATTGCCAATCCTCCTTAGGTGGCGGCGGTCAGGTAGCCCTTGGCCGCGCGAACGCGGACCAACTGGGCAGAGCCTGAAGTGTTGTTGAAGGCTTCTTCGGCCGTGGCGACGACCTGTTTGCCGCCAGCCGTGGCCAGGGCGACCGTGCCGTTAGCGCCGGGGACGAGAGCAGCGTCCCGAGCGACGTTCACGCCTGTGGCGACGCGGACGTTGAAGAACTGCTCATCCAGCAGCTCCAGCCCCAGAACGGTGTCGCCGATGGCGTAGGGCGTATCGACCCCTTCCATGGCGAGGTAGTTGTCCTGCGCCACGTAGACCTTGCCGACAGTCGTAGCGCCCGCAGGCGTGAACTGGCCGGCAGTGATGACGATCAGCTGGCCGGGGGTGATGGCGGCGGCGGCGGGGCGCTCGGCTACCTGAGGCGTGGCCTCGGTGTAGGGGCCAGCGAAGATCTTGTTGTAGCGAGCCATGATCAGTCACCTTCCGGGAGTTGGTATTCGGCCTTTGCGCCGGTCGGCTTGTAGGCGGCGTTCAGGGCGGCGGCTTTGCCGGGAGTGGCCTGAGGCGCCAGCTTGCGCAGGGCGTTCAGAGTCAGCTCCTTGGCGGTGTCCTCGTCGAGGAGGTTGGCGGCGACGACCTTGCCCACCAGATCGGTGTGCTCGGCGACGTCCTGCGCCTTCTGGTTCGCCACGGCTTGAGCGTGGGCGTCCGTCATGACCTTGATGGAGTTCACGACCTCGTTGTGAGAGGCAACCATGCTCGCATGGCTTTCCGAGAGGGCGTCAACCTTCGCGGACAGCGCGTCGAGCTGTTCTTTCGATACAGTCATTTCAGCGTCCTTATTGAGCTGTTCAGAGGGAGACCCCTCAAGGCCAAGCGCCTGGAGGAGAACGGTCTTCATTCGGTCGAGGAGGGGCGCGCGTTCACGCTTCTCCAAGGCCCGGGCGACGGATTCCAGCGCCCAATCGAGGTCGCGATCCGCCTCAGCCAAAGCCGAGTTGATCACCTCGATTTCTTCTTGCTCGCCCTGAGCATTGACCAGCATCCCGACGCCTTGCTCCGGCGTGGCCGCGCCCTGCTCATCGAGCATGATGGCGTCGTGGTCGAACTCCATGGAGCGTGCGATCTTGGAGTGCCCCGCCTGACCATTTGCGGCCTCAAGGCGGCAGAGCAGGCCTGTGGAGGTGTGGATCGGGCCGCCCTTCTCAATGGCGCTCAGAACGGACTTGCCACCCTCGGTGCGGTTGGCGACCTCTACGTCAATCACCTTATCCAGCAGCACGCGGCCGCCTTCCTGACGGACGTTTTCGTTCCAGGCGCCGATGTA
This sequence comes from Brevundimonas sp., assembly GCF_018608325.1. Classification (GTDB taxonomy): domain Bacteria; phylum Pseudomonadota; class Alphaproteobacteria; order Caulobacterales; family Caulobacteraceae; genus Brevundimonas. Next base: position 20,222 of record NZ_JABAZW010000013.1, on the reverse strand, counting down.
GTGGGCGTTCAGTCCTTCGGGGTCGCGGGCGGACAGGAAACGGCCATTTAGGGTCGGGTGACCCAATGGTGCAGGAGTGCGCTCCAGGCCCTTGAACGACTTGGCAATTTCATCCGCTGGATAGAGGATGCCGTTCATGACCACGTCATCGGGCAGCGTTGCGCTGGGGACGATGATCAGGTCTCGACCGTTGCGCTGCTCGCGGCGGATTGTGGCCGCGTTGGCGACCGAGCGGATGTTCACCCTGACTTGCTTCAAGGCGGCCTCCTGAAATGTGGATGGTGCGGCTAGGCCGCGTCTGCCGGATCGGCCTTGGGGGCGGGCTTCGGTGCGCCGAGGGCGTCAGCCTCATCGTCATCTGAGGGCTCGTCACGGAACTTCTCAGCGTCGCTCAGCGGCTCCATGCCGACAACGCCGCGGATGTCGTCGCCGGTGAACACGACCTCATCACCCATCTTCTGGTTGATGTCGGCCATCTTGGAGGCGCGTTCGATCTTCTCGCCCATGGAAGCCTCAGTGAGGTCCGACCAATCGAGGTGCCAGTCCTTGGCGGGCAGGATGCCGAAGCGCTCCAGCCGGTTTACGAACGACATGATGGCCGGGATCGCCTGATTGGTGCGGCGCCCCATGTTGACCTTGGCCCATTCCTCGCTGTCCTCAGTCGAGGCGCGCTCTCCGGTTTGGGAGCCGACGAGGATTTTCAGCGGGATCAGCCAGGACGCAGCGAACGACTGAAGCGCGACGCCGAAGAAATGCTCAGGCGACGGCAGGGTGACCTGCACGGGCGTCGCCTTGATGCCCTGGAGCAGCAGCGACTTGTCGAAGCCCTTGTTGAAGCCCTCGACCTGCTCGTCGATCTTGTCGACCACTTCCGTGACCGGGACACTCATGGCCTGGGCCATGTTCTCGATCTTGGCGTCCTTGTCGATCTCCAGGCTGAGACCGGACTTGGCGTTCTTCCAGAAGCCTTCGCCGCCGCCGCCCCTGATCTTCTCCAGGTCGAGCAGGGCGTTGTAGCCGGGCTCAAGAGCTGAGCGACCGTTCAGCGTGCCGTCGCGCGACCAGATGATGACCCGGTCGGGGTGGATGCTGAACTGGCGGGGCTGCTTGGCGTCGCCGACCGCCGATTCCGCGAAGGCGTACATCTTCGGTTGACCGTAGGTGGGCGAGCGTTCGTCTTGGTCCCACTCGTTGACTGTGAGCTGGCCTTCCCATGCCGGGATGACCTCGACCAGACCGTCCAGACCACCCGGAACCCGGTCAACCGACTCCCGTAGCTGCTTGTTGTCGGCAAGGCGCAGGATCAGGCCGGAATAGCCGCCGACGAGGCCACGCCGGTCGCACTCGGCGAGATGTTGCCAGACGCGCAGATCGGCGAACCGTTGGCGGATGGCTGCTTCGCCCTTGGTTTCGCCCTGGTCGCCCTTCTCGGTCCCGTCCCGCTGGAACTCTTGGAGGAAGGGGTTGTCCTCCCAGGTCTTGCCGACCGTCTTCTCGACAGCGGCATGGGCCAGAGGGTTGCGGCAGTAGGCGTCGTAGGCCTCGTTGAACGTGATCTGGTCGGGATAGCCGAAGTCCGCCGCGTGGTTGTGCTTCTGGCTGCCGAACCCGAAGCCGGGGAACATGGCCTGCAGCGTGCGGACGGCGCGGTTCACGAGCATATGGCGGGCGCTCATCAGCGGTGCCTGCTCTTCAGGAACATGGCGACGGTGGAGCCAGCCTCGCGCTGGGCAAACGCCATCACGAACGCATCAGCCTTGTTCGGCGACGGAATGTCCCGCTTGGCCAGGTCCTTTTTGCTTTCAACCTTCACCTTGCCGCTCCCGTCGTAGTCGCGCCGTGGCGTCGAAAGCTCATCGATCAGGGTGTCGAGGTGATCGCAGTCGGGAGAGATCGAGATCAACTCGCCCTCGTCGAACTGCATGCCCCGGTTGACCGCGTTGAAGGTGTTGCGGAACCGGGCCGCCACTTCCCACCACGCCTGAGCCTTGAGGTTGAGGTAGAAGTCCGCATTGAGCGGGCTCTTCGGGTCCTTTGGGTCGATCCGAGCCTTGGGGTTCAGGATCGCGCCCGAGGCGTTGAACTTGTGATAGGCGACCTGCGCAGCCTTCTGTTCATTCAGGCTGGCGAAATGGGCGCCTGCAAAGGCCCCGACGCCGATGCTGTCGTAGTCGATCTCGGCACCGCTCTCGACGGCCTGGACGTGAACGCGAGACGCCGACTTGAGAAGTTCGTCCTCACCGGCCTTCCATTCATCGACCCGGACAGCTTCGATCCCGCATGCCTCGACCGTGGCGCATTTGTCATCGCCGCCGTCAGCAACGTCGAAACCGATGCGGCGCCGTCCCGACGCAGGCAGTCCAAGCACACTCCGCGCGTTGATCGCTGCCTGGATCCACGAGCGCTTGATGATGACCGCGTCGTCGTCTTCCCGAGGCTCGCCGAGGTAGGTGTGGCGATACTCTTCTTCGTCCTCCGCCTTTTTGGCTTCGATCACCTTCAGGATCGTAGGCGAGAGGAAGGGGTTGTCGGTGTAGTTGATCGTCCTGACGACGGTGTCAGGTGGCGTGTTCGTGACGAAGCGCCGATAAACGAAGTCCGTCACCAAGCGTGGGTTGAAGATGATCCAGAACTGCGAGCCGTCTTTCCGAACGGTCGGCTCAAGGATTTCCCACTGCGCCTTGGTGAGGTTGTGGGCCTCTTCGATCCAGCACACGTCGATGTTCTCGAGCGACTTGATCTCGTCGATGTGGCGCCACAGGCCGTAGAAGATGAACTCTGACCCGGTCGTGTTGTGGACGATCCGGTTGTTCAGGATCGTGAACTCGGCCTTCAGGCCAAAGCGTTCGATCTGGATCTTGAGGAGCGTGTAGACGCTCTCCTCGATCTTGTTCTGGAACTGGCGGGTGCAGAGGAACCGAACCCGATAGTTCGCCGCGAGGAAGATCGCGAACCCTGCTGCGTCCCAGCTCTTCGATGAAGACCGGCCGCCCTTCAGAACCCTGTTGCGGGCGGGTGTGCGCCAGAAATCCCGAAGCGCCGGGTTAAGCGTCGCTCTCGCCGCCATAGAAGTCGTTCAGCGTCTTGGGCGTTGTAACCCGGGCGTCGATCGATGACTTGTCGACGACGAGGCCATTCAGCTTCGCAGCGTCCATGAGGCTGGCTCGTGCGGCCTGAAGCATCGGAGCCTCCCGGCTTTTCTCAGCCTTGGTGGCGATGGCGAGCAGGCGTTCAGTGATACTGGCGACCGTGATCTCGGTGCGAGTTGCGGCGCGTTCCTGAAGCTCTGAGAGGCGCGCCTGCACCTTGTCATTACTTGTCAGGCGAGACGCGTTCGGCTCGCTGGGCTTGTAGCCAGCGTCAGCGTAGGCCTCGGCTTGGCTTTTGCCCTTGGCCAAGGCCTGAGCGAACCGCTCATGCTTGGGGTTGGAGAGAGCGGGCATCGGCCCTCCGTATTCTCACGGGACGGACCTTTCGACCCTGCCGGCCGGTCACGTCCGGCCGGTCCCGTTCAAGTCCGCTGTAGCGGGACGGCGACGCAGGATAGCCTCAGATCGGCGGGGCGGTTACCTCGGGCGACGCTCTCCCGTCCGACCTGCGATTGATAATCTTCCAAGGCGGTGAGAACCGCAATGCTACGCCGCCGACCCCGCGCTAGCATCTCGACTATGTGGATCGTGCAGCATTGTCTCGGCCGCCTTCATTTTTTTGTTTTCTCTCAGCAGCCAGATGCCGAGTGCCACGAACAGAAGGCCGACACCCACGATTGCGAACGCGGCACCAAAGATGATGAAGATTACGCCAAGTATCTCGTTTGCGCTGGCGGCGCAGCTGGCGGAGACGCCGCGTGTGTAGTTCATCAAAGCGTAGGCGTTGAACACGCCGCCCTTGCCGAACTCTCCGCAAACGGCAATCCGATCTCCGGTGGCCAAGATGATGGGTTCACGGGTTCGCATCTTGGCGCTGACGCCGCCCACGCTGAAGGCAATCTCGTTGGTGCTGGAGACGTGCTCGTGTCCTGAAACCATCAGTTCACGGTGCAACACCTCTGAAAAGCCGCTGATGATCTGCAACTGAAGCCCCCGCTTCTAGAAAAGAATTCTTGCTTCAGTTGCCGGGAGTTAAGGCTTGGTAAAATCTCCGCGCAAACCTGTGGTTGATAGGGTGACCTTGGTGATCCAGCCATTCCCGTAGTTCCGAACATGGTCAGCGGGCTCCCAGTCAACCGCAATGACAAGGTTTTTAACTGCCACAATCACCGATTGATGATTGGGTTGGTTTCCGCACGTGCGGGGATTGTGGAGGAAAGAATGTTCAAGAAGCTCTTTATAGCAGCGTTGACTGCCGCCGCTTTTGTTGTGCCGACGACCGTGGCCAATGCGCAGTTTGATCCAAACTATCCGCCCCCCGGAACGCCTGGTGTCTACCGTTGGTATTCAACCTACGAGCACACCAACGAGACCGGTTATCGCATTGTAGAATGTGATGGGACCGTTCGCGGGCCATATGGCCAGAGGACGCTTCATCAAACGTTCCAGCCCTTTACCTGCTAGGCTGGTTCACGAAAAAGGCCCCGGGCGACGCCTGGGGCCTTCCAGCTATTCGTCAGCCGAAGCTTAGTGGATCACACCGCCATCATCAGGGCTGCAGTAGCCTATTGGATTGGACACGACGTACTGCGTCACCGTTCCCCACTGTTGGAAGCCGGGATCATTTGGCGAGCAAGCCTGCCGGGCATATCCAACGACGGTCGAATGATTTGCATCCGAGTAGTAGGTGAACTCGTAGATCCGGAAGGAGCTCTGACCGGCAGCCGCTGCGGGTTGAGCGGGCGCGGTAGCTGCTACTGCAACGGCAGCAGCAAGAATGGATAGAGAAGACAAACCTACGGCAATTCGCTTGGCGTTGAACAAATCATCCTCCTGAGCCCTCTGATTGGGGCAACTGAGGATCGTCTTGTCTACACGCTGGAGTCAACGCAGGGAGATGGTTGCCCGATTGACGGAATGTCGCAGGTTGGCGTGTGCGTCGGGCACGAAAAAGCCCCGGAGCGCAAAACTCCGAGGCTTTCATTTGCCGAATTATTGGCTGGTTCGGATTCGCCGTCAAGCAGCTTTGTTGCGTGCGGCGTGAACAGAGGTCGCGGTCTTGATGCGCTCATCAACGTCAAGCTGACGTAGCCAGAACCCGATGCGGTTTACAGCAGCGATGTCCAAGCCGTCGCACCTGGCGCCTGCCTGCATATTGTACGCAACTTCGTCGAGAATGGTGGCCGCCTGTTCCCAGTGCATGGGCGTTTGGCGCAATACGATCTTCTCAAGATCGTCAGTGTCTGGGGCTTCTTCCTCTGGAAGAAGTCTCGCTTGTCCTAGCAGCTTCACAGCTTGGTCAAAGCCGATCTTACGCGCCATCTTTCCCTCCATAGGCTGGCACGTTGAGGCTGCGCTTGCTCGGTTAACTGGTTCTGAATTCTGATTACGTAGAAATACGGGGTCTCGCCGTATTTCGCTGAGTAAGAATGCCGCACTCACTCGGTCAGAAAAAAGAGGAAGAGCGGCCCGGCCTCATGTTTGGAGGGAAGACGGGCCGCCCCTAGCGCCGCAGCCAATGAAGGTTCGGCACTCACCCCACGCCCCCTAAAGTTGCGCGGCGAAACCGTTAGAGAGTTTTGCGATACAGTAAAGCTTGATTGCGAATAATTATCGTCCTGAACTGTAAATTATTGCTACGTCTGCGAACCTTGCTGCTTGTTGAGGGCGTGCTACGCCAGACTCAGGCGGATGCGACTACGTGACTGGACTACATAGTTCCGACTGAGAAGGTTGGCGCGGCTTCTGCAGCCAATCGGCACATCACCTTGACGCATCTGGAGGGTTTCAACGCCTCGAATAACCAGACGTCATTTCGCTGAGGGTGCCGTTGCGTTAGCTTTCAGTCGGGCGCCCTTGTGATCAAGCGTTTCAGTGGGAGTGCGGCATGGCCGAGATGGCGGAAGATAAGGAAGTCACGACTCGAATTGCGGAGAATATAAACAGTCGTCGAGCTGAGCTTGGTTTGAGCCAGGCCCAGCTTGGCGACGCCCTGCGGGTCTCATTCCAGCAAGTGCAGAAATACCTTGTAGGCAAGAACCGGGTGCCCTCCGACAAAATGCCTGCTCTAGCCAAGGTGCTACGGTGCAGCATTGGAGAGCTTTACGGCACCGAAGAGACCACGGTCATTGGCGCTGAGCGGTTGCTCAGGGCGTGGGGTGATCTTCCAGCCAGTCAGCGCGAGGCGATTACCGATCTCGTGGAGGCATTGGCTGCGCAGGAGCATCCTTCATAGGCACGCTTCGGTCTGCCGCGAAGTTTGGCCGCAGGTCGGATTATCAGTCTGGGCCGTTCCTACTCAGAATGTGAGGGAAGGATCGGGCAGATGATCGACTTCAATGACCCGGATATTGTCGAGTGGGACTGCGCTTTAGCTGCTCTGTGCGCCGCTCATGAAGGCTTCCGCCAGAGTCTGGACGAGCCATCCAGAACACAGGCCCGCGCTACGCTCGCAGTGGCTCGTGAGAGGTATGACGCTTCGCTGGAGAAGTTGGCTTGATCAAGGGGCGACCTGGGTCGAGCAAGGGGAGCGTCTCGGGCGCAGATCCTTGCTCATGCCGCCTTCCTCCGTGGGCCATAGATCTCCTGGATCAAGTCCAGGCCGTCGATCAACAGCTCGCGCTTTCTCTCCCATGACGACGTGAAGTTCCCGGCGCGGCGCTGGAGAACCCATTGGGGCCAACTGTCGAGTAGCACTACGTCGTTGACCTCGTTGCGCTGGGCCACGGTCAGGATACGGTTGGCCTCACGGTAGCGGTCCATCGCGCGGGCCTGACCGGCGTGCTGGTCATTCGCGGCAGGCGGCGTGCGGCTCATGGCGCTATCCCATACGGCGGCGATGTCCTTGTCGGGCATGGTGGCGAAAGACTGGTCGCGGGTGTCGACGCCTTCTGGGGCTGAAAGGTCGCGCTGGGTCGGTACGGTCGGACCGCACAGGGCTGCCGATCGATGGTCCTGACGATAGCGCGCGGCGGTGCGGTGCTGGTCCTCCGTGATCCAGCGATTGGCCAGCATCACGTCGATGGGGTTCGTCGCCATGGTGATGTCTCCGCATAGGGCCTTGCGGCGGACGATGACCTCGGGGTTCGGACCAGCGGGGCGAAGCTCTCCTGAGGGATAGCGTGCGCCTTCCTTGCGTGGGCGGCCGCCCTTGGAGCGGATCTTGGGCTTGCCGTTCTTTATGCGGGCTTTGCTCATGCTGCGGCCTTCTGGGTTTCGATCTGTTCCAAAGCCTCAATCACCATGCGTCCGATGTTGTAGGCGTAGGTCCGAGGGTCGGTGTAGCGCTTGGTCTTTTCGAGGAACTGCCCGGGCGTCGGGGCGTACTTGGCCTCGCTCCGGCGCCAGTCCCGCGCAGCCGCCTGCAGGATGTCCAGCGGGATGCCCTCCAGGTCGTCGTACCAGTCGTCGAGGCGGTTCTCCTCGATGTGGTTCGGCAGGTCTGGCCGCAAGTAGTGGGCAAACAGCCGGTCAAGAACTGCTGCGGCCTCAGGCAGCGTGGCGGGGCGAACCGAAGGCTCCAGCTCCGCCACCAGCTGGCGCAGGTCCGGAAGGTGGTTCGTCGAAAGCACTCCAGCCTTGATCTTGTCTCGGTAGAGCCCCCCGGCGAGCAAGCACTGCAAGAGCGGCTGATTGACCACGCTCGGCACGGGAAGGCGCGGCGTTGGAAGGGCGGGGGCGGTGATCGTTTGCAGGGCGGTCATGGTGATCTCGGCGGGGTATGGGGGCGTCGTCGTTCCAGCTGCCTCGGTTCAGCCAGGTGGTCGGGTGGGGGATGAATTCCGGATCGTCCCAGCCGGGGAGGGCTCTGCGCAGGCCGTCGAGGATCGTTGAAATCGGGTCTGGACCGTCTGCCCGCGCCAGCGCCTTGGTGAACGCCTTGGCCGCCGCGTCCTTGCCGACTTTCCGGGGGTAGGCAGTCCAGAACTCGACGAAGGCCTTGGCGTGGTCAGCCTTCGAAACGGCCTTCTCGCGCGGGGTAGATATATCTCCCCGTGGATGGGTGGGTTGTTGGGGGGTGTGGGGGGAAGAAGGGAGGGAAGGAGTATCGTCAGAAGCGTCATTTCTGACGCTTTCTGACGCTTTCTGACGCTTTCGCTCTTCGTATCGAGCTTGGCGTAGCGCTCCCTTTGACCGGCGTGGGCCGGATTCAGCCATCACTGCCTCATGCTCACGCGCAGCGATCATGGCGACGTCCAGGGCTAGTCCGGCGTCGAGAAGTCGCTGCAAGTAAGCGATGGCGCTCATGCTGCGGCCTCGAACAGGGCGGGTGATCCAGCAGCCTGCGCCTTCAGCGCCTCAAGGTGACGCTCAGCGTCAATGATCCGTGCGCGCAGGTATAGGTCCGCTGACGTTGGCCGATAAAAGTGGGCCAGGATGTCGGCGACATCGGATTCAAATCCGTGGGCGTCAGCCATCAACTCCGACACCTTGCTCACTGCGTGAAGCACAGTCGTGTGGTCGCGCCCCCCAAGAAGGCGTCCTATGGCTGGAAAGCTCAGATGCGGGCAGACGCACCGCATCACATAGCAAGCGATCTGGCGTGGCCGAGCCAGACGCCTTGCCCGACTGGTTCCCTTCAGGTCGCCAACGCTCAGATCGTAGAATTCCGCCACATAGGCTATGACTTCCTGACCAGTGACCCTCATTGCGCCCTCGCTCGTAGCGGGACGTTCCAGGCGGCAAGGCAGGCCTCTACGTCGTCCAGTGACCGACACAGGGCGAACTGACCACCAGCGGCGATCAGGGCTTCGCGGAAGGCGATTTGATCCGGCGACAGGCGACCAGTGGGGGCTTTCAGTTCGATGGCGCCCAAAACACCGCCCGGCAGGCATAGGATGATGTCAGGCCAGCCCCGTTTGAGGCCCATGTCCTTCAGCTTGCGGCCCACGATAGCATTGCGGTCTTCCCCAGCCGGGAAGTGCGACCACAGAAGGTCTGGGCAAGCGACGCCAAGGAAGCGGGCGACGGCAAATTGCAGGCGGGCTTCAGGACCGGCACTCACGTTGCGGCCTCCGGCGTCATCAGGACGCGCACGTCGATCTCGCAGCGGCCCAGGTAGCGGGCGATCATCGACGGCGTAGCGCGCTGCCCGATGGCTTCTTGTGCCTGCCAGATGTCGTTCATGGACACGCCGCCGCGACGGCTGGTGGCGTACTGGCCAGCGCCGGGGTGTCCGCTGTTGGTGGCGCGGGTCATGCTGGACGCTCCGCGCGATTACCGCGGATCACGACGGCGTCGCCCTCGTTCAGGATTTTGTCCGTGAACAGGGGGAGCGTGTGGCCTTTGACGAAGCAGCGGGGCTTGCCGTCACGCCCGATGTAGGCCTGCTGAACGGTGTGGGTCTGAGGACGGGCCATGAGCGAGCCCTCAGAATGGAATATCGTCGTTCAGGTCATAGCTGTCCTGACGACTGGTCGATTGGTGAGATTGGGTGTCGTCGGCGCGATCGGCGCCCTCAGGCTTGCCGCCCAGCATCGTCAGTTCGCCCTTGAAGCGGCTGACCACGATCTCGGTCGAGTACTTCTCGACGCCCTGTTGATCGGTCCATTTGCGGGTCTGAAGCGCGCCCTCGATATAGACGGTCGAGCCCTTCTTCACATAGTTCTCGACGACCTTGACGATGTTGTCGTTGAACACGACGACACGGTGCCATTCGGTCTTTTCCTTGCGCTCGCCCGAGGACTTGTCGCGCCAGGTTTCCGAGGTCGCAATCGACAGGTTGGCGATGCGGTCGCCGTTCGGCATGGAGCGGATTTCCGGATCGCGGCCCAGATTGCCGACCAGAATGACCTTGTTGACTGATCCAGCCATGGTCAGATCTCCCCAAGGGCGGAGAGGTACAGGTCAGTGATGGATTCCTCTTCCTGACGCTTGGCCTTGTCCTGCTTGCGGATGCGGATGACTTTGCGCAGCACCTTCACGTCGTAGCCTTCACCCTTGGCTTCGGCGAAGACCTCCTTGATGTCGTTCTGGACGGCGGCCTTATCCTCTTCCAAGCGCTCGACACGCTCGATGATGCTGCGCAGGCGACCTTGGGCGGCAGAGTTCAGGACGTCAGGTCCAGCATCGAAATTAGCGTCGTCAGCCATGTTCAGGCTCCGTGTGGGGTTGGAAGGTGTGCGGGCTTGGGATGAGCGGCGGCTTCGGCGGCCATCAACTCAGTGTTCGCAGCCCGAAGGTTTGCCGCTGCGATTGACATTCGGCGGGTGTCTTGGCGGCGCTGGGCGGCTTTGTGCTCGGTGTGAGCCGCCTCGAAAGCGGCCTTGGCGCGAGTGACGCGGTTGCGGGAGCGGAAGCCGAACATCACGCAGCCTCCCGGTCGATTTCGAAAGTGATGTCGTAGGGTGAGTGGGCGACACGCTTGACGCGACCGTCGCCTATCAGTTCTGCCAGCCGCCTCTCGACGGTGCGCCTGTTCCAGTTCAGCAAGTCCGCCAACTGGGGTATGCGGCGGGGACCTTCGGCCAGATGGGTTAGGACCTGACAGCGACCGCTTTCGCGGTAGTTCACCACCTGCGGAATAGGGGCCACTTCATCCGGCGCAAGGTCTGCCAGGATTCCCCAAGCCAGCCGCTTAGCTTCCGACTCGGTCAGCGGCCTTGGCGGAAGAGTTAGTGAGACCAGCCCATCAGCCAGCAGCCGGTGACCAGCTACCGATTTTACGGCCCGGTCGTCGCCTATGCGAAAGACGTGCTGCCCCTGATTGGTGGGCGTCTGGCATAGCGCGCCCATCACGCAGCCCCTTTGTTGATCAGGGTGGAGCGCACGTCGTCAGCTTCGGCGTGGACGATCAGGACCAGCTTGAGGATGCGGGCCTGATCGATCTGTGAGATCGGGCCGTCGCCAGCTCGGGCCTTGGCCTCACGCACGACGCGCTGCAGTTCCGCCGACGCCTCGGTGACTTGGCTGGCCTCGGTGTTCAGGCAATCGCCGGGCGTGGCGAAGTCGTGGCTCCAGACACTCAGCAGGGCCGACTTCTCGTCCGGTCCCGCTACCTTCATGAAGCGGTGGAGCGGGATGGTCGTGGTGGCGTAGGCGTCGTTGCCTTCGTTGACGTAGCTGGACCAGCGGCCCTGAGAGACGCCAGCAGCTGCAGCGGCCTTGGCGCTTCCGCCCATACGATCTTCAATCTGTCGGGTCAGGGATTTGACGAACGCGGCGCTCACAGTGTTCTCCGTTTGATCTGGTTTCGTTATTTGCTGACCGCTCGTCTGTTCGGGCCTACTCAGGCAGCGTTCAGAGGCGGAGGTTCTGTGGGTTGCGTTGGAAAGTTGACGACGGCGAACGCGCCGTGGTGCGCCATGGCGAGCCGGTCGTATTCACGAGCGGCGTCCTCAGGGGTGTCGTAAATGGCGGTCCGGTGAACGAAGCCGTCCACCGACAACGACGCGCGGAAGCGCCGCTTGACCGGATGGACGCCCCGGAATCCTGTCGGATTGACGTACTCACGGTTCACCGCATTGCCAGACCGCGTCGCAATCCGAAGATTCACTCGTCGATTATCGAGAGGATTGCGGTTTATGTGATCGACGATCTCACCCGCTTTTGCGCCGATAATTTCACGGTGCATGTAGATCATGCGTTTGCGGCCACCGCCGCCGGTGGATCGAACGGCGCAGATATGCGGCTTAGAGGCTGGAGTGCGCCTTACCACCTTTGCTTGCCAGCGGTAGGTTGCCAGGCAGCCGTAGTCAGCGGCATCAACGACAACCTCGTAGCCCTTCGTGAGCGGAATTGTCCGGGTGTCAGTCATTGTTTAGGCGGCCTCGGGCGGTTCTGGGGTGAGCGGAGCCCTGTCGTTGGCGGGAAGGGGTGTGGCCGGGCGCAGGACGCTCGGGTGAAGGGCGCGGGCCAGTTCCTGGCGCAACACCTCCCGAAGCTCGTCGAGTTCATCCGGGGTCAGCATGTGAGGGTGTCCCGCCGAGAGGATCGGTGGAGGGGGAGGGGCCATCCTCCCGGCGAGACGGTCACGCCAGACTGTACGCGGCGTGATTTCGGAGCCTGGGCCATCTATGCGGCCTCGGCGGATGGGGGTGACGGGTCGTTCGCGATCTTGCGAAGTTCACCACAGATGGATGCGGCGGGGACGGCGCCATTGCTCCAGCGCTCGATCTTCAGCGCCAAACGTAGCGACGCGTCACGGCGTCCATTTTCGATTTCGCTCAGCCAGCTCTTGCTAGATGGGGCGAGGTCAAGCCTGATGGCCAGCGCCTCAAGCGACAGTCCGAGCGACTTACGGTGTTGAGCGAGGGTCATGACGTATATTCACCTCAGGTGAACATTCGGTCAAGCAAAGATTTTCACTTAGGGCTTACAGACGTCTCAAGCGCGTGTTCGCATGATGTGAACATGGCCGCACCCGAGACGCCTCTTTGGTATTTGCAGGAATGGTTCGCCGTCGCGGGCAAGAAGCAGCGCGATCTGGTGACTGGACTGGACTGGCTTCCCGCCAAGGCGAACAAGGTCTGGCATGGCGTTCAGGAGCCGAAGTCGTCGGAGATCCACGAGATCGCTGCCTTCATCAACATAGCGCCTCATGAGCTTCTAATGCCCCCAGAGGAGGCGATGAAGCTTCGTCGACTCAAGAGCGTGTTGAACGAGGTTGTTGCGCCAGCGGCCATTCATGTCGCGGAAGCGGTGGCTCCCCCCACAGCAAAGCCGTCGCGTCGTAAGGCGAGTTAATCTGCCGAATGGCTGAGCGTCACTCTTTCTGAATGTCCTTCAGGTCGACCGTCTTGCCAAAATCAGGATGTGTCGGAAAGCCGCTTCGTGTGGCATGCGTTGGTGGAGCCTTGGCCAAGGTCTGACGCTTCGCCTCCTCAATCGCGATCTGACGACGGATAGCTAAGCTTCGGCGAAGTATTGCTGGTATTTGGCTACTGCGGACCAAAATTAGCCCAGTCGCGGCGGCCACAAATCCTTGGCCAGTTCGCTCCAAAATCACAGAAACTAGTGGTGGCCCCAAAAAGGCCGGCGTAGGGATCGCAAGGGCAATCAGGGCCATGACTACCAAGGCCGTTGTACCGAAAATCAAAAAGAGGGCATCGACCGCCGCTTCCAGCTCATCGCCCAGTTGCCCTAGCGCATGGACCGACCGCCCCTGCGCCGTCATGCTACCAAGAATCAATGAGATTGATGGCAGAATGCTTGCTGCCATCAATCCTAGGAACGTGACCAAGAAACGACCAGGATCGCCGTTAAACGTGCCTGACGGCAGAGCGACCCCCAATGCGAGGCCAACTAAAATTGCCAGCGCGTCTGTTATTCGAAGGCGCAATCGATCTTTCCAGCGACAGACCAGTCCCTAAGGGCGTTCACAATCTGTTCCATAGCACTGGTGGGATTTAGAAGCGACCCGTCGGTCTCCACTTGGCGCTGCGTTGACAGCTTAACAATGCCGCCTTTTTCGCTTCCTTCGCCACGCAGCCCAAGGTCTGCTGCGTCAATATTGCGTAAAGCCTCATTGATGGTGGCGCGACTGATGGGTTTTTTGCGGTTCTTCTTCTCCTTAATTAGCACCTTGAAGAAGCCCTCAATCCACCCATCATCTGGCACTTCGGCCCTCAGGCTTTCAATGGCTTCGGGTGCCCACTTCAAAGTGCGCAGCACGTCAAAAACCGTTGCGCCCTCTTCACGCGCCCTAGCCGCCTCCCGCTCTATTATCTGTGTCGCGCGGTCGGTGCTTGGGGTTCCGTCGCCTTTGTTGGGGACGGCAGCGACGGTGATCTCGGACGATTCAGACAGCTCTTTCCCGTCTCCACTTAGGAATTTGCTTGTTAGGATGACTGCCTGCCCCGGTTCGAGCTCTTCGGACTGCTGCAAAAGGGCCGTCAGGTATCGCTCAAGCGTTCGCCCTCGGACTTGCTGGCCTTCAATAAGGCCTACGTGATTGCCGACGATGGCAAAATAGAGGGCGCCCTTGAGCACCCGTGCGGTCTCGCCGACATTCAGGTTTTGGACGACGAATTCGTTTGTGTCGTCATCGAGTGACTGCAGGACGGCGTGAACGTCTGAACCTTCCTGCAAGTGAATGACCTGTCCGGACAGAATTGGTCCGTCCCAGGTTGTCGGATCTGATAGTTTGTTCAGAATTACGAAGCTGTTGTCCTGATCAATATCAATGATCCGCAACTTTGCATTCTCAGCGACGACTTTACCGCCTCGCCCTTGTCGGCGCAGGACGTCTACAAGCATGTTCTTGAGCTCGACGCCCTCCCACAGCCCTTCCGTTTTCAGTTGGCGATACTGAATTGTGACCTTCTTTGGCATCAAGCCCTCCCAAGCGTAGCTTTGACTATCCAAGGTTGGGTCGAAGAGTCGAGTCTGGTTGTGTTGCCTTGGCTCTTTATGCCCCCGCTCCGGCACCTCAAAGGTGAACAACAGCTTTGACTAGGCGGCCTCTGTCTCTGGCGGAACCTCCCCAACCGTAGCTAGAAGCTCGACCTCACTCCAGATGTCGCCGTCTTCGCGGCATTCGATCTTGAAAAAGACCATGCCGTCCACGCGCGGCATCATGGCCTTTCCGCGCCGGAAGGCTGTGTTCTCGTCCAAGCATTCAACGATATCGCGTGGCTCCAACTCGCCCTTTCGGCGGCGGAACGGAGCTACGCAGTATCGAGGCTGTTTCTTCATATCCCGCCCATTCGTTAACGGCCCACTGATTCCGTGGCGAACCGACGTTGTCCAGAACGTCGGCGTCAGGATCGGTCGTGTATTCACCACAGGTGAACTTTTCACTTGACGTGAACATTCATCTCAGGTGAATATTCCTCCACGCCCAAGGAGGGACTGATGCAGACCGCCGCCACAGATCGCCAGACCGCCTACCAAGCCGCTCTCCGCGGTCTTGCCGAACAGATTGCTCTTCAACGCCAGCTAGTCGCCAAGACCGCTGCTCCGCTGGGGGCGCGCTGATGCAAACCCAAGACGAAATCGACCAGAAGATCGGCGCAACGATCCGCCGTCTGCGCGGCGAGCGCGGAGCAAGCCAGGCGCAGGTCGCGTCGGCAGCTGGCGTGACCTTTCAGCAGGTTCAGAAGTACGAGCGGGGCGTCAATCGCGTCGCCATCTCGACGCTGGTTCCCATGTGCAAGGCGCTGGGATGCTCCCCGGTGGAGTTTCTCGCGGAGGCGATGGGCGACCTGTCGACTGGCAACCCACCGGGTTCGGATGAACTCCAAAGGCTGTACGCCGCACTGCACCCCGCTCAACGCGCCGTCCTGCTGCAAGTCGCTGGCGCGATGGTCTCGCCGAGCTTTCAGGCGGTGGCGTGATGCAGGCCCAATCCAACACCCCCAGCGCCTACGTCGCCGTCAAGTTTGACGATTACGTACTCCGCACGACCGACAACTTCGGTCGCCGCCAGTTTCGCTCCGTCCGACCGGTTGCCGTCTTCGGCGGCTGGCTGGTGATGGAAGTCTCCGAAACCCGCACCAATGACGGCTGGGAAAACGAGTACGACCAGACTGATGATCTGACCGTCTATGCGAGCGAAGACGCTTGCTGGGCCGCGATCCGTGGCGAGCCGACCATCACGCAGGTGGCGGCATGATCCCGGCTGCTGAAAATGGTCCGGCGCTTTGGGATGCCATGATGGCGCCTGTCGTAGCCGCCTTCGGCACTGGCGTGGTCATCGCTGGCGGCGCGGTGCGCGACCATCTCTTGGACGTAGACGCCAAGGACATCGACATCTTCGTGGATGTTCGCAGCGCATACGAGCTGGAGTCAGAGATCGTCGCCTTGGCGGCGGCGGGCTTTGAAATCTCGCTGATGGATCATACTGAATACGAGGACGCGCCTGATTGGGTGAATGCTGTCCAGGGTGTTCTTGACGGCACGTTCCGGGGCTTTCCGGTCCAGATTATCGCCCGCCCCAGCGTCGGCCCATTCACGGGCGAACAACTGGTCAGCAACTTCGACCTGGCAATCACACAGTGCTGGTTCGACGGAGAGGTCCATGACACGCCGGTGGCGGCGAAGGATCGCGCCGACCGAACCGTTACGATCACGCGCTGGAACTCACCCGAACATGTGGCGGTGACCTACGCCCGGTTCGAGCGCTTCAACGCCCGGCAAAAGCCACCCTTCGTGCTGATCGATGCTCGACCTGTATTTCGGCTGAGCGTCTTCGAGGACGCAGCATGAACCGCGCCCAATGCATCAACACCCTCAAAGAGGGTGCGACCATGTCGGCAATCGACGCGGCCATTGAGGAAATCCGCAAGGAGCAGCAGCTCTGGGGCCATCTCAACCACCCTGAGGAAGACGCCTTCACCCGTGAAATCCTCGGGACGTTGATCGAGCTTCAGGTCCGCTCTGTCGAACGCGCCGTCCGTCTTGGCGAGGCCATGAACTGCCGCCTCCGCGCAACGAACGACGACGGCTTTTCCCCTGACAACAATCCATCGGGTTCGGCCCTGGCTGTTCCGGTGAGCATGGAAGCTGCAGCATGACCTGTTCCTGCATCATAGAGATGGACAAGCTTCTCGAACCGCACAACGGGGTTGTCGTCGCGACCCTAGGCTTGTTCGGCAACCCCTCTCGCGTCGCCATTGAAACCGCGAAAGCAGACCTCAAGAAGCGCGGTAAGCCGCCTCGGGTCGTCGCGACCT